>CP095846.1:2151075-2458372 GCA_023100825.1 Nocardioidaceae bacterium SCSIO 66511 | reverse complement strand
GCCTCACGGCGCTTCTTTTCGGCGCCGTGGGGGTCGTCGACGAACCGGATCTGATCGAGCACCAGCTGTAGCCGGGGCATGGTGATCCGTGCGATCAACGGCGTTCCGTCGACATTCGCAGCCGACAACCGCCGGTCGGCATCGGAGGCTTGGGCGATGGTGAACCCCCGCGTCGCACGCGCGACTTTCCGGATCCGCCACCCATCCACACTCCCGTCATGCAGACACGCATACAGCCGCGGCAGCCGATACGCCAGATCCAGGCCATCGGCGATCAGCGCACGGGCGCCGTTGGCGGACAGGCCGAGGACGGGTCCGACTTCGGCGACCGCATACTCCGACACCGACGGTGTCCCGGATCCGCCGTAACGGGTCCATTCATTCACCCCACCGGCCTGGGCGAGCGGCTCCGACGCGATCTGCCGCAGATACGCCAACACCGCATCGAACTGCGCAGCCTCGATGCGGGCGAGCTGAGCACGAGCGGCCGCAGCGACGTCGAGACCATCGGTGGTCTCGACATCGTCGATCAGATTCGCCGTCCTCATAACCCACATCATGCCAGCCGCCACTGACAACATCGGGGGCCAGAAGGCCTTATCCACAAGGAAAAACGAAGATTCTTGAAGAATCTTCTCGGCCGGTCAGCTGAGGGCAGACCGGCAACCGGGAAACCAGCGGATCGGGTCAGCCGACGAGCAACCGAACCCACCGGAACGGGATCCTCGTCGCCGCCAATGCGGTCTGCACCGAGACGTACGGGAAACGATGAAAGTGTCAACCCAGGAAGCGGTCTGGTCGTCGCTCAACCCTCAGAGCGTACGAGGGTCTCGGCGAGAGGCACGGACGGGTCGGCGAGTTTCGCTGTGTCCACGGGTCCGCCGTCGAGGATCAGCGCCTTGGCGGGGTCGATGCCGTCGTCCCACAGGTTCACGTGCATCGCGGCAGCGACCCGGCCCGATGTGAGCCAGAAAGCGTAGAAGGCTCGGCCGGCGACGTCGCCGCGGAGTACGACCTCGTCAACCGTGCCGGGTGTTGTGTAGCCGATGTATTCCATGCCGAGGTCGTACTGGTCGGTGAAGAAGTACGGCAGCTCCTCGAACACGACGTCTTGGCCCATCATCGAGCGCGCAGCATGCGGGCCGGTCGCGAGTGCATTGGCCCAGTGCTCGACGCGGATGCGCTGGTGCAGTACCGGATGCTCGACCGCTGCGATATCGCCGGCGGCGAGGATCACCGGGTCGGAGGAGAAGAGATGCGGATCGACGTGTACTCCGTTGTCGACTACGAGTCCGGCGTCCTCGGCGAGCGAGGTACGCGGAGACGCACCGATGCCGACGACGACCGCGGCCGCCGGAACCGACGACCCGTCGCTCGTGGTCACCGCGGACACCCGACCGTCCGTACCCTCGATCGATGCGATGCCCGTGCCGAGCCGTAGGTCGACGCCGTGCTCGCGGTGGAGGTCGGCGAACACCGATGCCACCTCGTCGCCGAGAACCTGCTGCAGTGGCAGGTCGGCGACTTCGAGCACGGTGACCTCGACGCCGTTCTCGCGTGCGGCCGCCGCGACCTCGAGACCGATCCAGCCGGCGCCGACCACGACGATCGGTCCTCCGGCCTCGATGGTCTGCTTGATCGCATCGGAGTCGGGAAGGGTACGAAGGTAGCGGACACCCTGGAGATCCGCGCCGGGCACATCGAGCCGGCGCGGCTCGGAGCCTGTCGCGAGGAGTAGTCGGTCGTAATGCACCCTCTCCGCGTCGGTCAGCACGACCTCCGAGGCGAACCGGTCGATACGGCGCACCCGGGTGGAGGTCCGCAGCTCGATGTCGTGCTCGCGGTACCACTCGGCCTCATGGACGTACGCGGACTCGCGCGGATCGTTGCCGAGCAGGTAACCCTTCGACAGAGGAGGCCGTTCGTACGGCACCTCGGCCTCCTCGCACAGGAGCACGATGCGCTGGTCGAAGCCCTCCGCACGAAGGGTTTCGGCGGCCTTCGCCCCCGCGAGGCCGCCGCCAACGATCACGTACGACTGCTCTGCACTTTCCGATTGCGTCGTCATCCTCTGACTTCACCCCACTCGGGGCGTTCCGTCAATGGCTGGCGGCACCCTCGAACAGCTCCGTGACTTCGGCATCATCGAGCGGACGGTCGTACACGCGGACGTCGTCGACGGCTCCGCCGAGGAAATCGACGTTGTCGCCGTTGTACTTCGCCCGACCGACTGCCAACGGGCCAGTCGAGTTCTCGCCGAGACACTGCGACAACGTGCCCTCGGGTTGCCCGTCGACATAGAGTCGGTACGTGCCCGACGCGGCATCGCGTACGCCCACCAGGTGGTACCAGCGACCCGCCTCGGCGGTCTGATCCGCGTACGCGCGGCCGCCGAGCGTGCTGAACGCGAACTTGTTCTGGCCGCCGTCGTACTGGAGGAAGAACGTCGACGCGTCAGCGCCGTCCTGGCTGACTGCCGTCTGGAAGCCGCCGCCGGTCTCGTCGAGTTTCACCCAGGCCGAGACAGAGAAACTGCCTTGGGTGTCGACGACAGGACCGTCGGAGTCGGCGTAACCGGTGCCGTCGAGCGCGAGCGCCTTGCCGGCCTTCCCCTCGGCCCAGGTTGCGCCGTCCTGCACGGCCAGGTCATCGTCGCCAACGGAGTCGGCCGCGGTCGTACCGGATCCGTCGTCGAGGCTCCAGCGGTGGATGCCGTCGAGACCGGGCGTGCCGTCGTCGGGATCGGGCGGCGTCGGCCCCAGATTGCCCGAGTGCGACAGCTTCTCGTTGATCTTGCGTACAGGTCCGCGGAACATCTTCTCGACCTTGCGATCGTAGGTGAAGAACCCGTTCACTTCGGTCTCGACATCGGTGATCTGGGTGTAGATGCCGCCGGACAACCCGCACTTGCGGCTGAGCTCCAACAGTCTGGACTGGTTGCGTACGTACAGATCCGTCAGCTCCTGCTTGGACTCCGCCATCTGGTACGCCCCCGGCTCGCCCGGCCACAGATGATCGTCGACGACGAGGCCGTAGCCGCCGTGCTCACCGTCGATTGCCGCGCGGTCGGCGGTCGGCGACGGCGCGGCGGGACCGGTGTACTGATGCCAGTCGATGATGTCGCCGCGGCCCGAGTCGCCCTCGGAGTCGCAGCAGTTGTATCCGCTGTGTGCGTTGACGAGTCGGGTCGGATCGGCGGCCTTGACCGAGTCGGCGATCCGGCCGGTCTCCTCGGCATCCCATTCGCCCCAGCCCTCGTTGAACGGCACCCAGCCGATGATCGACGTCCAGCCGTCGTGCTGGTCGATCATCGTCTTCAACTCGGCTTCGAACTGGTCGCGTGCCGGCTGCTCGGGATCGGGCTTGCGGCCGTTCTGCATCGACGGCATGTCCTGCCAGACCATCAGGCCGAGGCGATCGGCCCAGTAGTACCAGCGGTCGGGCTCGACCTTGATGTGCTTGCGTACGGCGTTGAACCCCAGCTTCTTATGCGCTTTGAGGTCGAACGCCAGTGCCTCGTCGGTCGGTGCCGTGAAGATCCCGTCGGGCCAGTAGCCCTGGTCGAGCGTCGAGTTGACGAACGTCGGTTCGCCGTTGAGGACGATGTGTCGCTTCCCGTCCTTGCCGACGACGGAGTCGACCGTACGCATGCCGAAGTACGAGTCTGCCTTGTCTGCGCGTCGACCCGACCGGTCGTATAGCGCGACACGGAGGTCGTAGAGGTTCGGATGGTCAGGCGTCCACAGCTCGGGCCGTCGGATCTCGAGCCGGATCGGTTTGCCCGGCACACCTTCTCCGCGGGCGACGACCCTGCCGTTGCGCCGTGCCTGAAGCCGGACCTTCTGCCCACGCGCCGCGGCGGCGTCGACCGTGACATCGACCTCGCGGAGGTTCTTGCGGGTCGTCGCCGTCACGTCCTCGATATGCGCCGCGCGTACCGGCTCCATCCAGACCGTCTGCCAGATGCCGGAGGCAGGGGTGTAGAAGATGCCGCCCGGATTCTCGATCGCGGGGATGCGCTGTTTGCCGACCGGTTGCTTCAATCCGTCGGTCAGGTCGTTGACCCCGACGACGATCTCCTGGGGGCCTCTTCGGTGGAGATGGTCGGTGGCATCGACGGTGAAGTGGTCGAACCCGCCTCGGTGCTCGGTCGCCAGATCGCCGTTGATCCAGACCTTGGCGTCGTAGTCGACAGCACCGAAGTGCAGCAGCAGACGCTTGCCGTGTCGACCGTTCAACTGCCAGTTGCGAGGCACCTTGAACGTACGCCGGTAGAACATCCGATCCTCGTGCCGCTTGATCCCCGACAGAGCCGACTCGATCGGGTACGGGACGAGTACGCGCTCGTCGAGCTCCTCGCCGACCGGCGGCTCATCGCCCTCGGCGGCAGCCGCGAACTCCCATAGTCCGTTGAGGTTCTTCCACTGTGCTCGACGCAGCTGCGGGCGCGGGTAGTCCGGCAACGCGTTGTCCGGCCCGACGGCCGAAGTCCACGGGGTGGTCAGCTCGGGATCCTTGGGTTCCCAGGCGCTGCTCTCGGGGCTGGCTGGCGAGGGCGCTACCGAGAGCAGGGCTGCGGCTACTGCCGCCGAAGCACCTACGATCACGCCGTTTCTGAGGCGGTTCATCAGGGACACTCCAACTGGGTTGTTAGTGGCGAATCTCTTACGGGTCTCGGTTACGGGACAGATAGGTCTGAACCACGACGACCGCGAGCAGGAAGAGCCCGCTGACGACGTTCTGGTACGACGAGCTGAGGTCGCCGATCAAGTTGATGTACTTCTGGATCACGCCGAGCAACAGCACACCGGCGAGCGTGCCTGCGATTCCGCCGCGACCGCCGGTCAGCAGAGTGCCGCCGATCACGACGGCCGCAATCGCCTCCAGCTCCATGCCGACTCCGACGGTCGTCACCCCCGACGAAGACCGAGCGGCATTGAGCGCGCCGGCGAGACCTGCGAGCACTCCCGACATCAGGTAGACCGTCAGCTTGATCCGAGGGACGGGAAGCCCCATCAGGTTGGCGGCGTCCTCGCTGCCGCCGATGGCCAGTGCAGACTGTCCTGCACTCGTGCGATGCAAGATGACGGCGGCGACCGCGTACGCGACGATCATCAGCACAACCGACCAGGTGAACCCGAGCGGTCCGTCCTGGCCGAGCGAGACGAAGGCGTCCGACTCGACGTCGGGCGTGACCGCACCTTCGTCGGTGATCGCGAAGACGAGGCCGCGTACGCCCAACAACCCGGCGAGGGTGACGATGAACGGTGCCATCCGTCCGTACGCGATACAGAAGCCCTGGAGCGCACCGATCGCACCGCATACGACGACCGGAAGCAGGAGTGCACCGAGGAATCCGTACTCCGAGCCGTACGCGGCGAGCACTCCGCCGAGTGCGAACACCGAGCCGACGGACAGGTCGATCCCGCCGGTGAGGATCACGAACGTCATCCCGAGTGCGACGATCGCGAGGAACGACTGCTCGACCACGATGTTCGTCAGGCTGTAGCGGGTGGCGAACGTGTCGAAGGTGAGACTGCCGATCACCAGCAGCAGCGCGAGTACGACGAACGCACCCTGCTTCTGCGCGATGGAGGCGACCCGCTGGCGTCGGCGCTCTGCAGGATCGATCGCGATGCTCATGCCGACCTCCCGCGCTGGATGTAGATGGCGACGACGATGATCAGCGCCTGCACGATCTGCGAGTACGAAGGCGGCACGTTGTGCTGGCTCAAGGTCGCGATGATGACTTGGATCAGCAGCGCTCCGGCAACGGTGCCGACGATGCGCACCTGCCCGCCGGACAGGGGAGTGCCGCCGATCACGACGGCGGTGATCGCCGAAAGCTCGATCAGGTTGCCGATCGTCGAGGGTACGCTCGCCCCGGATCGGGCGGTGACGATGATTCCCGCGACAGCGGCGAGCAGACCGCACACCACATAGGTCGTCACCAGGATCCGGCGTACGGGCAACCCAGCGAGCTCGGCGGCACGCCGGTTGCCGCCGATCGCGACGAGCTGGCGGCCGTACGTCGTGCGCGAGACGAGCACAACCATGGCAAGCGTGATGACAAGAGCAACGGCAACGGTGTAAGGGATCCCGAGGATCGAGTCGATGCCGAGAGCGAGCATCTGCGAGTTGTCGACGCTGGTCATCTGCTCGTCGGAGACGACCAGCGCGATACCCCGGCCGGCGATCATCAGGGCCAGAGTTGCGACGATCGGCTGCAGTCCGACGAACGCGACCATCGAACCGTTGACGAGGCCGACCAACGCACCGCAGACCAGCGCAGCGAGCACAGCGGGAACGAACCCGTAGCCGAGATAGAGCGGAAGGACCGCGGCGGCAAGAGACATGACCGCACCGACCGACAGGTCGATGCCCTCCGTCCCGATGACCAGCGCCATGCCGAGGGCAACCAGCAGCACCGGGACGACCTGTATCAGCTGCACGCGAAGGTTGTCGCCGGAGATGAACCCGTCGGTGAAGAACGTGTTGTAGACAAGGACGATCACCAACGCGGCGTACACGCCGTAGTCGCGGGCGAACGCGGTGAGATCGGTCGTGCGGCGCGTACGCGGAGCCGACTCGACCGCAGTCATGCGGGCACCTCTGCCGCCTGGGCGAGCGCCGCGAGCAAGCCATTCTCGGAGACGTCCTCACCCGTCAGCTCCGTGACGACTCCGCCGTCCTTGAGCACGACGACTCGACTCGCGCCTTCGACGACCTCCTCGATCTCCGACGACACGAGCACGATCGCCAGCCCCTCGGCCGCCAGCTCGTCGATCAGGGCTTGCACTTCGGCCTTCGCGCCGACATCGATGCCACGAGTCGGCTCGTCCAGAAGCAGCACAGTCGGGCTCATCGCGAGCCACCGCGCCACCATGACCTTCTGTTGGTTGCCTCCCGACAACTCCGAGACCGGCTGCTCGGGGCTGGACGCCTTGATCCGCAGGCGTTCCATCATCACCTCGACGACCCGGCGTTGCTTACGCTTCGAGACGAAACCGGCCGTAGAGAGGCGGGGGAGCGCGGCGAGCACGATGTTCTCGCGTACGGAGAGATGCGGGATGATGCCCTCAGCCTTGCGGTCCTCGGGCAGCATCACGATGCCGGCCCGGATCGCTGCGCCGACGGACCCGGAGCGTACGTCGCTGCCGTCGACGTCAACGGTCCCCTCGTCGAGGGGCATGGCGCCCGCAACGGCCTTCAGGGTCTCGGTGCGACCGGATCCGAGCAGCCCGCCGAGCCCGACGACCTCGCCCGGGCGTACGGACAGGTCGACGCCGTCTATGCGATGGCGTCGGCGTAGACCTCGCGCAACCAATCGTGGAGTCTGCGACTCGGCATGCTCGGTCTGCAGCTCGGTGAGGCCGCGCGTACGCAAGGTGTCGACCGAGCGGCCCAGCATCAGGGACACAAGCTCGAGCCGCGAGACGTCAGCGAGAGTTCCGGAATGCACGAGGTTCCCGTCGCGCAGCACGCTGACCTGCTCGCACACCTCGTACAGCTCGTCCATCCGGTGGCTGACGTACACCACCGCCACGTCGCGTTCGCGCAAGCGGTGAACGACGTCGAACAGCGTCTTCACCTCGCGAGGCTCGAGCGAGGACGTCGGCTCGTCCATGATCACGACGCGGGCGTTGATGCTCATGGCGCGGGCGAGTGCCACCATCTGCTGGGCACCGAGGCCGAGCTCGCGCAGCGGCCGTCGTACGTCGACCTCGATGCCGTACTCGGCAAGGAGCTCTGCGGCTTGTTCGTTCATCTCGGCGTAGTCGACGAGGCGCAGCCGCGTCTTCGGCTCGCGACCGAGGTAGATGTTGCGAGCCGCAGACAGCTGCGGGATCAGGTTGACCTCTTGGTAGATGGTGCTGACCCCTGCGCGTTGGGCGTCGACCGGCCGCGAGAACTGAACCGTCTCGCCGTCCATCGCGATCGAGCCCGAGTCCGGCCGGTACACGCCGGTCAGCAGTTTGATCAACGTGGACTTGCCGGCGCCGTTCTCGCCGACGAGCGCGTGGCTCTCACCGGGCGCGAGGGCGAAGTCGACTCCGTCGAGCGCGATGACACCCGAGAACTGCTTGCCGACCGCCCGCGCCTGCAGGACGGGCTGCATCAGTACGCCGAGTCCAGGAGCTCCTCGGCGTTGTCCGGGGTGTACTCGCGGTCCTCGATCACGATCTCGTCGGTGACCGGGTCGCCGGCGTAGAACTTCTCGAGCGTGTCGAACGCGAGCGGGCCGAAGCGCGGGTTCGACTCGATCACACCGTTGTACGTGCCCTTGGTGATCTCGCTGACGGCGTTGCGGGTGCCGTCGACGGAGAAGATCTTGATGTCCTCACCGGGCTGCTTGCCCGCGGCGCGGATGGCGGCGAGTGCACCGAGCCCCATCTCATCGTTCTCGGCGTAGATGGTGTCGATCTCGGGGTTGGACTGCAGCAGCTGCTCGGTGACCTGCTGGCCCTTGTCGCGGGCGAACTCACCGGTCTGCTGCGCAACGATCTCGATCTCGGGTGCCTCGGCGCCGATCTGGTCGACGAAGCCCTTCGTACGCTCGGTGGTGACGTTGTTGCCCGAGGCGCCGAGCAGAATCGCGACATTGGCCTTGCCGTCGGTCGCCTCGATGACCTGATCGGCGGCGCGCTTGCCCTGCTCGGTGAAGTCGGAGCCGAGGAAGGAGATGTAGTCCTCGCACGGTTCGGCATTCAGCTTGCGGTCGACCGTGAGGACCGGAATGCCTTTGTCCTTAGCGGCATTGAGCGCAGGCTCCAGGCCGTCGGAGTTGAGCGGTGCGACGATCAGCACGTCGACGCCCTGCGAGATCATGCCCTGGATATCGGCGATCTGCTTGGACAGCTGGGTCTGTGCGTTCGTCTTGATGAAGTCTTTGACGCCGGCCTCTTCGGCCGACTGGGTGATCGACTCGGTCTCGGCGATTCGGAAGGGGTTGTCCTCCTTCTCGGACTGGGAGAAGCCGACCGTGGCGTCGGCCAAGTCGAGCTTCTCCGCGCCGTACTTGTCGAGTGAGCACTCGGGGCCGTTCGTACCTGCTGACTTGACCTGCTGAGCACCCGCTTCCGGGTCGCCGGAGGTATCGGCTGCGCCGGAGTCCTCGGACTTCGTACAGCCGCTGACCACCAGCGCCGCCGTGCAGGCGACGGCGGCGAATGTACGGACGGGATGGATGGTGGTCATCCGACAACCTCCTCGTGAGACCTGGATCACAGAATCATTCACGAGTGATCAGAAGTTGTCAATGAATCACTCAAAAGAGACAGATCACGATCAGGTTGCGACCTGCACCTGGGTCCCGGCCGCCCGGAACCGGTCGAGCTCCTCGGTCGAGGAAGTCGCATCGGTGACGATCGTGTCGATGTGCTCCGTCGGCACCGTCTGGATGACCGAGTTGCGTCCGATCTTGGTGTGGTCTGCGAGCACGCACACCTCGTTGCCCGCCTCGGCGAGCGCGCGGTCGACCCCGGCGACCATCTGGTTGGGAGTCGAAAGACCGTTGCGAGCGGTCAGACCGTTGCCGGACAGGAACGTACGGTCGGCGTGCAGCCCGGAGAGCGAACGCTCGGCGGCGCTGCCGACCACCGCGAGGATCGAACCACGCAACATTCCGCCGGTCAGGACGACCTCGATCCGTGGCGAATCGGCAAAGGCCTGTGCCACAAGGAGAGAGTTCGTCATCACGGTGAGCTCGTTTCGGCTGCGCAGCTGTTCGGCGAGCGCCATCGTGGTGGTGCCGGCTCCGATCACGATCGCCGCGCCGTCGTCGACGAGGCTTGCCGCGAGCCTGGCGATCGCACGCTTCTGCCGCGCGGCCGTACGGGTCTTCTCGGCGTACGTCGGCTCGCGCGGCTGCTCGACGGTCGGGACGGCACCCCCGTGCTCGCGACGGAGCTCTCCGGCCGCCTCCAGTTGCTTGAGATCGCGCCGCACCGTCACCTCGGACGAGCCGACGAGCGCGGCGAGATCCTTGATCGAAACGGCGCCGCGCTCGCGTACGTGCTCGACGATCACGCGCTGTCGTTCGGCGGCAAACATGCCCGAACGCTACTCCATTGGCTGATCAAAAACGAACATTTCCATTCATTGGGCCACGACAGTCGCAATCGCGTCGATCCCTCGGTCGAGGTCCTCGCGGTCGATCACCAGCGGCGGAGCGACCCGCAGCGTGCTCCCGTGTGTCTCCTTGCAGAGCACACCGTGCTTGGCGAGCGACTCGGATGCGTCGCGTCCGGACAGGCCGCCGGGTGCGATGTCGACGCCGGCCCAGAGCCCGCGCCCGCGTACCTCGGTGACGCCGCTGCCGACGAGCTCGCCGAGCCGCTGGTGCAGGTGCTGCCCCAAGCTCGCCGAGCGCTCCTGGAACTCACCCGTACGCAACAGCCCGATCACGGCACGGCCGACAGCACACGCGAGGGGGTTGCCGCCGAAGGTGGAGCCGTGCTCACCGGGGCGAAGCACATCGAGCACATCGCGGCGCCCGACGACCGCCGAAAGCGGGAGGATGCCGCCGCCGAGTGCCTTGCCGAGCGTGTACAGATCGGCGCGTACGCCCTCATGGTCGAGTGCGAGGAGCCGTCCGGTGCGGGCGAGACCCGACTGGATCTCGTCGGCGATCAACAACGCTCCGGCGTCGTCTGCGATGCGCCTTGCCTCGGCGAAGTAGCCGGGCGGGGGAGTGATGACACCCGCCTCGCCCTGGATCGGCTCCAGCAGCAACGCTGCCGTGCGCTCGTTGACGGCGGCGCGGAGAGCGTCGGCATCGCCGTACGGAACCTGGCCAAAGCCGGGCGTGAACGGTCCGAAGTCCGCCCGTGCGGTCTCGTCGTCGGAGAACGACACGATCGTGGTGGTGCGCCCGTGGAAGTTCGATGCGGCGACGACGACCTGCGCCTCGTCGGCGGGCACGCCCTTGACCTGGTACGCCCACTTGCGAGCGACCTTGATCGCGGACTCGACCGCTTCGGCGCCGGAGTTCATCGTCAGCACCATGTCGGTTTCGGTGAGCTCGGCAAGTTCCTTGCAGAACAGGCCGAACTGGTCGTGGTGGAAGGCGCGCGAGGTCAGGGTCACCCGGCCGAGCTGTTCGACGGCAGCCGTCACGACAGCGGGGTGGCGGTGTCCGAAGTTCAGCGCGGAGTAGCCGGAGAGGAAGTCGAGGTAGCGGTTGCCGTCGACGTCGGTGACCCACGCGCCGTCCGCTTCGGCGATGACGACCGGAAGCGGGTGATAGTTGTGCGTGCTCCAACGTTCGTCGAGAGCAATGAACTCCTCGGCGGGCGTTGACATGTCCTGGGCGTACGTCGTCATGGGCACAGTGTGCGTGATGCCGGCATCGGCCGCTACCGATTCGGTCATCCCGCGAGACGGACGCTCGCCGGCACCTCCTACGCTGGATACACGATGTCCCTGCGCATGCCTGCCGCGGTCCTTGCGGCCCTCTTCCTCGTGCTCGTCTCGACGGCCGGCCCCGCGACCGCGCACGCTACGTTGGTGAGCTCGAACCCGAAAGACGGCGCGGCCCTCGACTCCGAGCCGGCGACGGTGTCCCTCACGTTCAACGAGGACGTCTCGACCCCGGCGCAGCTGCAGGTGACGGCGCCCGACGGCTCCACTCTCGCTGCTGAAGACCCGACGGTCGACGGCACCAAAGTGACCCAGTCGGTCGACTCGGCCGGGATCGCCGGCACGTACACGATCGCGTACCGGGTCGTATCGGCCGACGGCCATCCGATCACTGGCGAGCTGACGTACGACGTCACCAGCGGAGAGCAGGTCGACGAGACCGCGACGAAGGACGATGAGTCCTTCGCGGAGCGCCACGCAACGCATCTGGCGGTCGGCGGCGCCGCGGTCGTGGTAGCCGTCGGGCTCCTCGCGTGGCCCTGGATCCGACGCCGTGGACAGTAAGAAGGCAGGTTCAAAGCCAGGTACGCCCGCTCGTGCAGGTGGCGGTGGCGGCGTTGTGCGCTGGTCGGTTGCGGCCCTGCTGCTCACCGGCGCGGTGTTCTACCTGGCGATGATGTACGGCCACGCCGCACCCGAAGAACTACCTGACACGATCGAGGACCCAGGAGCGCTGACCGGCTGGGGCCTGCCGATCAGCCGCGTCGTCGCTGATCTGGCCGGGTACGCCAGCATCGGCTTCCTGTTGGCAGCGGCGTTCTTGCTCCCCGCGCCGAGCGGGGGAGCACAAGGCCACGCCGCGCAGGCGGTGCGACACGCATCGGCCACGGCCTGGGTGTGGGCAGCCGCCGTCTTCGTCGAGCTCGCGTTCTCGATCTCCGACATCTTCGCCGTACCCGTCGGCAACCTGACGTACGCGGAGATCAGCTCGTTCATTCTCGACACGGACAACGGCCGGGCACTCGTCATCCAAGGCGCGCTCGCCATCTGCGTCGCCGTGCTCGCTCGCTGGACCCTCTCCATCCCGTGGCTGACGCTCGTCCTCGGGCTCGCGCTGGTGACGCTCGTACCGCCCGTGCTCACCGGTCATTCGGCATCCTCCGGCTCGCATATGCTCGCCGTCGCGAGCCTGCTGCTCCACGTCGCTGGGGCATCGCTGTGGGTCGGTGGCCTCGTCGCGCTCGGTTGGGTAGCGACCTTGGGCAGCAAACGCCTGCCGGCCGCCGTGCGTCGCTACTCGGCACTTGCGGCCTGGTGCATCGCGATCGTGGGACTGTCCGGAGTCGTCAACGCAAGCGTGCGGATCGAGAAGCTCGGTCAGGTGTTCACGACCGATTACGGCAATCTCGTGCTCGCCAAGACGTTTGCGCTCCTCGCGCTCGGCGCTTTCGGACTGTGCCATCGACGCTGGGTGATTCCGAAACTCGAACGCGCAGAACGCGCCGGGCGTACGTTCCTCGGGCTCGCCGCGACAGAGTTGTTGGTCATGTTCGCGACGGTCGGGTTGGCCGTCGCCCTGTCACGTACGCCACCGCCCATCCCGGATGACCTCTACACCGATCCGGTGACGGAGCTACTGGGTGAGCCGATGCCGCTCGCGCCGACCGTCGGGCGAGTGTTGTGGAGCTTCAGCCCGAACGGCGTCGGACTCGCCATCGTCTCGCTGGGCGCGGCGCTGTACGTCGCCGGTCTCGTGGTCATGCGTCGCCGCGGTGACGTCTGGCCGATCGGGCGGACCATCTCCTGGTTCGTCGGATTGGCGATCATCGCGTGGGCGACCTTCGGCGGACTCGGCGCGTACGCGCATGTGCTGTTCAGCGCCCACATGGTCTCGCACATGCTGCTGTCGATGGTCGCGCCGATCTTCCTGGTGCTCGCGGCGCCGGTCACCCTCGCGCTACGTACCCTGCCGGGGCCGCGCGAACCCGGTGAGATCGGGCCGCGGCAGCTGCTGGTCAAGGCGCTCCATTCGCGGATCGCAGTGGTCATCACGCATCCGGCGGTCGCGGCCTTCCTCTTCATCATCAGCCTGTACGCGCTCTACTTCTCCGGGCTGTTCACGCTGATGATGGAGCGCCACAGCGGACACGCGTTGATGGAGCTGCATTTCCTGGCCGTCGGATCGTTGTTCTACTACGTCATCGTCGGCGTCGACCCGTCTCCGAGACAGGTGCCGCCGCTCGGCAGATTCGCAGTGCTGCTGGTGTCGATGCCGTTCCACGCATTCTTCTCGGTGACCATCATGTCGTCGTCGAACGTTCTCGCCGAGTCGTACTGGCAGAGCCTGGATCGTCCGTACCAGACCGACCTGCTCGCCGACCAGAACCTCGGCGGGAGCGTTTCCTGGGCGATGGGCGAGCTCCCGTTGTTGATCGTCATGATTGCGCTGTTCATCCAGTGGTTCCGTACCGACCGGCGCGAGATGAAGCGCTTCGATCGGCAAGACGACACCGCGCTGGACGACTACAACGAGTACCTCGCCTCGTTGAACGAGGGCGACCGCTCGCGCTAGGGCAGAACGCCCCACGCAACGGACTGCGCGCCGAGACGCGACAGCCTGCCCGGCCGTGATCGGCGGGGCAGGCTGCTTTGCGTATCGAGGGGGTCAGCCCTTGGTGATGTTGTGGACCGTACGCGCGGTAGCGAAGCGCTCGGTGACGTCGGCCCAGTTGACGACGTTCCACCACGCCTTGACGTAGTCGGCCTTGACGTTCTTGTACTGCAGGTAGAACGCGTGCTCCCACATGTCGAGCATCAGCAGCGGCGTCAGCCCGACCGGGAGGTTGCCCTGGTGGTCGTACAGCTGGCAGATGAGCAGCTTCTGACCGAGAGAGTCCCAGGCGAGGATCGACCAGCCGGAGCCCTGGATGCCCAGCGCGCTCGCCTCGAACTGGCCACGGAAGCCGTCGAAGGAGCCGAACTGGTCGTCGATGGCCGCGCCGAGGTCGCCGTCGGGCTTGTCGCCGCCGTCGGGGGACATGTTCGGCCAGAAGACCGAGTGGTTGACGTGACCGGCGAGGTTGAACGCGAGGTTCTTCTCGAGCATGTTGACGGTGCCGAACTCCTGCACGTCGCGCGCCTCGGCGAGCTTGTCCAGTGCGGTGTTCGCGCCCGTCACATACGTCTGGTGGTGCTTGTCGTGATGCAGCTCCATGATCGTGCCGGAGATGTGCGGCTCCAACGCGCCGTAGTCATACGGCAGATCGGGCAGGGTGTACTCAGCCACTCAATCCTCCCAAGTCGAATGCGACGAGATTGTCGTTGTGGCAACAGTCTCTCAGGACCATCGCGGAGGCAAGAGCGCACCCGGTTAGGCTTGTCCCGCAAACCAGCCGCCATCACCGTCTGCAGAGGAGTTCTGTGAGCACTGCCCACGGCGACGCGACCTCTGCACAGGTGTTCACGGTTCCCAATCTGCTGAGCTTCCTGCGACTGCTGGGCGTACCCCTCTTCCTCTGGCTCGTGCTCGGGCCGGAGGAAGACGAATGGGCGCTACTCGTCCTGATGATCTCCGGTCTGACCGACTATCTCGACGGCAAGCTCGCTCGATCGCTCGGGCAGATCTCCAAACTCGGCGCGATCCTCGACCCCGTTGCCGACCGGCTGTACATCCTGGCCGTCGTGGTCGGCCTCACCTGGCGAGACATCATCCCGCTGTGGCTGGCGATCCTGCTTCCGCTGCGCGATGTGTTCCTGTTCAGCCTGGTGCCGTTCCTTCGTACTCGGGGCTACAGCTCACTTCCCGTGCACTTCCTCGGCAAGGCCGCGACGGCATGTCTGCTGTACGCCTTTCCGCTGCTGCTCCTCGGTGATGACTCCGGCACGATCGCCGACCTCGCGGACGTGTTCGGCTGGGCGTTCACGATCTGGGGCGCCGGGCTGTACTGGTGGGCCGGCCTCCTGTACGCCTGGCAGGTACGCAAGCTCATCTCCACGAGCCCGCCGACCAGGACGGGCTGAGTCGAGATGAGCGGCTCCCTCGGTCGTCCGGGCGACTCGATGAACCTCCTCCAGGAGCTGGTGGAGCACTCGATCGACGACGACTACTACGTCGCAGCGGAGCGGCGCGAGGACCCGCAGATCGGCAACCCGCGTCGCCGACGAGTCGCAACGGTCGCGGCGCTCGCCGCGTTCGCACTACTGCTCACGCTTGCCGCGCTGCAGACCAACGACCGCGAACCTCAGGCCGAAGTGGAGCGAGAGGCACTGGTCGACCAGATCCACGAACGCGAGTCGTCGGTCGCCGCACTGCAGGACTCCGTCGAGCAAGCGCGCGACGACGTGGAGGCGCTGCAGGCGGGTGCCTCCGATCCCGAGTACGACCAGCGAGTCGTCAACGAGCAGATCGCGGTCGGCCTGGTGCCCGTCGAAGGCCCGGGAGCCGTGGTGGTCGCCGACAACGCCGACGACTACGAGTCGCAGCCTCAGGGACGTATCCGTGACACCGATCTACAGCTGCTTGTCAACGGGCTGTGGCACGCCGGGGCGGAGGCGATCGCGGTGAACGGTCAGCGCGTGACGACGTTGACCTCCATCCGCTCGGCGGGGGAGGCGATCACCGTCAACTACCGTTCGCTGTCGGCTCCGTACACTGTCGAGGCGGTCGGCAACATGGATACGCTCGCCGCCAGGTTCATCGACACGCAGGCCGGTGCCACGTGGTCGACGCTGGCGAACAACTACGGTATGCAGTTCGAGGTCAGCAGTAAGGCCGACCTCGAGTTGCCGGCGGCGCCAAAGGGTCGAGTCACGGTGCGGCACGCACAGGTCGAAGGGGACAACCAATGATTGCCATCGGTGGCCTCATCATCGGCGTCGTGCTCGGCCTCGTGTTCGAGCCGACCGTTCCCATCGGGCTGCAGCCGTACCTGCCGATCGCAGTTGTGGCGGCGCTCGACGCCGTCTTCGGCGCGTTCCGGGCGTTCCTCGACGGCAAGTTCGACGACAAGGTGTTCGTCGTCTCCTTCGTGTCCAATGTGCTGATTGCCGGAATCATCGTGTACCTCGGTGACCAGCTCGGCGTCGGCAGCCAGCTCTCGACAGGCGTCGTCGTCGTGTTGGGCATCCGCATCTTCGCCAACGCGGCGGCGGTACGAAGGCATGTCTTCCATGCCTGACCAGACACCCGAGCCCGACCGGCCGACCGGACGTACGCGGCTGCTGAACGCGATGAAGAGGCGGCCGGGGCGTGCGCAGACCGTCGTGGCCGTACTGCTCGGCATTCTCGGCTTCGCTGCCGTCATGCAGGTCCAGACCGTACGCGAGGACGACGACTTCGCCGGCTACCGGCGCGGCGATCTGGTCCAGCTCCTGGACTCCCTTGACGCGGCACACGAACGCGTCTCCGCCGACCTCGAGGACCTCAACGACACCCGCGCAGACCTGCAGTCGTCGACGAAGCGCACCAAGGCCGCACGTGAGGCCGCCGCCAAGGAAGCGGAGCGGTTGTCGATCCTCGCCGGCACGGTTCCCGTGACCGGGCCGGGCATCCGGATCACCATCACCGACGAAGAGAACTCCGTCGGCGCCTCGACCCTGCTGAACGCCATCGAGGAGTTGCGGGACGCGGGCGCGGAGGCCATCTCGATCAACGGTGTCGTCCGGATCATCGCGCAGTCCTACTTCGTGGACTCCGACCGCGGTATCCGCGTCGACGGCCGTGAGCTGACCCGGCCGCTCGTGCTCGATGTGATCGGCGACGCCGACACCCTGCGCGACGCAGTCGGCTTCCGCGGGGGCCTGATCGACGAGGTCCAGCTCGTCGGAGGCGAGGCGAAGGTCGAACAACTCGATTCGATAGAGATCACTGCGTTGTCCGACCCCCGCGAACCCGAGTACGCTCAACCGGCATCCTGAGCCCGGCGCACCGAAGGAGACTCCGTGACCCCCGACGACCTCAAGTACAGTTCCGACCACGAGTGGGTGCGCGTCGACGGCGACACCGCGACGGTCGGCATCACCGACTACGCCCAGGGCGAGCTCGGTGACATCGTGTACGTGTCCCTGCCCGAGGCGGGCGAGCAGGTGGAGCCCGGGTCGGTCATCGGAGAGCTGGAGTCGACGAAGTCGGTGAGCGATCTGTTCGCTCCGCTCGCGGGCGAGGTCATCGCGCGCAACGAGTTGCTGGAGAGCAGCCCGGAGGTCGTCAACAGCGATGCGTACGGCGAGGGCTGGCTGATCAAGCTGCGCCTCGCAGACAGCAACGACCTCGACGGGTTGATGGATGCGCAGGCCTACGAAGCGCAACTCGGCGAGTGATAGGTTCTAGGTATCAACCTCAAGTGATGCTTGAGAGTCCGGAGCGGGAGGAGATCGCCATGGCTGATAGCAGCGGCGGCCGGGATGGGTCTGGCGAGCCAGAGTTCCCGAGCGCTGAGTCACCGAGTGAGGTCACATCGACCATTCCGATCCCTCAGACAGGGGCGGATCTGGAGGGTAAGCCGGGTGAGCTGACCGACGAGGACGCCACGGCGTTGGAGGCGCTCCCGGGTGGCAGCGCCCTGCTCCTCGTACAGCGCGGGCCGAGCGCAGGTTCACGGTTCCTGCTCGACACCGACCAGGTGACGGCGGGACGCCATCCCGACAGCGACATCTTCCTCGACGACGTCACCGTCTCGAGGCGGCACGCGGTGTTCTCGCGGGTCCAAGGTGGCGGCTTCACCGTGACCGACGTCGGCAGTCTGAACGGCACGTACGTCAACCGCGACCGCATCGACGAGGTGCTGCTGTCCGGCGGTGACGAGGTGCAGATCGGCAAGTACCGGCTGGTGTACTACCCGAGCACCCAGGGCGGTACCCGGCAGTGACCCAGGCGGTGCCGTCCCGCGATCGGATGAGCATCGGCGACGTGCTGCAGGAGTTGCGTTCGGAGTTCCCGGACATCACGGTCTCCAAGATCCGGTATCTCGAGTCCGAAGGGCTCGTGGAACCCGAACGCACCCCATCCGGGTATCGCAAGTTCTCGACAACCGACGTCGAGCGGTTGCGGTACGTCCTGACGATGCAGCGCGACAGGTTCTACCCACTACGCGAGATCCGTAAGAATCTCGAGGCCATGGACCGCGGCTTGGAGCCGAGCCAGGCCAACGAAGACACGGGCACGCCGACCGTGCCCAAGATCGTGCTCGCCGACGACGGCTACCCGACCGGCGATTCATTCCGTCCGAGCAGACACGAGATCAGGCTGTCGCGCGCGGAGTTGCTCGAAGCCGCCGAGATCGACGACGCAATGCTGGGGGCGATGG
Source organism: Nocardioidaceae bacterium SCSIO 66511 (assembly GCA_023100825.1). NCBI lineage: Bacteria > Bacillati > Actinomycetota > Actinomycetes > Propionibacteriales > Nocardioidaceae > Nocardioidaceae bacterium SCSIO 66511. The sequence continues at coordinate 2,439,707 of CP095846.1, read as the reverse complement.
AGCAGTTCGGTCTGCTGCGACCTCGGCTGAACCATCAGCATTACGACGGTGTCGACCTCACGGTCGCGAAGACTGTCGGGGCATTGGCCGCGTACGGAGTCGAGCCACGACATCTGCGCGCGTTCAAGACCGCCGCAGACCGCGAGATCGGTCTGTTCGAGCAGATCGTTTCGACCCAGCACCGGCGCGGGGATCCGACGGCGAGCGCCCGCGCGGAGGAGACGATCCGCGAGCTGGCGGCACTTTCGGTACGCCTGCACACGACCCTCGTCAAGCACGGTTTGCAGAAGCGGGACTGAGATCCACCCGAGCTCTCAGTCGGTCGTACCCGCGTGTGTCGTCTGCCGGGCAAGAGTAGGGTGAGAAGTGTGCGAGAGCTCGATGTAGTCGGTGTACGCGTGGAGATGCCGTCCAACACCCCACTGGTGCTGCTGCGTGAGGTCGAGGGCGCGCGTTACCTGCCGATCTGGATCGGCGCGGTCGAGGCGACCGCGATCGCGTTCGCCCAGCAAGGGGTCGTACCCCCGCGACCGATGACCCATGACCTGATGCGCGATCTGTTGGGTGCGATGGATCAGGAGCTCGACGAGGTGCGCATCACCGAGGTCACCGAGAACACCTTCTACGCGATCCTCGCCTTCGAGTCCGGCCTCGAGGTCGACGCACGACCGTCCGATGCCATCGCGCTGGCACTGCGCACCGGCTCGCGAATCGTATGCGCCGAAGACGTGCTGGACGAGTCCTCGGTGAATGTTCCGGACGAGGAAGAGGCCGAGGTCGAGAAGTTCCGCGAGTTCCTCGACCAGATCAGCCCCGAGGACTTCGAGAAGGAGTCCTGAACGACCAGGGGTCACCCTCAAGTAGAGGTTGAGACTTGCCGTGAACGCGACACGCCCGTGTGACCAGCAGGTCGTTGACCCGCCAGGCGGCGCGGCCTACCTTGAATGAGGAACATCGGCCCTGTAACTCCACAGTGGTGATCTGTGGTTTCGGAAGGCGAGTACGTGAACAACCACGGCGACGAGGCGACACATAAGATCGATGCGGCGCGTGAGGCGCAGGCGATCAAAGACGCCGGCGACCAGGGTCTGCTATTCGACGACGATCTGTCGCCGATGCCCGACGACACGGGCTTTCGTGGCCCGACCGCATGCAACGCGGCAGATATCACCTACCGTCAGCTCGACTACTGGGCACGCACCGGTCTTGTCGAGCCGACCGTTCGCTCTGCCGGCGGATCCGGCACCCAGCGGCTGTACTCCTTCCGCGACATCCTGCTGCTGAAAATCATCAAGCGGCTACTCGACGCCGGAGTCTCCCTACAGCAGATCCGCACGGCCGTCTCTCATCTGCGCGACCGGGGCACCGACGATCTCACCGAGGTCACCTTGATGAGCGACGGCGCGAGCGTGTACGAATGCCGCTCGCCCGACGAGGTGATCGACCTGCTCCAGGGCGGTCAGGGCGTCTTCGGCATCGCGATCGGCGGCGTGTGGCGCGAGATCGAAGGTTCGCTGGCCGCGCTGCCGAGTGAGCGTGCCGACGATCAGGTCGGCGAAGACGCCGGTGACGAGCTCGCCGCCCGTCGGAGGGCCAAGCGCGCAGGCTGATAGCCTGAAAGAGCCGTCGATGACGTGTGGGAGAGTCTGCACTCCCGTTGCGCAGCGCCGAAGGGGCAACTCCTCCCCGGAACCTCTCAGGCTGCAAGGACCACACGTACCAGGCAACTCTGGAGCGGTAGATCCGTGACTGAGGGGGAGGCGTAGTACATACCGACGCCTCTGCTTGGAGATCGCGATGTCCGACCGGCCGACCCTGACCGAACTCGACGCCGCCGACGCATTCACCCGACGTCACATCGGCCCGCGCGAGCAAGACCAGCGCACCATGCTCGAGCGCGTCGGCTACGCGTCGCTCGACGCGCTGATGGCTGCGGCCGTACCCGCGAGCATCGCCGATCGCGAGCCGCTGCACCTTCCGGCGGCACTGAGCGAGGGCGAGGCGCTGGCGGCATTGCGGGCGAAGGCGGACCGCAACCATCCCGGTATTGCGATGCTCGGGCTGGGCTACCATCCGACGATCACACCGGCGGTCATCCGACGCAATGTGCTGGAGGACCCGTCGTGGTACACCGCGTACACGCCGTACCAGCCGGAGATCTCGCAAGGTCGTCTCGAGGCGCTGTTGAACTTCCAGACGATGATCTCCGACCTCGCCGGCCTGCAGACCGCAAACGCGTCGCTGCTCGATGAGGCGACGGCCGCGGCCGAGGCGATGACACTCGCGCGTCGGGCCGTACGCGCGAGGGCGTCCCAGCCGTTCGTCGTCGACACGGGCTGCCTGCCGCAGACCATCGAGGTCGTACGTACGCGTGCCGACGCGATGGGCATCGAACTGATCCTGGCAGATCTATCGCGCGAGACCATCGACGTCGAGGTGTGCGGAGCGCTGATCGCGTACCCCAGAGCAGACGGCAGCATCGGCGATCCGCGCGCGGCGATCGAGCACGTACACGCACAGGGCGGTCTCGCGGTCGTCGTGACCGACCCGCTCGCGTTGTGCCTGCTCGAGGCGCCCGGTGATCTGGGCGCGGACATCGTCGTCGGATCGGCTCAACGGTTCGGCGTTCCGATGTTCTACGGCGGCCCGCATGCGGGCTTCATGGCCGTACGCGAAGGCCTCGAACGCCACCTGCCCGGCCGACTCGTCGGGGTGTCGGTCGATGCCGAGGGGCGCCCCGCGTACCGGTTGGCTCTGCAGACTCGCGAGCAGCACATCCGTCGAGACCGGGCCACCTCGAACATCTGCACCGCACAGGTGCTGCTGGCGGTCGTCGCCTCGATGTACGCCGTCTACCACGGTGCCGACGGGCTTCGCCAGATCGCCTCGCGAGTCCACCGCTACGCAGCAGTGCTGGCAGAAGGGCTGCGTCGGTCCGGTGTCGAGGTCGTGCACGAAGCGTTCTTCGACACGGTCACTGCGCGCGTTCCCGGCCGGGCACGTCAGATCGTGGCGGCCGCACGGGCGGCTGGGCTGCACCTGCTGGAGGTCGACGCGGACACCGTCGCCGTCAGCACCTCGGAGGTCACCACGGCTCGCCACCTCGAAGAGGTGTGGTCGGCGTTCGCTGCCGACGATGCCGGGAGCGTCGACGATCTCGATACGGCGACCGAAGACGCGCTGCCCGTCGAGCTGGTCCGCCGCAGCGAGTTCCTCACCCATCCGGTGTTCTCCGAGCACCGCAGCGAGACTCAGCTCCTTCGCTACCTCAAGCGGCTGAGCGGTCGCGACTACGCGCTGGACCGCGGCATGATCCCACTCGGGTCGTGCACGATGAAGCTCAACGCAACGGCCGAGATGGAACCCATCAGCTGGCCGGGTTTCGCCGATCTGCATCCGTTCGTACCGGCGGGCGACGCGGCCGGGCTGCTGGAGGTGATCGACGAGCTCGAGTCATGGCTCGCGGAGGTCACCGGCTACGCAGCGGTTTCACTGCAGCCCAACGCCGGGTCGCAGGGCGAGCTCGCCGGCTTGCTCGCCATCCGGCACTATCACCGCAGCCGCGGCGACGACCAGCGTGACGTCTGTCTGATTCCGAGCTCGGCGCACGGCACCAATGCGGCCTCGGCGGTGATGGCGGGTCTGAAGGTCGTCGTCGTCGCCGCAGAGGAGCACGGCAGCGTCGACCTCGACGACCTGCGTACGAAGTGCGACCAGTACGCCGACCGGCTGGCGGCGATCATGGTCACCTACCCGTCGACGCATGGGGTTTACGAACCCGAGATCGCTGAGCTGTGCGAGGTCGTGCATTCGTACGGCGGTCAGGTCTATGTCGATGGCGCCAACCTGAACGCTCTCCTCGGCCATGCCAAACCGGGCGAGTTCGGTGGCGATGTCTCACATCTCAACCTGCACAAGACCTTCTGCATCCCGCACGGCGGCGGCGGACCGGGAGTCGGGCCCGTAGCGGTCGCCGCGCATCTGGTCGACCATCTGCCGTCGCACTCGCTCGATCCACGCACCTCCGGGCGCGAAGGCATCGGCGCGGTGAGCGCGGCGCCGTACGGCTCGGCGGGCATCCTGCCCATCTCGTGGGCGTACATGGCGATGATGGGCGGCGAGGGCCTCGCCGAGGCGACCTCGGTTGCGGTGCTGTCGGCCAACTACATCGCGACGCGGCTGCAGGAGTATTTCCCGGTGCTCTACAGCGGCGTCGGCGGGTTGGTGGCACACGAGTGCATCCTCGATCTGCGCGGGCTCACCAAATCGAGCGGGGTATCGGTCGATGACGTCGCAAAGCGGCTGATCGACTACGGCTTCCACGCGCCGACGATGAGCTTCCCTGTGGCCGGCACCTTGATGGTCGAGCCGACCGAGTCGGAGGACCTCGCCGAGATCGACCGGTTCTGCGACGCCATGATCGCGATCCGGGCCGAGATCGATCGGGTCGAGCAGGGGGAGTGGCCGGTCGAGGAGAGCCCGCTGCGGCACGCTCCGCATACGACGCGTGCGCTCGCCGACGACTGGAAGCGCGCGTACGCGCCGATGGTCGGCGCCTTCCCGGCGGGCGCCGACCCCGATAAGTACTGGCCCCCGGTAGCCCGCATCGACCAGGCCTACGGCGACCGGAACCTGGTCTGCGCATGCCCGCCGCCCGACGCCTTCGAGGAGTAGACACTTGATCGAGTCGACCAGACCGCACCTGGACGCGATCGTCGCGCGAGCACAGGCCGACGGCCGGGTTCCGTCGATGGTCGCTGGGGTGATTCGCGACGGAACGCTCGCGTGGTCGAGCGGTCGTGGTGTCGCAGTACGTCCGGGCGAGCGAATACGTCCGGACCATGACACGCAGTTCCGGATCGGGTCGATCACCAAGACCGTCACTGCCGCGCTCGTCCTGCAGTTGCGCGACGAGGGCGAGCTCGACCTGAACGACCGGGTGGGTTCGCACGTTCCGGAAGGGCCGTTCACCGACGCAACACTGCGAGACCTGCTCGCCCATCGCGCAGGGATACCGGCCGAACCCCGCGGGCCCTGGTGGGAACGCAGCCCCGGCGGCTCGTACGACGACCTGGTGAAGGCCAACACCGACGTGTCCCGGGTGTTGCCGATCGCCGAGCGGTATCACTACTCGAACACCGCGTTCGGCGTGCTCGCCCGGGTCATCGAAGTACGCCGCGGGCAGCCGTGGATGCAGGCCGTCGAGTCGCGAGTGCTTCGCCCGCTCGGCATGAGTCGCACCACGTACTCCGCGGAACCCCCGCATGCACAGGGTTACTCCGTCGAAGCGCTCACCGGCGCGCTCACGCCCGAACCGCATCAAGACACCGGCGCGATGGCGCCGGCCGGCCAACTGTGGAGTACGGCCGGCGATCTCGCGTCGTTCGGCGCCGCGCTGCTGGGCGAGTATCCAGACGTGCTCAGCGGTTCGGCGCTGACGTCCATGTCCACTCCGCATTCGGCCGACCCCGACGAACGACTGAGCGGCGCGTACGGTCTCGGCTTGCGGCTTTTCCGGGGAGGCGACCGGCTGCTCATCGGACACACCGGATCGATGCCGGGCTTTCTCGCCGGGCTGTTCGTCGACCCGGTCTCGCGAGTCGGCGCGATCGTACTGGCCAACACCGGCTACGGACTCGAGGTTGAATCCGTTCCGCGTGAGCTGATCGAGACGACACTGGCGCACGAACCCGTCCTCGCTGACGAGTGGGAGCCGACCGCGTCCGTTCCCGGACCACACACCGAACTGGTCGGGATGTGGCACTGGGGAAACCGGCCGTACCGCATGACGACCGACGGCACACGACTGTCGCTCACACCGTTGGGTGGCGGCAGTGGCTTTCGGTTCGAGCAGACCGGGCCCGATACGTTCCGCGGACTCGCCGGCTACCAGAACGCCGAGACCATGCGAGTCGTACGCCGCGCCGACGGCGACATCAGCCACCTCGACCTTGGTACGTTCTGCTACACCAGGATCCCGTACGATCCGAGCGTCGCGTATCCCGGCAAGGGAGACGAACCAGCAGTACGCTGACGCGCATGCACGTACGAAATCGAGTCACCACTGTCGGCGCTGCGACCGCCGTCCTGGTCCTGGTCGGCGCAACTTGTGCGCAGGGCCACTCCGCCGACAGACAGCGCAACCCGCATGCGGACAAGCCGATCACGGTGTCCAGCAAGGCGTTCGATCAAGGCGAAACAGTGCCGACGAAGTTCACCTGTGACGGCGTTGACGTGTCGCCCACTCTGCATTGGCGACACATCCCGAAGAAGGCCGAGGCGCTTGCGCTGGTCGTCGACGACCCGGACGCCCCGGGCGGCACGTGGACCCATTGGGTGGTGCTCGACATTCCGCGCACCACACGGGTGAGCCACGAGGCCGGTGTGCCTAAGGGCGGTGTTCAGGCAGAGAACTCTTGGGGTGATGCGTCGTACGGCGGTCCGTGTCCGCCGAGCGGCACCCATCGCTACCGGTTCAAGTTGTACGCACTGGACGAGCCGACCGGCCTCGACGAGGGTGCGTCGCTGGAGACCGCACTCGACGCGGTTGCCGAGCATGCCACCGAGCACGGACAGCTCGTCGGGCTCTACTCGGCGAAGTGATCGGGAGCTTTAGCGGGCGGTGATCGCATCGGCGATCGGGCAGGCCCGAGCGAGCCGCTGATCAAGTGTCAATAGTCGTGCTCCGAGCCGGGCCGCCAGCTCGACGTACAGCGCGTCGACCAGCCGTAGTCCGTCTCGTCGTGCCCAAGCGCCGGTCAACAGATCCGCAATGGGATGCCGGGTGACCGGCATCGCCGAAAGGTGTGCGAGTGCCTGATCGACTTCGGAGACGGATAGGTCTCCACTTCGATGCAGCCGACCGAGTGCGGAAAGAACCTCTGCATCGAAGTGTGCTGGGGCGTGGAGCAGTGTTCCACGGAGGCGTTCTCTAATCGCACCGGCACTCGGTGCCGCGATGAGCAGATCGACCAGGGCAGACGCATCGAGCACGACCCGCTCGCGGTCGGGATGATCGCTCACCGCCTGCTTCCGAACTCTTCGCGAGCATCGTCGATTGCATCGAGTACGGCCTCGTTCGACGGGCCGTTGGTGCGGGGTTCGCGCAACGTGTCGAGCCAAGCGTCGGTAGCGCGCCCGGCGAGTTCAGCCGAGAGCGCCGCCTGGGTGAGCGCCGAGACATTCAGGCCTGCATGCCGGGCGTCGGCGGCCAGATCATCCGGGACCCACACGTTGATTCGTGCCATACACACAGCATACACACTATGGGCCGGTGACCGGGAGCTTTAGCGGGCCTGGCTGACGCTGCTCATGTTGAAGTCGGGCACGCGCAGTGCCGGGGTCGATGTACGCAGGAACTCATCGCCCCACTCCCGGCTGAACGACGGAACGGAGGCGCCTGCATGCGAGAAGCGGTCTAGTAGATCGACCGGACTCTCGTTGAAGCGGAAGTTGTTGACGGCTCCGGTGATCTCGCCGTTCTCGACCAGATAGACGCCGTCGCGGGTGAGGCCGGTGAGCAACAGCGTCTGCGCGTCGACCTCGCGGATGTACCACAGGCAGGTCAGCAGTAGGCCGCGTTCGACGTCGGCAACGAGTTCCTCGGTGGTGCCGGTCGCGTCGTCGACCTCGACGAGGAGGTTCTCGATGCCCGGTGTGGCATCGTGACCGCTCAGCGCGGCGGAGTGCCGAGACTGGCGAAGTGCGCGGAGCTCGCCGTCGGCGACCCAGTTCGTACGGTGCAGCGGCAGGCCGTTGTCGAACACCGATGAACTGCTCGCGGAGGCGTGCTCGACGGCGAACGGACTGCATTCGAGTCCGGGTGCGGCCGGATCGGAGAAGACCTGCACCGGGCGGTCGGACAGTCGGTCGCCGATCCGCGTACCCCCGCCGGGGCGGGAGAAGACGGACTGTCCGTCGTACGCCTCGCGCCCGCCTGCCGACCAGTACGCGTAGATCATCAGGTCGGCGACCGCCGTTGGCGGAAGGACGGTGTCGTAGCGCCCTGCGTCGAGGTCGACCGAGCGCTGTGCCCAGCCGAGGCGGCGATCGAGCTCGGAGTCGAGGGCGAGTGCGTCGACGTCGGCGAAATCTCGGGTGGATTGCCCGACCCACGCGGATCGGGTCAGCGTCGAGTCTTTGCCGGTGATTCCGATATGGCCACCGGGCTGTACGTGGCGCCGGCGCAACCCGGTCGACGAACCGAGGTACGTGGTGGTCAGATCGTGCTCGGCGTACCCGAAGAGCAGGCGGTCGCTGCTCCGTGCCCGGGCGAACGCGTTACCGAGTTGACGGGCGACGGGCTCGAGCACGTCGATGGTGGTCGTCTCCGCGGCGGCCGACCAGTCGTCGTCGGCCTCGCCGTCGATGAGCGGCGCGGCATCGTCGGCGGGTGACGCCTCACGCGCGGACCGGTCGGCGCGTTCGACGAGGGCGGCCACCTCATCGAGAGCCGAGGCGCTCCGGGACAATGACGCGGCCGCCGTGCCGGAACTGCCGTCGACCGTCGAGATGACAGTGACGGTTGATCCACGGGCGACGCCGTTCGTGGTCAACGTGTTGTTGGCCCAACGCAGGTTGGCGTTCGACGACCGGTCGACGATGACGACGCAGCCGTCCGCCGTGGACTGCTCGAGACCCCGTTCGACGAGGTCCTGGGGTGTGGTCTTCTGCATCGACTGCGTCCTAACGTCCCGACTCGGCTTGGGTGTTCAGAATTGAGACGTCGCGGAAAAGCGCACTCGGCGCACCGTGACTGACTGACGCGACCTGGCTCGGCTGCGCCTTGCCGCAGTTGAACGCGCCACAGAGCTGCCAGGTCTGCGGACCGCCGACCGCGGACATCGAGCGCCAGAAGTCGGTGGTCGTGGCTTGGTACGCCGCATCGCGTACCTGACCCTTCAGCTCGCCATTCTCGATCCGGTAGAACCGTTGACCGGTGAACTGGAAGTTGTAGCGCTGCATATCTATCGACCAGGACTTGTCACCGACGACGTACAGGCCGCGTTCGACATCCGCGATCAGATCTGTGGTGTCGGGCCCGTCGGCGGCCGGCTGCAGCGAGACGTTGGCCATCCGCTGGAGCGGAACATGCGCGGGGGAGTCGGCGAAGGCACAGCCGTTGGAGCGGTCGTAGCCCTTCAGCGCCGCGGTGGATCGGTCGAGCTGATATCCGACGAGAACGCCGTCCCGGATGAGATCCCACGACTGTGCCTCGACACCGTCGTCGTCGTAGCCGATGGTCGCGAGCCCGTGCTCGACCGTGCGGTCGCCGGTGACGTGCATGATGGGAGAGCCGTATTGGAGCTTTCCGAGCTGGTCGTACGTCGCGAACGAGGTGCCGGCGAAGTTGGCCTCGTAGCCGAGCGCGCGGTCGAGTTCGGTCGCGTGGCCGATCGACTCGTGGATGGTGAGCCAGAGGTTGGTCGGCTCGATCACGAGATCGTACGTACCCGGCTCGACGCTCGGTGCGGCGAGCTTCTCGGCGAGTTGGTCGGGCATGGCCGCCAGCTCGCCGGCCCAGTCGTACGAACCGTCGGTGAGGTACTCCCACCCGCGGCCGACCGGCGGCGCGATCGTACGCATCGAGTCGATCCGGCCGTCGCGCTCGCCGTGGATCTCGAGCTCGGGGTGCAGCCGGACGCGTTGTTGGGTCGTGCTCGTACCGGACAGGTCTGCGTAGAACTTGTTCTCGACGTACTGCTCGAGATACGCGATGGCGTGGGCGACGACGGGTGCCGCGCGGAGACCCTCGCTCCAGTCGCGGAGCAGGGCGACCTTGTCGTCGAGGGGTACGGCGAGCGGGTCGACGTCGTACGCCGAAACCCAGACAGCACGGCGATGCACGGGCTCCGGCGCCAACTCGATGCGCTGCGGGCTGACCGGTGCCGACACATGGGCGACGCGGACGGCTTCCTCTGTGGTGCGTACGGCCGAGGTGGTCGTCAGGTCGAAGGTCGACGCGAAACCCCACGTACCGTCGACGATGACGCGGACGCACAGGCCGAGCTGCTCGCCGTCATGCGTGCCCTCCAGGGAGCCGTCGCGCATCGCGATCGTCTGCGAGCGGAGACGTTCGATCCGGAAATCGGCATGCGTCGCGCCGAAGTCTCGTGCGCGCTGCAGCGCCGCATCGGCCAGGCGATGCAGCGGCAGCTCGGTGAAGGTCGGGTCGACGTCAGCCATGCGAGCGACACTATCGGGGGTAATGACACCACCCTGCGTTGCACCTCCTGAAGCGGACTATCCGTGTCCGCAGTGGGCCTTGGGTTGGTGAAACCAACCCAGAGGACCCGTGAGCGACCGTCGCCGTTTGGTGAACGCCCCGGGCGCATGGAACTTCAGCGATCTGCACACCCACGATGTGCAAGTCGCAAGGGCCTTTCAACCCCGGATCCGGAGACTCAGCCGGGTAGGTCTACGCGATCGTGGCGGCTGTAGACGACCATCCGCCCGTCGCGTACGAAACCGACCACTGCGATACCAACCTGTTTGGCGACATCGACGGCAAGCGACGACGGCGCACCGACGGCGATGACCAGGCCGATGCCGGCGACGGCCGCTTTCTGCACGATCTCGTACGCAACGCGTCCGCTCACGCAGAGCACGGAGGTGTCGAGGGGCCGCTGGTCGAGAAGGCAATGGCCGATCGCCTTGTCGACGGCGTTGTGTCGGCCGACGTCCTCTCGTACGACGAGGGCATTGCCATCGGAGTCGAAGATCCCGGCCGCGTGGAGCCCGCCGGTGGTCGAAAAGACCTGCTGCTCCTTGCGCAGCCGATCGGGCAGCGTGGCCAGGACGTCGGCGTCGACGCGGAGGTCGGAGCGGATCGGGCCGGCGACGGCCACCACGTCGGATACCGACTCCTTGCCACACACGCCACATGCCGACGAGACCTCACGTGGACGCCAACCGGCTGCCGGACTGGTGCTCAGGTGTGCGGTGACGACGTTGAACTCTTCTTCCTCCCGCAGATCTGCGTCGGTGCAGTAGGCGATCGAGCGGAGATCGTCGCGTGTTTCGTACACCCCCTCGGCGAAGAGCAGGCCGGCGGCGAGCTCGAAGTCGTGACCGGGCGTACGCATCGTCACACCGAAGCGTTCGGTCGGCAGCCCGGGAGCGTCGACCCGAAGCTCGAGTGGTTCCTCGGTCGCCAGCCGGTCCTCGTGGCGCAGCGTTCGCGAGCCGTCGATCTCGAGCACTTGGACTCGCCGGGTCGGGCCCGGCCGGCGTGCCATCACGACTCCCGAGCCCGACGCCGTACCTCGAGCGCATCGGCCAGATCGGCCGTCTCATCGGCGATGCTGCGTCGAAGGCCGGGTACGAGGTCGTCGCGTTCGAGCGTGTGCTCGGCAGTGGCGAGCGTACGCTCGTTGATGGCGACGAACGGGAAGGCCGAACCCGCCACCTCTGCGACGACCCAGCCCGAACGAAACTCCTGTGTCGGCGGAATCTCCGCGAAATACCGCTCGACGTACGACGCGTGCAGTGCCGCCTGCTCCGGCCACCAGAATCCCTCTGCGGTCGCGTAGAGCAGGTAGTTCGACAGACCGGTGTCGGTGGTGAGGTCCCGCCACGCGCTCGCCTTCGCATCAGCGTCGGGAAGCGCAGCGCGGGCACGGGTCGCGTGGATCAGGCCGGAACTGGAACCGTCACGCTCGAACTCGCGGTCGATCGAGTCAGCCGTGATGGCGCCCCAGCGGGCGAGGCGCGTGACGATGCGCCAACGAAGCTCATCGTCGATCGCGAGGCCGTCCGGCCCGTCACCGGCGATCCATCGGTCGAGCAACGCGGTGTCGGAGCTGAGGGTGACGAGCCCTCGTGCGGCCGCGAGTTGTAGCGCGGAGCCCGGTGCGGCGGTGGCGAGCCGCGATGCATAGGCGTGCGCGAGGCGGTGACGGGCCGACGCCGGGTCTGCAACATATCGGCTCAGCAGCGACTGCTCGGCCCAGGACGCGAGCATCAGGAGGGTGATGTCCTCCGTCTCGTGGGGGACCGCGCTCTCCAACAGAGCCACCGCCTGGTCGGTGTGGATGTCTCCACCGTCGACCGCGTCACGCAGGCCTAGCCACAGGCTCGCCCGAGTCACCGGATCGGTGATCCGTGGCCAGGCGTCGACGAGGGTCGACAGGGTCTGCGGATCGTGGCGGAAGCGGGCCCAGGTGTCGTCTGCGGTATCGAGGAGCAGCGCGGCACGTTCGGGCACCTCGATCGGTTGCGGCGCGCCGTCGAGAGAGATCGGACGGGTGGTGATCCCGGCATCGTCGAGGATGCCGACCTTGAAGGTATGCGGCCGGATGGTGCCGTCGGGTGACTCGACCGCGACCGTCGTCCGGTCGGATCGAATGACGTCGGCGCCAGCCGTACGCAGCCACGCCTGAGCCCACTCATCGAGGTCGGTGGCGCCGGCGCGACGCCACGCGTCGAAGAGGTCATGCAGAGTCGCGTTGCCGTACGAGTGCCGGCGGAGATGGTCGCGTACGCCTTCCAGGAAGACGTCGTCGCCGAGATGGGCCGCGAGTTGCTTGAGGATCGATGCACCCTTCGCATACGAGATGCCGTCGAAGTCGGCGAGTGCACTGGCACCGTCGGGTGCGCCGTTACCGGCGACCGGATGCGTCGACGGTCGCTGGTCGGCTCGTAGACCCCACGGCTTGCGAGCGCTGGCGAAGTCGACCCAGCTGTCGGTGAACTCGGTGGCGTCGTCGGTCACTCGGGTGCCCATGTACTCGGCGAACGACTCGTTGAGCCACAGGTCGTCCCACCACCGCATCGTCACCAGATCGCCGAACCACTGGTGAGCCATCTCGTGCGCGATCACGCGCGCTCGGGTGCCGCGCTCGGCGCGCGTCACCCGGGAGCGGAAGATCATATCGTCGCGAAAGGTGACGCATCCGGGGTTCTCCATCGCGCCCGCATTGAACTCGGGTACGAAGCACTGGAAGTAGTCGCCGAACGGGTACCGAATGCCGAACATCTCGTGGTACGCGTCGAAGCACTGCGCCGTGACTGTGAACAGCTCCTCGGCGTCCTTGTCGAGATGCGGTGCGATCGACTGGCGTACGGCCAGGCCGAGGCGGATGCCGTCGTGATCACGGGTGAGTACGTGGTACGGACCGGCGACGAGCGTCACGAAGTACGTGGACAGCGGCTTGGTCTCAGCGAGACGCCATAGACCGTCGGCGCTGCGATCGGCACGCGCATTGCCGATCACCACCCAGTGGCGCGGTGCGCGTACCTCGATCGTGTACGGAGCCTTCAGATCGGGCTGGTCGAAGCAGCAGAAGATCCGGGGTGCGGCGTCCAGGAACGACATCGCGTGCAGATAGGGCTCGCCGTCGATCGGGTCGACTGCCCGATGCATGCCCTCGCCGTCGTTGCTGTACGCCATCGTGGCGCGTGCCTCGAGCACATGGGATCCCGCGGTCACCGCCAGCGGGACCCGGCCGTCGACACAGGAGCCCGGGTCGAGCGGATCGCCGTCGAGAACGAGCTCATGCACCTGCTCTGCGCGCAGCTCTACGAACGTCTCGGCGTTCGCGGCCGCATCGAAGCGGATCGTGGTGCGCGAGTCGAACGAATCCGCGCCCGTATCGAGATCGAGCGCTACGTCGTACGCATGGACGGTGATCAGCTCTGCGCGTACGCGAGCCTCGTCGACATTGAGGTTGGCCACCCGCCCAGCGTATGCCGCCGGGTCATGCGCCGAAACACGATGTCCGCGTAGGCCCGGGGAGTTGTCAATTTCGTCGAAATGGTCCATAAGCCGATGTGCGGTGCAACGATTGTCCGATTGACCATTTGCTCGTACTCGGGCGGGCCGGTTCGCGAGGTTATACCCATGGCGACTACAACCAGCACCCAGACGAGTCGATTTGTCTTTCTGGCAATGATTCTCGCCGTGTCGATGACATTCATCGACCAGACGATCGTGGCGATAGCCTCGCCCGAGCTCCAGGCCGATCTGTCGTTGTCGACACAACAAGGACATTGGGTGATCAATGCCTATCTCGTCGCGCTCGCGGCGACGTTCGCGCTCGGCGGCCGGGTCGCGGATGTCTTGGGATCGCGGCGTGTGGTCCTTGTCGGCATCGCCGGCTTCGCGATCTCGTCGGCACTGTGCGCGCTGACGCCGAACGAGTCCTGGGCGGAGTGGTGGCTGGTCTCGGCACGCGTCGCACAGGGTGCGTTCGCGGCTGTATTGCTGCCGGCAGCAATCGCGATCGTGTTCGCCTCGGCAGCGCCGGAGCGACGCGGCAAATCGCTGGCCACCTTCTTCGGCCTGAGCGGTGCGTTCACGGCGCTCGGGCCGTTCCTCGGCGGATACCTGCTGGAGATCAGCTGGCGGGCGATCTTCTGGATCAACGTCCCGATCGCGGTGGTTGCGTTCGTGTTGGCATCGGTTGTCGGCGTCGCCGACGCGCGTCGGGACGAGCGGATCGACTGGCGTGGGGCGGTGCTGGTCGCAGCGGGGATGGCGTTGAGCGTCCTCGGGTTTTCCCAGTCTGCGGATTGGGGCTGGGAAAGTCCCGCGACCTGGGTTGCGATAGCGGGCGGATTGGTTTTGCTTGCACTCTTCGTGGTGGTGGAACGACGGACAGTAATTCCGCTCATCCGGCTGGACATTTTCCGATCCGCAGGGATGCGAGTCGATTCGCTGGTTCTGTTCTTCGCAATGATGGCGTTCGTACCCGTTTCCTATTTCCTGAGTATCTATGCCGACGTCTCATTGGGGCTCAACGCACACCAGTCGAGCATTCTCTTGCTGCAGTTCTTCCTCGGCTACCTGATCGCCGCTCAAGTGGGCGGGCGCATCTTCGATGCACGCGGCGCGAAACCCGCGGTCGTACTCGGTTGTGTACTTGCGATAGCCGGGTTCGGCTGGTGGGCAGACAACGTGACGACCCTGACGTCGCATGCGCAGACGTACCCGATGCTGCTCGCAGGAGCCGGCATCGGCATGCTGATGGGCCCCGTGAGCGCCGACGCCGTCTCGCGGGCGGCCGGCGCGTCGTACGGAGAGGTCACCGGGCTGAACCAGACCGTCCGGAACTACGGCGCGTCGCTGGGGTTCGCGATTCTCGGTACGCTCGCATCCCATGTCTTCAGCGACCGTTTCAAGTCGTCGCTGACCGGCCTCGGCCTATCCGACTCCGAGGCGTCGAAGGTCGCGAAGGAGGCAGCGACCGGCGCCGGGCCGGAGTCGTCGTCGCACGGTTCGGAGTCGCTACGGGCTTCGATCGAGCACGCGGCGGCGCATGACTTCGCACTCGGAATGCGAGCCGTTCTCATCGCGATGGCGATCGCACTCGCGGTCGCGCTGGTCGCGGCTCTTCGCCACCCGGGTGATCGGCCGGCCGTGGAAGCGGGCGTCGACGGCGACTGAGCCGCACGCGATGTTCACCTGAGCCGACGTTTCGGCGATCTCCTCGCAGGGAAGGTCACCGACATGAACCCGCGTCGCGCCCTCGGTCTGCTCGCACTCGCCTTCGCCCTGCTCGTCACTCTCGGGCTCTCCGGGGCAACGACGGCATCTGCGTATCCGCCGGACCCACCCGACGAGGCGACCGCTCGCGCGCACCTCGACGAGCTCACCGTCGCGACGCCCGGCAGCGGCGACGACTACGACCGCGACCTCTTTCCGCATTGGCACACGGTCGAGGGCACCTGCGATACCCGCGAGACGGTGCTGAAGCGTGACGGTACGGACGTCTCCACCGGCGACGACTGCTACCCGACGGACGGATCGTGGTACAGCGTGTACGACGGCGAAACGTTCACCGATCCGTCCGACGTACACATCGACCACATCGTGCCCCTGTCGGAGGCATGGAAGTCCGGCGCGAACGAGTGGACGACGGATCACCGTGAGGAGTTCGCGAACGACCTCACCCATTCGCAGCTGATCGCCGTGAGTGCGAGCAGCAATATGAGCAAGGGCGATGATGATCCTGCCGAGTGGAAGCCGGAGAACGAGAACGTCTGGTGCGTCTACTCGCGCGAGTGGATCGACACCAAGTTCGTTTACGAGCTGACGGTCGACGAGGCTGAGAAGGCCGCGCTGTCGGAGATGCTCGACCGCTGCTGACCCGCTGAGCGCCACTGCATAGGCTGGCGCCGTGACGGACCTGACGGCGTACGGCCTATGCGCACTGGCGCTCGTCGTCTCCGCGTACGCGGGATGGCTGACAGCGCGAGAGCGACCATTCAGCAACGGTCTGTTCTACGCGGTCGCTGCCGTGGAGGTCCTGCTGATCGCCCAGCTCGTGGGTGGTTGCATCGCGTTGGCGCAGACCTCCCGCGACATCGATGGCGTCACTTTTGTCGCGTACCTCGTGACCGTAGTCGTGGTTCCGGTGGTCGCCGTGTTGTGGGGCGTCTCCGACAAGAGCCGATGGGGGACCGGCGTCATGGTGATCGGCATGATCACCGTCGCAGTACTGTGCTTGCGTCTGCTCGACCTGTGGGGCGGACGCTATGTCTGAGTCGACCGCGGATGGCTTCGGTCGGGTGCTTGTCGCGGTGTACGCGGTCTTCGCGCTCGCGGCGACGGCTCGCTCGTTGGTTCAGATCGCGACGCGCTTCGACGAGGCTCCGGTCGCGTACCTGCTGTCGGCGTTCGCCGGCATCGTCTACATCGTCGCGACGATCGCCCTTGGTCTCGGGCGTGACAGCACGCGCGGTCTCGCGCTGGTGACGATTCTGGTCGAGCTGATCGGCGTACTCGCCGTCGGCACGCTCAGCCTCGTCGACGAGGAGCTGTTCCCCGACGACACGGTCTGGTCGGGCTTCGGCCAGGGGTACGGGTACGTACCACTCGTGTTGCCCTTTGTCGGACTCTGGTGGCTACGACACACCCGGGCGTGACGACGCTCCGACCTGTGCGGGTTCGGACTCTGAGGTCGGACGGTCGCGGCGATGCTCCCACCACGAGCAACCGGCGAGTACGACGCCCGCGAGCGCGTACCCGGCGAGTACGTCGATCACATAGTGCTCGCCGTAGTAGACGAGCATGAACGACATCGCGAGGGGGTACAGCAACAGCAACCAACGCCAAGCGCTGCGAAGTTTGAGCACTCCGTAGAACGCGACGAGTGCGGCGAGCCCCGCGTGCAGCGACGGCATCGCGGCCACGGGGTTACCGACGTTGGCCAACGCCAGATGGAAGCCGCCCATGCCGAGGTCGTCCCAGCCGCGGCCGGTGAGCCGATCGATGTCGGACGGCAGGTAGCCGTCTTCGGAGGCCATCCACGGCGGAGCCATCGGGTAGGCGACGTAGACGACCAATGCTGCGAGGTTGATGGCGATGTATCGGCGCATGAACGGCAACCATGCTGCGCGGCTGCGCAGCCATAGCACGACCGCGATCGCCGGCGCGACGACGAAGTGTGAGAAGTAGACGCCGGTGAGGAGCTCGTCGTACCAGCGCGGGGAGATCGCAGTCGAGCACGGATTACCGCACAGTGCCGACTGGAGGTGCTCCGTCGGCGTCGTGCCGCCGCCGATCCAACGATCGAAGCGGATCGGCTCCGTGATGTGTACGACCGCCTGGATGTCGTCGGACAGCGCGCGGCTGTAGAGATACAACAACAAGATGATCAGCGGTATCCACCAGTCCTTGACGAACTGCAGATGCGTACGCCACGGCGCGCCGATGTTCCAGGCGATCGTCGCCAGCCAAAGCCAAGCGAAGATCTGCACTGCATCGGTCGGTACGCCGATCGCGTACACCCACACCGCGAGCATCGCCACGTACGCCGAGCACGCGATGGCCCTGGCGCGAGGTGACGTGGATGAACGAACAAGCCCCCCTGGGTTTCCCACAGTTGAACGTTAGCCGATCGAACCAACCCTTCGCCGATGTGGAGTCGCCTGGCAGACTCGGAGGCGTGAATGATCTGGTCGGCATCAGCGAGCTCAGGGGCGAGTTCAATCGCTTCATGATGGCGTACAAGTTCGGTCTCGCCGAGGTGACGACCAAGATCAACATCCTGCGCGACGAGTTCGGGTACGCCCATGAGTACAACCCGATCGAGCATGTGAGCTCGCGGTTGAAAACTCCGGAGAGCATCGTACGTAAGGCGATCCGCAAGGAGAGCCCGCTGACGTTCGAGGGCATCCGCAAGACGTTGCTCGACATCGCGGGCGTACGAATCACCTGCAGTTTCATCTCCGATGCGTACGAGATCAGCGACATGCTGACGCGTCAGCGCGATGTGAGCGTCGTCGAGGTTCGCGACTACATCGCGAATCCCAAACCGAACGGTTACAAGAGCCTGCACGTGATCGTCGAGATCCCGGTGTATATGTCCGATCGGGTGGAGAACGTCTTCGTCGAGATCCAGATCCGCACAATTGCGATGGACTTTTGGGCCAGCCTCGAGCACAAGATCTACTACAAGTACGACCGTGCCGTCCCCGACTCGATCCTGCATGAGCTGAGAGCCGCCGCCGACACCGCGCACGACCTCGACCAGAAGATGGAGCGCCTCCACGACGCCGTCGCCGAACTCGATGGCGAGGCCGACGACGATCTGGTCGACGCCGACGCTCCGGAGCCACTGCCCGTCTCCCGGGACGTACTCGAAACGCTTGCAGCCTGGCGCTCCGACCAAACTCGCTAGCGGGATTGGCCGACGCCCAATAGCGTTGCGGTCGTGCAGATTCGAGATTTTCGCGACGACGACTGGAACGACTTCTGGCCGACGTTTCGCGCCATCAACGAGGCCGGCGAGACGTTCCCGTACGACCCGGCGTGGACGTCGGCCCAAGCCAAGGAAGTGTGGACTTCGCCCGACCACCTGGTCGTTGCCGAAGATGACGGAGTCGTGCTCGGCTCGGCCGGCATGGGCACGAACCGTCCGGGCCCGGGCGCCCATGTCTCTACGGCGAGCTTCATGGTCGCTCCGCAGGCACGGGGGAGGGGAGTGGGACGCGCACTCGGTGAGTACGCGCTGGCGTGGGCTCGCGAACGAGACTATGCCGCCATGCAGTTCAACGCAGTCGTCGAGACGAACGAACCGGCGGTGAACCTGTGGCAGGCGATCGGCTTCGACATCGTCGGCACGGTTCCCGAGGCCTTCGAGCATCCGCGGCACGGCCGGGTGGGCCTCCATGTGATGTATCGGCAGGTGTGAGTTCGAGTTGTTGAGCACTCTCAGTCGTAGACCGCCAAGCGCCGGCCCTACGGTGTCTAGCGCCGGTTGGCGTTGAAGCGCGCCTTCTTCTGCTTATTGCCGCAGGTGTTCATATCGCACCATTTGCGGGTGCGGCTCTGGCTGGTGTCGAAGAAGGCGGCTCGGCAGGTCGGCGACGCGCACAAGGCCAACTTTCCGTCTCGTTCGCCGGTGACGATGTTGATCGCGTCTGCGGCGATCACGCCGAGCGCGTCTTCGACGCCAGAGTCCGATCCGAGGCGCCATCGGCGCTCGCCGCTCGGCGTCAGAATTGCCGCGGCACGTCCCTCGGCACTGCGCTCGTTGATGACCCGGATCGCAGTCGTTGGCAGAGCATCGTGGGCCGCCGCTGCGGTGGCCACGGCGTGAATCGACTCCCGTAGCTCGCGCGCGAGCTCGAGCTGCGTCGGAGTGCAGGAGTCCACCGGTAGGCCGCTCACCGTCAGCCAGTCGGCGAGCCGTTGCGGCACGGGAATCCGTTCTACGGAAGAGCCCTGGCGCTCGGTCAGCGTCGCCGTGAAGCTCGTCGCCAGCACGCTACCCAGCCGGAAATCGGGGAACTCAGTACCCATGGAACCACCTTAGCCGGTTGCGCACCTGTCGGCTCTTCTGCTAGAACCATCTAAGCTGGTTCATAGCCTGAAGGGGATCTCATGTCTGGCCCGACAACCGACGTACGAGCATTCGAAGCACGTGCCGCCGATGCCGAACTCGACGATCTGCGGTCGCGGCTCGAGGCTGCGCGGCTCCCGGAGGCGGAGACCGTCTATCGCCCCGCCCCGGACCCGCGCCGATGGGACCAGGGCGTCCCGCTCGACGATCTCGTCGAGCTCGTGCGCTACTGGCGCACCGATTACGACTGGCGCTCATTCGAGGATCGGCTCAATCGGATCGGACAGTTTCGTACGACCATCGACGGTCTGGGAATCCACTTCCTGCACTGCCGATCGCCACGCGCAGATGCGACTCCGCTGATCCTGACGCACGGCTGGCCGGACAGCATCGTCCGGTTCATCGATGTCATCGGTGAGCTGACAGACCCCAAGGAGGAGAGGCTGCCGGCGTTCCACGTCGTGGCTCCGTCGCTGCCCGGGTTCGGCTACAGCGACAGGCCGGCTACCACCGGGTGGGGGACCGAGAAGGTCGCGGCCGCCTGGGTGGAGCTGATGGGCAGGCTCGGCTATTCGAAGTTCGCTGCGCACGGTGGCGATTGGGGCGGCAACATCACCACCGTCCTCGCCGGCAGGTTCCCGCAGCACGTGCTCGGGATCCACACGACGTTCGCCGAGCCGCCGCCGGGCTTGTCGACCGCTGGGCTCACGACGGTCGAGCGCGAGTGGGTCGCCGATACGCATGACTTCTGGCACCGGCGCGCGGCGTACGCGAAGCTTCAGGCGAGTCGACCGCAGACCATCGGCTACTCGCTGGTGGACTCGCCCGTCGGGCTGCTGGCGTGGATCCTCGACAAGTTCGCCGAATGGTCAGACACCGGGGACAGCCCGTTCGAGACGATTTCGCGGGATCGCGTGCTTGACGACGTGACCTTGTACTGGTTGACGCGGACCGGGGCATCGGCCGCACGTATCTACTACGAGAGCCACGACTCGCTCGACCCCGAGCTCCGGGTCGACGTCCCGGCCGCGCTCACGATGTATCCGCGCGATGTCGAGAAGAGCCCACGCGCATTGGCGCAGGAGAGATACCGAAACATCGTCCGGTGGAGTACGCCTGAGACCGGGGGACACTTTCCCTCGTTGGAAGTCCCCGCGTACTTCGTCAGCGACCTGCAACAGGGTCTTTCTGCAGTGCTGGGATCGATGCCTCGATGAGATGGCGGGTCGAGTGAGCGACGAACGGTTCGCCGGCGCGCAGCTGCTCGTCGAGTGCCCGTAACTGCCGGTCGTACTTGGCGACGGAGAAGTCGGGTACCCACCACACGCATTTTCGCAGGGTCCACACGACCGCTCCGATGTCATGGAAGCGCATTCGGCAGCGCGCCGTCTGCAGCGACTCGACGACGAGTCCGGCGCGCTTCGCCGCTGCCGCCTCGTGATCGGGGCGGCGGCCTTCTCGTTCTGCGGGGAGAGGACCGAGGAAGTACTCGATGAGCTCGAATGCCGATGCCGGACCGACGTGCTGTGCGAAGTAATGCCCGCCTGGCGCAAGGACTCTCGCGATCTCAGCCCAGTTCGGCCGCACCGGATGGCGTGAGGTGACGAGTTCGAAGGTCTGGTCGGCAAACGGCAGGGTGTCTTCGTCGCCGGTGTCCACGACCTTCACGCCGCGTGGTTCGAGGAGGGTACGCGCGCGTTCGAGATTCGGCCCCCAGCTCTCTGTGACGGCCATCCGGTCGGGGAGTAGGGGCGCCTCGCCGACGACCTCCCCGCCTCCGGTGTCGATGTCGAGTGCGGACTGCACCTCCGCGAGTCGTCGCGCTACCAGGCGCGCGTAGCCCCACGGTGGACGTTCCTCCGTCGCCCGGCCGTCGAGCCAGTCGAAACCCCAGCCGCTGACGTCGGCCTCCAGCGCCTCGGCAATCAGGTCGTCGTAGTCCCGCACGCGTACAGACTCGCTCCGGCGCTCCGCTCGATGCAACCGGTTTCCGTGGGTGTTGGATGAGAGTCGAACCCGCGAGAACGAACGAGGAGCGCGCGACATGGAGCAGATGGACGGAGCCGCGGCAGGGGAGGAGGGCTACGACAGCACCGTTGGGTGGGAATCCGCTCGAGACGCCAACCGCGAACTCTGGGACGACCGCGCGGTACTGCACGAAGACCTCTATGATTCCCACGACCTCGCGGCGGATTCCGAGGCGATCAGCACGGTGATCCGCGACGACCTGCCCGTGCTGCTGCAGCACCTCGACGGCCGCGGACGAGGCAGTGCCGACGCCGGTGACCTCGACAAACCGCTCGCCGGGTTCGACGTGCTGCACTTGCAGTGCCACATCGGTACGGACACCATCTCGCTGGCGAGGCTCGGTGCACGCGTCACGGGTCTGGACTTCTCCGCAACGTCGCTGAACGTGGCGCGGCGGCTCGCCGGCGAGGCTGACCTCGAGATCTCCTGGGTCGAGTCGGACGTACTGGCTGCACGTGAGGCGGTGGCGGGGGACTTCGACGTCGTCTACACCAGCGTCGGCACGATCGTCTGGCTGAGTGACCTTGCGACGTGGGCTCGTCAGATCGCCGAGCTCCTACGCCCGGGCGGCCTCTTCTACATCCGCGATGGGCACCCGGCATTGTTGGCCTTGGACGAGAAGGCGAGCACGCCGGTGGTGGGCTACCGCTACTTCGCCAACGGTCGTGCGCAGACCTGGGACGACGGTTCGACGTACGCCGGAGAGGGAACGACCGCGCACACTCGCAGCTACGAATGGCCGCACTCGCTCGCCGAGATCATCGGCTCGCTGCTCGCGGCAGGCTTGGTTCTGGAGCGTTTCGACGAGGGCAGATCGCTGCCGTGGTGCTTCTCCGAGTTGACGGCACCCGTCGACGGTAGTTGGGAGTTCGGCCCGCAGTGGCGCGACAAGATTCCGTGCACGTTCACGATCGCGGCCAGGAAACCGCTCGCTGATGAGAGCGAGCAATCCACTTCGAAATGACATAATGTACATTATCGGCACTTAATCACGGGAGCATCTCTCAGTCGCCGAAGTACGGCTTCCGGCCAATAGGAGCCGCTCATGTGGCCGGAGCGCGTACCTCGGCGGCCGGGCCGATGAGTTTTTCGCGCTGTGCGCGTCTGGTCACCGTGTACCGATCTACGGGAGGCTGATGCATGCGCAAATTGAGTTTCGCTATGAACGTGAGCCTGGACGGCTACGTCGCCGCACCTGGCGACGAACTCGGCTGGAGCGTGCCGAGCGACGAGCTGTTCCAGTGGTGGTCTGACCGGGTCGGCTCGACGAGCCTGGCGCTGTACGGGCGGCGGCTGTGGGACACGATGAGCTCCCACTGGCCGACGGCCGACCAACAGCCAGGCGCCACGCCGGCCGAGATCGAGTTCGCCGGTCGCTGGCGGGACATGCCGAAGGTGGTGTTCTCCTCGACGATCAGCTCGGTCGACTGGAACTCACGACTGGTCAGTAACAACGCCGTGACCGAGATCACCCGGCTCAAGGCCGAGGACGGCGACCCGATGGACATCGCCGGCGCCACGTTGGCCGCGACGGCAATGCGGGCCGGGCTGATCGACGAGTACATACTCGTCACTGCGCCCGTTCTGGTGGGTGCGGGTCTCCCCTTCTTCACTGCGCTCGACAACTGGGTGAATCTGAGGCTGACCGAGACTCGGATGTTCCCCGACGGCGTGACGCTGACCAGGTACGAGACGGTGCGTTGAGTCAGTCCGTGTGACGGAAGTCCCCCGACTTGCGCGCCGGCGCTCGCGTCGCTGCAGGTCGCGGCTGGAATGGCCTGCTAGCGTTTTCTGGCGTGAATAATTCTGTCATGCATGCGGACGTGCCAGCCCGCGTGCGCGAACGGGTCGTTCAACTGCATCGGGCAGCTGAACGACCCGAGTCCGAGTACGAGACCTTGCGTGCCGCGCTCGACGGCGTCCCCAAGGCGGAGCGACGGCTGCGTTGGCGGCAGATCGACATCCTGCTCGATGTGCACTTCCGCCAGTGTGGTCCCCGGGTGATCCGGCGGCTGGCCCGGCTACGTGCCGCCCACGCGAGGCGCGGAACCTCCGAGCGGTACGACCAGTTCTGGGCGAAGGTGCAGGAGTTCCTCGGTGACCGCACCGTGACCGCACACGGATACAACCTGCGCCCCGCACTTCGTCCCGCACACGAGCTATGGTCGCAGGTCGACGAGGTCGTACGCGCCTTGCAAGGGCTCGGGTACGAGACATTCGCGAACTCCGGAACTCTGCTCGGTCTGACCCGTGACGACGGGATCATCTGGCACGACGACGACGTCGACCTCGCCGTGTTGCTCCATGCCGATACGACGAAGGCGGCAGCGATCGAATGGGTCAAGCTGCGCAGGAAACTCCGTGCGAGCGGTGTGCTCGACCCCGAGATGGATCGCCGCGAGACGATCCACACGAAGACCGCCTCCCCCGACGGCTTGATGCTCGACCTGTTTCCGGCATGGATCCGTGCCGGGCGCCTGTACGTGTTCCCGTGCTGCTTCGGTGAGGTCGCAGCAGAGGATGCGATCCCGTTGAAGCCGATCTCCGTCGACGGGTCAACCAACCTTCTCGTACCGGCGAAGCCCGAGGCGCTCCTCACGGCCAACTACGGTCGCGACTGGCGTACGCCCGACCCACTTTTCACCTTCGACTGGACCACAGCCAAGCGGCGATTCCGCCGCTTTCGACGGATCGTGCGCAATAGGTACGGGGGAAGTGATGCCAAGTGATCGTCGGCCGCACCCATTGCGCCGCGGGGTCACTCCCCGACCGAGACCTCCGTACCGTCCGATGACAGTCGCTCGGGCAGCCCGATGCGTACGAACTGGTCGCCGTGGAATGTCGTGATCTCGGTGATCGAGTCGTCGGCGATGCGCAGGACATCGATCGCTAGTGGTACGTAGGCGTTCTGGTCGTCGCGCCAGAGGTAGATGCCGACGGCGGGCTGCCGATTCACGGAGCTGAGCACCGCGCGCATGGGACCGAGCGTGTCGAAGCCGTCCTGGATCCAGTCGTTCACCACGGTGTCGCGGCCGGTGCGCAGGCCCGCTGAGGGCGGCATCGAACAGCGGACATCGTCTCGCAGCATCGCAGCGAGTGCGTCGATGTCAGTCGCAATGGTGGCGTCGGTGAAGCGGCGTACCAGATTGCGTGTCTGACCGTCGCTGCTGCCACCGCTCCAGTCCTGCCGGTCGGTTGGCAAGCACTCCCGCATGCCTGCTCGAGCCCGCTGTAGCGCGCTGTTGACCGAGTTGACCGAGTCTCCGAGGAGGTCCGCGACATCTTTGGCCGGCCAGCCGAGCACGTCTCGCAGGATGAGCACTGCGCGCGGCCGCGGCGCCAGGTGCTGGACGGCGACTACGTACGCCAGCTCGATCGTCTCCCGAGCGACAGTGACCGCCTCGGGCTCGTCGGGGCCGGGCAGCTCATCGAGGAGCCGGTCCGGGTAGGGCTGTAGCCACAGCACTTCCCCGTCGGTGGCGGGCTCCGGACGATTCTTCGCCAGCAGATCAAGGCACACGTTGGTGGCGATCCGGTACAGCCAGGCCCGCAGCGACGATCGTCCCTCGAACGTCTCACGTCGCCGCCAGGCGCGCAGGTACGTCTCCTGCACAGCGTCCTCGGCGTCGTCGAACGACCCCAGCATCCGGTAGCAGTGCACGTGCAGCTCGCGCCGGTGCCGCTCGGTCGACTCGGCGAACGCCGGTTCGTCGGCCGCTGCCGACCTATCCAGGTGTCGATCGTCCGAACGAGTGTTCACAGTCATCACGTCATCCTCAGTCTCGTCGTATCCAGTCGTACATGTGACTGGCGCGGACCTCAAAACTCATCACTCGCAGGATCGGTGCAGGTCGCGCCGATCGGGAAGCCGCTCGAAACCGGCCGACAGGTACGTCGCGACGCCGCCGCGATTTGATGCCGGTGTCGCCACGAGTGCGCTGGACGAGCCGAGCTCGCGTAGCCCCGCCACGGCGGCGATGCGATCGGGGTACGCCTTCGGATAGACGCGCATCCAAGGTCACGGTGACGCCGGTCCGGCCTCGTGGTGGCCGGCGACGATGACCATCCACGAGTTCCTTCAGTCGGACGATTGTGCCGACCATACGTGTGCCCGGTGATCGTCGTCTCGTCCGTGGAGCGCGCAAGGGCTTCTCGGGTCGCGCGGACACAGGACCCATACGTCGGTGGCTCGTGCTCGGTAGAGCCGCCACGGAGACGACCCGGTGACGTCGTCGATGTCCAGCCGCGAGCCTCCGCGCGACTGCGGGCCCGGGTAGATCGCGAGCGCATGCTCGAGTTCGTCGTCGTCCACAACGGTCGCATGGCCTTCGGCGTACAGCGCGCGACCGTGGTACGGCGGTACGGTCGAGTCGAAAACGGCGACACTGACGACTCCGGTCTCCGCGAGGTTCTGTGAGTGGCGGCTGTAGGTCGCCGATGACCAGTAGAAGTCGGCCAGCCCGTCTGCCGCGAAGTACACAGGCGACGCCCAAGGCCGCCCGGCGCTGGTCACCGTCGCGAGGGTCAGGTAAGCGTTCTGCTCCAGCAGCTGTGCGGCATGGGGCGCGAGACCGTCGGCTCGTTCGTGGCTCATTTTCATACTCCTTGTGGTGTCGAACGACGCCAGTTCTAGTCGAAGGCCGCCTTGAGCCCGAGAGATTCGCGCTAATCTGAATCCGTGCCGACGCGCCGGAGCAGTTCGCGGATCGTGTTCGCGTTCGGGCGAGACGACCTGCTCCGCACAAGGTTTGCCATCTCGCCCTTGACCGAGCTCACGGCGGCAACGTACGTACTCCGACTGCCTCACCTGTTTCCCGAGCATCGAGGTTGGGTGCGAGCGACGCTGCCTCACCTCGCCGGCCTGGACGTCGATCTGCTCTACGCCGTGAACCCGCTCGGTCGCACGATCTGGCCGAACTTCCACGCCCCGCCTCCCCTGGTGCCGCACCCTCTGATTGCCGACGAGCTTGCTCGGATCGCGGCGACCGCACCGGCAGTTGTACGCGCCGACCTGGTACGCGCCTTTCCGGAGGGCATCCCCGATGATGTTCGTCCCCTCATCGACGACACGACGAACGCGCTGCGCAGGCTCATCGACCAGATGCGCGCCTTCTGGGAGGCGACGATCGCGCCGTGGTGGCCCCGGATTACAGCATTCCTGGAGAGCGAGATCGCAGCGAGGGCAGGGCGCCTCGTCGTCGAGGGCGGAGAGACGGCGTTCGCAAACCTTGATCCGGACGTCACCTGGGACGGATCGGTGCTCACCTTGGCGAACGCCAAGCCCGAGCCGCACACAGTAGAGCTCGCCGGACGCGGGTTGTTGCTGCTGCCGTCCGTCCTGGCGTTCGGCGCCTGGCCGCGTACCGATGCGCCGTGGGACCCGGCACTCACCTATCAGCCGCCCGGGACAGGTGACCTGTGGTCCGTCGGGCGGAGCGACGCGGATGCACTGAGCGAGCTCATCGGATCTCGCCGGGCGACCCTGCTCCGCATGCTGGAGCGACCGGCATCGACGCGAGCGCTCGCCGATGCGACCGGCTGGAGTCCTGGCGGCGTGAACACCCACCTCGGCGTGCTCAGACGAGGCGGCCTGGTGGCTCGTCGCCGCGATCGCCGCGAGGTGATCTACGCGCGGACATCGGCCGGCGACGCACTGGCACGTTTGCGAGAACGGTAGGCCGCTGCCTTCATCCGGTCGCCGCACTCTTTCATCCCGCACCAGGTACGCCGGGCACCGCGAGACCGGTCCAGATAGAGGCGGGTGCACTCGGGGCGACCGCATTCCTTCAGCTGTGCGTCGTTGTCGGCGAGCAATGCGATCGCGTCCCGAGCCAGGTAGGCCAGCATTGATTGCGCATCACCCGTCAGCTTCACACCTGCGTCGGT
Organism: Nocardioidaceae bacterium SCSIO 66511; assembly: GCA_023100825.1. Lineage (NCBI taxonomy): Bacteria > Bacillati > Actinomycetota > Actinomycetes > Propionibacteriales > Nocardioidaceae > Nocardioidaceae bacterium SCSIO 66511. Next base: position 2,412,006 of record CP095846.1, on the reverse strand, counting down.
GAGCTCGATGTCCGGCGTCGGCTCGGACGCGACGGCGTTGAGTGTCTGAAGGTGTTCGTGGGTGAACGGGCGACCCTCGATCCGGTCGCGTGCGAGTCGATAAACCGCCTCGCGCAGCTCCAGCGCGGATGCGAATGTCCGCGTGTCGACGTTCGCCGCGTCGGGTAGCACTCGGCACTCCCCCATCCACCGCTCGAGGCTTGCGGGTGTGTCCAGCAGATCTTTCGGGTGGTCTCGGCGCGATTCCACGGTGCCGGTGAGATCCAGAGCGGCGTTGCCACTCACAAAGGCGAAGGTCACGTCACCAGTTTGACAGGTGACGTGACACTGATGCAAGGTGTGTCACCAGTTCAACCAGTGACGGAGATGACGGGTGACTCGCATGGTCGATATCGACGTGGTCGTCTTCGACGTACTCGGCACGATGGTCGACGAGCCCACTGGGCTCCGGGAGGCAATCCGCGAGGCCGTCCCGACAGCACGCGCCGAGTACGTCGAAGAGCTTCTCGCCCTGTGGCAGACGCACGTCGAGATAGAGCAGGCGCGGATCGGTCGCGGAGACCGGGTGTACGCGAACACCCAGGTCATCGACCGCGAAGCGGCGCATCGGATAGCCGACCGTGCAGGGGTCTCCGGGTCGACGACCATCGAGCGGCTCGCAGCGGCAGGTCAACGCCTACAGCCATGGCCGGACGCGGCCGCCGGGCTCGCCGACCTCGCGACGCGATACCCGGTGATCGGGCTCTCGAATGCCAGTCGCGCAGCCTTGCTCCGACTCAATGAGTACGCGGGTCTGCGGTGGCATCTTGCGTTGTCCGCCGAGGGCGCGAGGGCGTACAAGCCGGCCGCTGAGGTGTACAAGCTCGCCGTCGAAGCGGCCGGCTGTGCGCCCGAACGGATCCTGATGGTCGCCGCACACGCGTGGGACCTTCGCGGTGCGCAGGCTGCCGGCCTGCGCACCGCGTACGTCGAGCGTCCCGTCGGGGACCCTCCCGCTAGTGGCGATCGCTTCGACGGATACGCAACCGACCTCGCCGATCTCGTCCGGCAGCTCTAGGCGGTGACCAGCCGCCCGAGCCGGACAGCGCGACCGTCGTCAAGCACCGACGTACGCCGCCAGATGCTCGGCGGTCAGGGTTGATCGGGCATCGACCAGGTCGGCGGGCGTTCCCTCGAAGACGACCTTGCCGCCATCGTGCCCCGCGCCCGGACCGAGATCGATGATCCAGTCGGCGTGCGCCATCACCGCCTGGTGATGCTCGATCACGATGACCGACTTGCCCGAGTCGACCAGCCGGTCGAGCAGACCCAACAGGTGCTCGACATCGGCGAGGTGCAGACCGGTCGTCGGCTCATCGAGGATGTAGACGCCGCCCTTCTCCCCCATGTGGGTCGCGAGCTTGAGCCGCTGTCGCTCTCCGCCCGACAAGGTCGTGAGCGGCTGGCCGAGAGTGAGGTAGCCGAGCCCGACGTCGGCCATACGCTGCAGGATCTTATGGGCTGCGGGCGTACGCGCAGGTCCGTCGGCGAACATTTCCTCGGCCTGGTCGACGGACATCGCGAGTACTTCGCTGATGTCGCGCCCGCCGAGCTTGTACTCGAGGACGGCCGCTTGGTACCGCTTGCCCTCGCACTCCTCGCAGGTGGTCGCGACGGTCTCCATCACACCGAGCTCGGTGTAGACGACGCCCGCACCGTTGCACGTCGGGCACGCGCCCTCGGAGTTGGCGCTGAACAACGCCGGCTTGACGCCATTGGCCTTCGCGAACGCCTTGCGGATGGGATCGAGGAGGCCGGTGTACGTGGCGGGATTGGATCGCCTCGACCCCTTGATCGCCGTCTGGTCGACGACGACCACACCGTCGCGGCGAGCCAGGTTGCCGTCGATGAGCGAGCTCTTGCCCGAGCCGGCGACACCGGTGACGACCGTCAGCACCCCGGTCGGCACGTCGACGTCGACGCCTTGCAGGTTGTTCTGGTCAGCGCCGCGGATCTCGAGCGCACCGGTCGCCGCGCGTACGGACTCCTTCAGGCTCGCGCGGTCCTCGAGATGCCGCCCGGTGAGCGTGTCGCTGCCTTGTAGACCCTCGACGGTGCCTTCGAAGCACACGGTGCCGCCATCGGCGCCGGCGCCGGGACCGAGGTCGACGACATGGTCGGCAATGGCAATCGTCTCCGGCTTGTGCTCGACGACGAGCACCGTGTTGCCCTTGTCGCGCAGTCGCAGGAGCAGGTTGTTCATCCGCTCGATGTCGTGCGGGTGCAGACCGATCGTCGGCTCGTCGAACACGTAGGTGACGTCGGTGAGCGCCGAGCCGAGATGGCGAATCATCTTCGTCCGTTGCGCTTCTCCCCCGGACAAGGTGCCTGCCGGGCGGTTCAGGCTGAGGTAGCCCAAACCGATCTCGACGAACGAGTCGAGCGTCTCACCGAGTGTCGTCAGCAGTGGCGCGACCGATGGTTCGTCGAGCTTGCGCACCCACTCGGCGAGGTCGCTGATCTGCATATCGCAGGCGTCCGCGATGCTGACGCCCTCGATCTTCGACGACCGTGCGCCCTCGCTCAGCCGGGTGCCTTCGCACTCGGGGCAGCTGTCGAACGTGATCGCCCGATCGACGAAGGCGCGGATATGCGGCTGCATTGCCTCGCGGTCCTTCGCCAGCATCGACTTCTGGATGCGTGGGATGAGGCCTTCGTACGTGACGTTGACGCCCTCGACCTTGATCTTGGTCGGCTCCTTGTAGAGCAGGGCGTTGAGCTCGCGCTTGTTGAACTTCGCGATCGGCTTATCGGGATCGAAGAACCCGCAGCCTCGGAAGATGCGGCCGTACCAGCCGTCCATGCTGTAGCCGGGAATCGTCAGGGCGCCTTCGTTGAGCGACTTCGAGTCGTCGTACAGCGCAGACAGGTCGAAGTCGGAGACCGACCCGCGACCCTCGCAGCGCGGACACATGCCGCCGGTGATGCTGAACTCGCGTCGTTCCTTGACCTTCTCCCCGCCCTTCTCGAGGGTGACCGCGCCTGCGCCGCTTATCGAGGCGACGTTGAAGGAGTACGCCTGGGGTGAGCCGACGTGAGGGTCGCCGAGCCGGCTGAACAGGATGCGCAGCATCGCGTTCGCATCGGTCGCAGTGCCGACGGTGGAGCGGGGGTTCGAGCCCATCCGCTCCTGGTCGACGATGATCGCCGTGGTCAGACCCTCGAGTACGTCGACGTCGGGGCGGGCTTGCGACGGCATGAAGCCCTGCAGGAAGGCGCTGTAGGTTTCGTTGATCATCCGCCGCGACTCGGCGGCGATCGTACTGAACACCAGGGAGCTCTTGCCGGAGCCGGAAACGCCGGTGAACGCGGTGAGTCGGCGCTTCGGTATCTCGATGTCGATATCGCGGAGGTTGTTCTCGCGTGCTCCGTGAACGCGGATCAGGTCATGGCTGTCGGCTGCGTGGGACGCTGCGGTCATCGTGTCTCCTTCGTTCGGTCTGCCGTCAGCGCTGCTGGATCCGGACCATGTTGCCCGCCGGGTCGCGAAGGGCGCAGTCGCGAATGCCGTACGGCTGGTCGGTGGGTTCTTGGACCACTTCTGCGCCGCTCGCTTCGACCTTCTCGAAGGTACCGGTGAGGTCTGACGTTGCGAGCAGGATCCAGCCGTACGTGCCCTTCGCCATCATCTCGGTGATGGTGCGGCGTTCGTCGTCGGTCACGCCCGGATCGGCGACCGGCGGGGCGAGGAGCAGATTCACGTCCGGCTGGTCGCTCGGTCCGACGACGATCCAGCGCATCGTGCCGTTGCCCACGTCGCTGCGTACCTCGAAGTCGAGCACGTCGCGGTAGAACGCGACAGAGGCGTCCGGGTCGACGTGCGGTAGGGCGGTGGTGTGGATGCTGATGTCCATGGTGGTCATGCTCCCTGTGAGTTGGCGGTGGTGGTCGGCGGCGAGTGCCTGCTTCCAGGCGGTTGGGCACATGGTCGGTCAGCTCGCGATCGGAGCGCCGGCCTCCCAGGAGAAGCCGTCGGGGTCGGTGAACGGTGTGGAATCGCTGCCGATTGCGAGGCGGTGCGAGCCGCTGCCCTCGGGCGAGACGCCGGCATGCTTGGCAAGCGCACGACGGCCGTACAACGACAACGTGATCGCACTGTCGGCCCCGTCGAACTCCACGTACTTGCTGCCGAAGCTGCGCTTAACCCTCAGGCCCTGGTCGACGTAGAACTTCTTGGTCTCCTTGACGTCGGAGACACCGAGGAGCAGGACGATATCGCTGATCTCGCCGTTGTCGGGCGCGGTGTCCTTCTTCGATGACGATGCGATCGTCCAGATCGTCCCGTCCGCCGCCTGTACGGCCCCGCCATAGCCCCAGAACGACTTCTCGGCCGGCTTGAGCGAGGTCGCGCCGGCGTCGAGTGCGGCATCGACGAGCGAGCGAACGGTGGCAGGTTGGGGTACGACGAGCGACATCGTGAAGCCACGGAAGCCGGACGTCGGCTCCTGCGACGTGCGTACGCGGATGCGGTCGCCGAGGCCCCATGCCTTCTGGTAGAGGTTTTCGGATGCGGTGCGGTCTGCCACTTCGAGGGTGACGTAATCGATGGAAGTCATGCGGCTCACGCTAGACGCAGGTCCGACACCGGTGCTTCTCGATTCCTGATCGGTCTGGCGACCTGTTTCGCGACACATGGCGGCATGCCCGCAGTGACGCGCGTACCCTCTCGCTGGTACGCGCTCGGCGCTACGCCGACGAGCTCGGCGAACCGGGTGCTGAACGTGCCAAGGGACGAGAACCCGACCTCGAAGCAGACGTCAGTGACGCTGAGGTCACCGCGGCGGAGCAGGGCCATCGCCCGCTCAACGCGCCGCGTCATCAGGTAGCTGTACGGCGACTCGCCGTATGCCATTCGGAACTGCCGGCTGAGGTGCCCCGACGACATGTGTACGCCGCGGGCAAGCTCCTCGACGTCGAGCGGCCGGGCGTACTCACGGTCGATCCGGTCACGCACCTTTCGCAGCTGGGCGAGGTCATCGAGGCGTTGCTGCGGGCTCGGTTTGGCGGTCACAGACCGATCTTGCCAGACCGCGCGCGTGCGACCATCGGATTGCGTCAACCAATCACCCTGCACACTGGTGTGATGCTCCATCGCCATCCGTTCCTCAGCCTGATCACGGGCGGGTACCTGATCTTCGTCGCCTGGCTGACGCTCACGCCGCAGCCGATCGGCCCGGACGACCAGCGGTTAATCGAGCGCGTACTCGATGCGCTGCACCGTCGCGGCTACGCGGAGTCGATCGACTACACCCGGCTCGAGTTCCTGGCCAACATTGCGTTGTTCGTACCCATCGGGATGTTCCTGCTGCTGCTGTTCGGAGCGGGCGGCTGGTGGCTTGCCGCGATCGCTTCCTTCGCGATGACCGCATTCATCGAGTCGGCACAGAGTCAGATCCCGGGCCGAGTTTCGGACGGTCGCGACCTGATCGCGAACACCGGCGGTGCACTGATCGGGATTGCGATCGCCCTGATCCTCACCCTTCCGGCGACCATGCGGCGACGAGAACGCAAACGGTACGAACGTCAGCGCGAGGCGGCCTGGCCCCGGTGACCAGGCCGCCCCGCACCCGTCAGCGCTCGCACTGACGCTTCGACTCAGCGCGACACAGGTCCTTCTTGCCTGGCCCGCCGTCGGCCTTGTCGTGCCCGGGTCCGCCGCGGAGCACGTCGTTGGCGACGTCTCCCCATAGGGTGTCGTTGCCGCGTCCGCCGAAGAACCGGTCGTGGGTGTAGTTGCCGTCCAGCTCGTCGGCGCCGCCCTCGCCGTACACGATCGCGCGTCCGGCCGGGCCGTACGGCCCGCCGATGTTGAACTTGTCGTCGCCGCCCCCGAGCCGGGCTCGGATGAAGTTGCCCTTGCGGACGAACGACGACAACCGGTCGGCGCGGTCGCTGCCGACGAAATACGCATCGGCGTTGCGCGCAGGCACCGCGTACGCCTCGGCTCGGCGGAGCGAGGCTGCGGCGCGGCCGACCCGCAGCTGTCGCTTGGGAAGGTTGATGTGTAGATCTCTGCCCGTCGGATTACTCAACTCCAGGCGGTCGCGCCCGGCGCCGCCGTCGATCGAGCGAAGATGGCCCTTGACGAGTCGAATCTGGAGCAGGTCGTCACCGCCGTCGCCGCGTACGGATACCCGCGAGGTCACACTGATCTGGTCGTACGAGCCGCCGCCGCGTACCGAGCCGCGACCGAAGCGATCGACGATGTACTCCGTCCGCGGTGACCCGGTGAGCCGGTCGCGGCCGGCGCCACCATCGATCTCGTAATACCCCTTGGCGGATCTGGAGAGGTCGATCCGGTCGTCGCCGCGCTGGCCGCGAGCACTCGCTTCGATCTGGCCGTCCTTCGGGCCGGTGAGCACCGTGATCCGGTCGTCACCGCCTTTTCCGGCGACGATGTGTTCGCCCCGAACGGTGATGCGGTCGGCCCAGCGGGTGCCGGTTACACGCTGGGCGCCGAACAGACGGTCCCGGCCGATGCCCGGGCCCGTCGCGACGCCGCGCTTGTCGATCGTGATGCCGCCGCGCGCCTCCGGGAACTCCACCCGATCCGGTACGACGAGGAAGGGCATCACCCAGGGGCTCTCGTTCTCGGGCGAGCCGCCGCCGAAGATTCGGTCGTTGCCACGCCCGCCGATCAGCAGATCACCCTTTGCACCGAGCTCCTCCTCATAGTCGATCAGCTTGAACGGCCCGCCGTGCAGCCGGTCGTTGCCGGCGCCTCCGATCAACGTGTCCGCGCCCTCGTCGCCGCAGATGATGTCGTTGCCGCCGCGGCCCTTGATGACGTCGTCGCCCTTCCAGGTACGGATCACATCGGCGCGCGGGGTGCCGACAATCTTGTCGTTGCCGTCGGTGCCGTTGATCGTGACAGTGTGGCCTTTGCACTTCGCCTCAGGCGCTGCTGCCGGTTGCGCGGTCGCGCTCGCGGTCGTGGCCGGCGCGGCCAGCGCGACTGCTGCGGCCGCGGCCGTCGCCATGGACATGATTACTCGCATGGTGTTCCCCCTTGTATTGCCGGGCAGTCTCGCACGGCGTCGTATGCCTACGCAGCGGAATCGAAAGATCGCGGTCAGTCACGGCGATCAGCAGCTCACCTGATGGGCGCGAACTCTAGGTGACGCGTCCTAGCGGAACGTATCGGCAGCAGCCTGGATACTCGCGACGTACGCCGACCACCAGGCCTCACCGCCGACGTCGTCGTGATCGCGACCGCCGCGCCCGTCGATGCTCTCGCGGATGATGTCGGCATGGCCGGCATGCTGCGCGGTTTCGGCGACGACCCGGGTCAGTAGATGGCCGAACGTCGAATGGCGACGGCCTTCCGCCCACCACTCGACGTACGCGGGGGCGTCGAGCGGCAACTCCTCGATCACGGTGTCGGCGTGCTCGGTCGCAGCAGCGTACAGCCCGAGTATGTAGTCGCGGGACTCGTCTGCCGTCGCCCACATGTCGCTACCGTCCCAGATCGAGCCGTCGTCAACCCAAGGCAACGTGATCGGCGCCGGACGCTCGACACAGCTCCCGAGGTAGCTCGCCTCGATATCGGTCAAGTGCTTGACCAGGCCGAGCAGGTTCGTGCCGCTGGGCGTCATCGGGCGACGGATGTCGTACTCACCCAGCCCGTCGAGGGAACGCAGCAAACCCGAGCGAGCCTCGCGGAGGTAGTGATGGAGGTCGTACGCGGCGGAGGTGGAACCCATCCGCCGAATGTAGGCGAATGCACTGACACTGTGGCGGCTACTCATCCCCGGGACGGGCACATGGACGGCTACTTCCGGTAGTACTTCCTGTTCATCGACCTATAAGGGTCCTAATCTGTGGGCCGGGAGGTACGCCTGGTGGAGATTCGGCTCATCGGAGCAGTCGAGGCCGTACGAGACGGTCATCCGGTTGCGCTGCCGGGCCGGCGGGTCCGCGCGCTGCTCGCCGTGCTGGCGCTGTCGGCCGGCCGCGTGGTTGGAGTCGACACCCTCGCCCGAGCCATCTGGGACGACGACCCGCCAGAGCGCATCCGTGGCAGCCTCCAGACGTACGTCGGGCGTCTGCGGAGGGTGCTCGGTGCGGACCTCCTCGACACCGAGCGTCAGGGCTACGTACTCCGTGTGCCCCGGTCGGCCGTCGATCTGCTGGCGTTCGCCGACGCCGTCGAGGATGCGGCATCCGATGACCCCGACATCGAACGCTCGGCACTGCACTGCGCCCTGGCGAGCTGGACCGACGAGCCGTTCGGAACACCGCCGTCGGAGTGGCTTGCCAGACACGAGGCGCCCGCCTGGACCGAGCGCTATCTCCAGGCCGTCGAAAGAGCGGTTGATCTCGACCTCGCTGCCGGCGACTACGCCCGCTGCATCCTCGAGCTCAACGGACAGGTCGAACGCCATCCCTTGCGGGAGACGCTCTGGGTCGGGTTGCTCACCGCGCTCGATCACGCCGGCCGTACCGCCGAGGCGCTGGATCGCTATGAGTCCGTACGCAAGCGACTCGCGAAAGAGCTCGGAGTCGATCCGTCCCCGGAGTTGCGCGCCGTCTATCAAACTCTGCTGGCGAAGTCGGATGAGCTTGCCACGGCGGCGCCGACGTCGCCGGTCGAGCGCAGTCCCCATCAACTGCCGCCTGCCGTACGAGGATTCGTCGGCCGCGACGACCTCCGTGCGGAGCTCGATCGGCGTGCGGACGACGGTGCGATGATCGCGCTACACGGGCGCGGCGGCTCGGGCAAGACCAGCCTCGCGATCTGTTGGGCGCAGGACAACCTCGACCGCTTCCCGGACGGGCAGCTGTACCTCAACCTCTGCGGCTATGGTCCCGGCGAGCCGTTGCCTGCCGACAGAGCCCTCGATCGACTGCTGCGCGGCCTCGGTGTGCCGGCTGGCGAGATCCCGGCCAGTACGGACGAGCGCACCGCCTTACTGCGTTCGGTGCAGGCGAACCGCAAGCTGCTCGTCCTGCTCGACAATGCGCGCGACGAGGACCACGTGCGCCCATTGCTGGCCAGCGGGCTGGGTGTCACGTTCGTGACGAGCCGCAATCAACTGCGGAGCCTGGTCGTACGCGAGGGGGTGGCCCGCCTCGGCGTACACGAAATGGCCGAGGAGGAGTCGATCCGGCTACTCCGGCAGCGCCTCGGCCGGGAGCATCCGGCCGCCGAGCTCGCGGAGCTCGCCGAGCACTGCGGGCATCTGCCGCTCGCCCTTGCCGTCGCTGCCGAGCGGCTGGAACGAGACGGTGCCAGACCTCTCGATGATCTGAACGCCGGACTCCGCGATCGGCGGCAGCGTCTCGCACTCCTCAGCACCGGTGACGACGCGCTGACGAATGTGCGCGCGGTCCTCGAAGGGTCGTACCACGCGCTCGACGAGGACACGGCGCTGGCGTTCCGGGCGGTCGGCATGTACGAGGGACCCCAGGTCACGGCGGCCGCGGTCGCGTCGATCGCGGCACTCGACGTGCGCGATGCCGAGGCAAGACTCGACCGCCTCGTCGAGCAGAACCTGCTGACGGCACTGGGCCGTGGGTGGTACGCATGCCACGACCTGTTGCGTGACGTCGCGGTTGAGCTCGGCGTCTCGAAGATGCCGGCACAGCTCAACTCCGATGCCATGGATCGATTGCGGAACTGGTGCCTGCATTCCGCGCGGAACGCATCGCACACGATCAACCCACCGCGCTCGGCTCCCGTGCCGCTTCCGCTGCTCGACGGTGTGACACCTGAGGTGTTCGACTCCGCCCCCGAGGCACACGAGTGGTTCGCGACGCATGAGTCCTACCTACTTCAGGTGATCGACGAGGCGAACGTGAGGGACGACCAGACCGGTTATCACCTTGCCCGCGAGGTCTTCGTACACCTGAACATGCAGGGTCGGCTCGGGTCTTCGCTCGCGATGTACGAGCAGGCCGAGCAGAACGCCCGACGAGCCGGGCACCTACTCGCGCAGGCCGAATGTGCCAACTGTGTCGCCGCGGTGTACTCCGAGCTCGGCGACCACGAGTCCGCGCTCGCCGTTGCGCACCGTACACGCGACCTCTACGCGCGTGCAGACGAGCCGAGCGGTGTGATCAGAGCCGAACTGAACATCGCACTGACCTTGGCGCGGCTCAACCGCCTCGACGAGTCCGTGACGCGCTACGAGAACGTCGTCGACGCCGCACGGAGGCAGGGCCATCCACTTTCGTACGCGATGGGACTCGCGGGAGTCGCTTCCGTGTATCTATCCATCGGTCGCACAGACGATGCTCGGTATGCCGCGGCCGGTGCGGTCTCCAGCCTGCGTGATTCCGGCAACCCGCGCGCGCTCGCGTACGCCCTCGAGCGCCTCGGCGACGCACAGGCCGCCGATCACCGAAGCGACGAGGCCATCGCGACGTACGAAGAAGCGGCCGAATTGATGCAGCGCATTGGCGCTGCGAGCTTCGCCGCCGGCGTGCTGCGAGACCTCGGAACCGTCTACCGCCGCGCCGACCGCCTCGATGAGGCCCGCACCGCCTGGCGCCGTGCCCTCGTACTGCTCGCCGAGACCGGCTTCCAGTCGTCCCGGGACGTCAACCGTGACGAGATCGAGGGCCTGCTGGAGTCGCTGCCCGAAGGCGCCGGCTCGCAGTAGGTGCGGGTTCGGCTGCCGGCTTTCCGCGCTCCTTCGGTCGACTACTCGTGTGCCAGATTTCGCCTCACTGTCGGCTTTCCGCGCTCATTCGGCTGGGCAAAAGACGCGGCGACGCGCGGGGCGGCTCTTCGGCTTGGGCTGCTCGGCGGCTTCCCCGTTACTTTAATATTGGATCGGGGTAACGTTTGGATTCGGTGTCACACCCGTACCGATAGTCACTGGCGTACCAACGGGCACGGCAACCTGTCACGTTGCACGGTGTCCCTGCCATGCGAAGCGGTACTTCACCATGTTTACTTGGTAAACGACCACCCACCGACCCCGCAAAAGCCAGCCGGAACGGGCTAGCCGGAGAGCAACCCCAGGTCGTAGGTGCGACTCCCGCGTCGCCGCGTCTTTCACCGAGCCAGAAGCCGAGGGAGGGTCGACAGCGATCCGGAATCGGGCGGCCGGGTGGTCGCACCGAAGAGGTGCGGAATGCCGACCGTGGTGGTGAGCGAAGCGGCGAGTAGGGGTACCCGGAAGTGAAAAGAACAGTCTCGTGGGATCGCTATCCCGAACCCTTCGGGGTGATCGCTCCGTACGCCTCGAGGGTCTCGCGCAGGTCGACGGTGAGCGGCATCTCCGCCAACTGCTCGAAGTCGAACCACCCGGCGTCCGCGGCGTCGTCGCCTGCTTGCAGCGATCCGCCGACCACCGTCGCGGCGAAGTCGTGCGCCTCGATCGTCTCGTCGCCGTTGGGGATGTCGATGGAGCCGAGCTCACGGCCGACCGTGACCTCGATGCCGGTCTCCTCCAGCGTCTCCCGGCGCGCACATTCTTCGAGCGTCTCCCCCGGCTCGACGTGTCCGCCCGGGATCGTCCATCGACCCGCCTCGGGTTCGTGAGCGCGCAGTACGAGTAGCAGCCTGCCGCGATCGTCGCGTACGACAGTGCCGGCGCCCAGGGTCCGTACCATGGCTCGCACCCTACCGGCCGGAGAAGTGAGGCGAGCGTGACGGAGTATCTGCACGAGACCGTGTTCACCTGGGGTGCGACGCCCCTCAAGTTCGGCGTCGGCGCGGCCGATGAGCTCGGCTCCGATCTGGCCCAGCTCGGTGCCGATCGAGTGCTCATCGTGACCGACCCGGCGATTGCGGCAGCCGGGCTACCGCAGCGCGTCGCCGACGCCGCGAAAGCCGGCGGTCTGAGCGTCGACATCTACGACCAGGTCCGGGTCGAGCCGACCGATCGGAGCATCCTGGCGGCGGTCGAGTACGCGAGCGCGAGCCGTTGGGATGCATTCATCGCCGTCGGCGGCGGGTCGACGATCGACACCGCCAAGGCAATCAATCTTCTGACCACCTACCCCGACGACCTGTTCGCGTATGTGAACAAGCCCATTGGCGAGGCAAAGGCACCGCCGGGTCCGTTGAAGCCGCTCGTCGCCGTACCTACGACGGCCGGTACCGGCGCGGAGACGACACCGGTGTGCGTCATGGACTTCGTCGACCACAGGGTGAAATCGGGCATCAGCCATCCACGGCTCCGGCCGACGATGGCGGTGATCGACCCGCTGCTGACGCTGTCCATGCCTGCGGAGGTCACCGCCGCGAGCGGGATGGACGTGCTTTGCCACGCGCTGGAGTCCTACACCGCGAAACCGTTCGATAGCTTCGCCCGCCACAGTGCGGAGTCCCGCGTGGCGTACTGCGGCTCCAATCCGATCTCGGATGCATGGACCGAGAAGGCGCTCGACCTGCTCGCTCGTTCGTTCCGGCGAGCCGTGCTCAACGGCGGCGACCTCGACGCGCGTAGCGACATGATGCTGGCTGCCACGTTCGCCGGAATGGGCTTCGGCAACGCAGGAGTCCACATCCCGCACGCGTGCGCGTACCCGATCGCCGGGCGGGTACGTGAGTACCGGCCGGACAACTATCCGGTCGGCGAGGCGCTCGTACCGCATGGTCAGTCGGTGTCGCTGACCGCGCCGGCCGCGTTCCGCTTCACTTTCGCAACCGATCCCGGTAAGCATCTGGCCGCCGCTAGCATGCTCGACCCGCATGGCGCGCACACCGGCGACCCGTCCGATCGGCTGCCGAGCGTGCTTGCCGACCTGATGCGAGATATCGGTATCCCCAACGGCATCGGCGCCGTCGGCTACACCGAGAGCGATGTGGCGGCGCTCGTCGATGGAGCCGTCAAGCAGCAGCGGTTGCTCGCCGTGGCGCCGAGAGCGGTACGTGAGGAGGACCTGGCCGAGATCCTCGGCGCGTCGATCGAGAACTGGTGACCCTCACAGCACCGTGTCGAAGACGTCTGTGTAACCGACGTGCCCGTCGCGGTTCGGGTGGTACGACTCTCTGACGGGATTCGACAGGCCGTTGATCCACGCCTGCGAGTCGCACACCGCGTGCCCGGTGAATGCCTCGCGCACGTCGGCGAAGCCGAACCCGTGTGCCGCCGCTTGCGCGTTGATGACATCGGCGAGCTGGTCTGCCGTCGCGTTGAGTCGATCCTGCTCCGCCGGGCTGAACCAGGTTCCGGCGTTGCAGTCCTCCCCCATGAACAGCCGCGGGTACGAACCGACGACGACGATCGCATTCGGAGCGCGCGAGGAGATCTCGCCGTACAGCGCGTCGAGCGTGCCAGGCAACACATCGCGGATGTACGCCTGCGCGCCGTCGACGGCCGCATCGCAGTCCGACATCCAGCCGGGCTTGCCGCATTCAAGCAGGACATCGGTGAACCCGGCGTCGTTGCCGCCGACCGTGAGCGTGACGTAGCCCGTCTCGGCGTCGAGCGTGCCGAGCTGGTTTGCGGTCACGCTCGAGACGGTCGCGCCGCCGCACGCCTGCATGTCGAGGTTCGCGCCGAGGCGCTGCGCCATCAGCTCGGCGTACGCGAAGTGCGATCGCTGGCAGTTCTCGTCGTAGTACTCGCGGGTGCCTGTGCCCGAGGAGTACGAGTCGCCGAGCGCCACCAGGTCGTCGGCGGGCGCGGACACCGCCGGCGGGCCGGTGGCAACCGCTGCCGTCAGGACGATCGCTGCCGCGATCCGGGCGTAGGTACGTCGTGCCATGGGCCTCAACTCTCGCTCGCCGTTGCGGGAGGTGATACCCCGTTCAGGCCGACTCGAACCCTTCCGCGACGGCGTCGATCTCCGCGAGCAGGCCGTTGCGTACGTCGGCGGGTGCGTACGACACCCGGACAGCGGTGCGGGCCAGCTCGGCGAGAGCCGCGTCGTCGAGGCCGAAGATGTCTCGTGCAACGGCGTACTCGCCGTTCAGACTGGTGGCGAACATACCGGGGTCGTCGCTGTTCAAGGTGAGGACGACGCCCGCGTCGCGCAGCACCGAGAACGGATGCTCGGTGAGGTCGCTGACCGCGCGAGTACGCAGGTTCGACGTCGGGCACACCTCGAGCGGGATCTGATGCTCGGCCAGATGCTCCAGCAGCCGCGGGTCCTGTGCCGAGGAGATCCCGTGACCGATCCGCTCGGCACGCAGCGACTCCAACGCGTCCCATACCGTCCTCGGGCCGGTCGTCTCGCCGGCGTGCGGCACGCTGTGCAGGCCGACTGCGCGTGCGCGCGCGAAGACGTCGGCGAACTGCGGTCGGTCGACGCCCTGCTCCGGACCGCCGAGCCCGAAGCCGACCGTGTTCGGCGGCGCGTACCGCTCGACCCAGTCGATGGTGCGTTCGCCCGACTCCAGCCCGAGCTCGCCGGGTATGTCGAAGATCCACTGGAGCGTGACCCCGTGCTCGGCGGCCGCAGTACGCCGGGCCTGGTCGAGCGCGGTCGCAACCTCGTCGGGTGCGATTCCCATCAGCAGGTGGCTGTCGGGAGTCACGGTCAGCTCGGCGTACCGGACGTTCTGGGCGGCGAGGTCGCGGGCGACACCGACGATGAGGAGTTCGACGTCGAGTGCGGTGCGAACCAGCGAGTTGACGGCGATGTAGACGTCGATGAAGTGCGCGAAGTCGCGGAACTCGTAGAACGAGCGGAGCGCGTCTTCGTCGGTCGGTACGCCACGGTCGGGATGCCTACGGGCCAGCTCGAGGACGGTCTCGACCGGCGCCGAGCCGACCAGGTGTACGTGCAGCTCCGCCTTCGGAATTGCGGAGACGAAGTCGATGTTGGATGCTTTTGGAGTCGGTGGCACTCGTTCATCTTGCCAATTGGATGTGGTGTCGAGGCAACCTGGATCGGGTACCGCGCGTCTGTCCACGTGGGACGTGATGCGAAACACCGGGAGCGAGTTCGCGAATTATCTCAGATATGAGATAGAGTTTCGCGCATGAGTGACGACTACTTGATCCGTATCGGCAAGCTCATCCGCGACGCACGTAAGCACCGTGGGTGGACCCAGACCGAACTCGCACACGAGCTGAACACCAGTCAGAGTGCAGTCAACCGGATCGAACGGGGGCAGCAGAACATGAGCCTCGAGATGCTCGCGCGGGTCGGTGAGGCCCTCGACTCCGAGATCGTCTCCCTCGGCACTGCCGGCCCGATGCATCTGCGCGTTGCGGGCGGTACGCGGCTCTCCGGGTCGATCGACGTCAAGTCGAGTAAGAATGCCGGCGTCGCCTTGCTCGCGGGTTCGTTGTTGAACGAGGGCCGCACTGTTTTGCGCAAGGTCGCCCGGATCGAGGAGGTCAACCGGCTCCTCGAGGTACTCCAGTCGATCGGGGTCAAGACCCGCTGGATCGACGACAGCAACGATCTCGAGATCATCCCGCCCGCCGAGTTGAACCTCGACGCCATCGATGCGGAGGCCGCTCGCCGGACCCGAAGCATCATCATGTTCCTCGGCCCGCTGATGCACCGCGAGCAGTTGTTCCAGCTGCCGTACGCCGGTGGGTGCGATCTCGGTACTCGCACGGTCGAGCCGCATATGACGGCGTTGCGTCCGTTCGGCCTCGAGGTGAAGGCGACCGAGGGCAGCTATCACGCGAGCATGAACATCGGTGCGCGTCCGCAGCGTCCGATCGTGCTCACCGAGCGCGGCGACACGGTGACCGAGAATGCCCTGCTTGCGGCGGCGAGGTTCGACGGCGTCACCACGATCCGCAACGCCAGCCCGAACTACATGGTCCAAGACCTCTGCTTCTTCCTCGAGGAGCTCGGCGTGCGCGTCGAGGGCATCGGCACGACGACGCTGCGGGTGCACGGTGTGCCGCAGATCAACCGCGATGTCGAGTACGCGCCGAGCGAGGACCCGATCGAGGCGATGAGCCTGGTCGCTGCGGCGATCGTGACGGAGTCGACGATCACGGTGCGCCGGGTTCCGATCGAGTTCATGGAGATCGAGCTCGCGCTGCTCGAGGAGATGGGCTTCAGCTACGACCGCGGCGAGGAGTATCTCGCCGAGAACGGCCACACCCGGCTGGTCGACATCACGACGCATCCGTCGACGCTGCATTCGCCGATCGACAAGATCCATCCGATGCCGTTCCCGGGGCTCAACATCGACAACTTGCCCTTCTTCGCGGTGATCGCCGCGACGGCGACGGGTTCGACGATGTTGCACGACTGGGTGTACGAGAACCGTGCGATCTACCTGACGGAGCTGAACAAGCTGGGCGCGAAGGTCCAGTTGCTCGATCCACACCGGGTGCTGATCGAGGGGCCGACGCGTTGGCGTGGCGCGGAGTTGATCTGCCCGCCCGCGTTGCGGCCTGCGGTCGTGGTGCTGTTGGCGATGTTGGCAGCGAAGGGCACGTCGGTGCTGCGCAATGTGTACGTGATCAACCGAGGCTACGAGGACCTCGCGGATCGGTTGAATGCGCTGGGCGCCCAGATCGAGACTTTCCGCGACATCTGAGGAGTGAGCCGGAGCCGACCGCCGAGGTACGAGGCGGTCGGCGGAGGCGAGCCCCGCAAGATGTCGCGCGAAGATAGAGCGACATCTGAGGAGTGTGCGCGCGTGGGCGAGCGCTAGCGGGAGGTCAGGCGCCGAAGAGGGTGTCGATGAATGCCCGGCTCTTGGCCTTGCTCGACTTCGGCGGGGCGGTCATGGTCGGCGTGATCTTCGGTAGGGGCTGCGTGTGGTAGCCGGAGTTGGCCTCGTGCCAGGCGTTCTCCTCCTCGATCAGGAGGCCGAGGTCGGCGCGGTCGAGGAAGATCCCCTCGCAGTTGTCGCATTGCGAGATCGTGGCGCCGGCGCGGTGGAACTCGCTCAGCTGCCCTTGGCACTTGGGACACATCATGCTCGCCATTCACCAACGGTAGCCCAGCGGCTACGGTCCGGCGGTGCAAAACACTCGACCCGTGGCCGATAGTGAGGACGCTCACCCGGCATACTTGCCGCTGTGCCGCGACATCCGTACCTCGACTGGCCTGGGCCGCTCGCGATCGCGCATCGCGGAGGTGCGGGGCTGGCGGCGAATGCGGGGCTGGAGAACTCCGTCGTCGCGTTCGCCAATGCCGTTGAGCTCGGTTACCGCTATCTCGAGACCGATGTGCATGCGTCGCGGGAGGGCGTTGTGTTCGCCTTCCATGATGAGCGGTTGGATCGGGTCACCGATGGTTCGGGCGAGATCGCTCGGCTTTCGGCGGCCGAGGTACGCGCGGCGCGGATCGCGGGTCGTGAGCCGATTCCGGAGTTGGACTCGCTGTTGGCGCAGTTTGCTGACGCACGTTTCAACATCGATGTGAAGGCCGATTCGGCCGTGGTGCCGACGCTTGATGTCATTCGCAGGCATGCTGCGTTCGATCGGGTGTGTCTGGCGTCGTTCTCAGATGCCCGGCTGGCGCGGATCCGTGGCCTCGAGCCGAGGGTGACGACCTCGCTCGGCCCGCGTGCGATCGCCGCGTTGCGGTTGGCGCCGTGGCGGGTGACCGTTGAGCAGGGCGCGAGCTGCGTACAGGTGCCGATGCGTCGGTACGGCGTCTCCGTTGTCACCTCCGGTTTCGTACGCCGGGCGCATCGCAGTGGTCTGCAAGTGCACGTGTGGACGATCGACGACCCGCGCACCATGGGCGGGCTGCTGGAGCTGGGTGTCGACGGCATCGTCACCGATCGGCCCGACCTGCTGCGCGACGTGCTGGAACGCCGCTCGCAGTGGGTGTCGGCGTGAACGAACGGCGGGCGTGGTACTTCTACGACTGGGCGAACTCCGCGTACTTCACGACGGTCACCGCGGTGTTGTTCGCGCCGTACCTCACGAGCGTCGCCGAGACGGCGGCGTGCGGCGAGCCGGGCACGACCGACGATCCGTGCAAGGCGGCTCTCGTCATCGCCGGCGTCTCGGTCTCCCCCGGTTCCCTCGTCTTCTACATCATCACGTTCAGTACGTTGCTGTCGGCGGTGCTGGTACCGCTGGTTGGCGCGATCGCCGACGGAAGTCCGTCGAAGCGCCGGATGATGTGTGTGTACGGATGGGTCGGCAGTGCGTCGACGGCGGCGATGGTCTTCATCGCCGGTGCGAACTGGCAGCTCGGCGCGGTGCTGCTGGTCATCTCGAGCGTCTCTGGTGCGGCGTCGCTGTCGATCTATCATTCGCTGCTGATCGACATCGCCGGTCCGGACGAGCGCGATGACGTGTCGGCGCGCGGTTGGGCGTTCGGTTACCTCGGCGGCGGCACGCTGCTTGCGCTGAACCTCGTACTCGTCACTGCTCATGACGCCATCGGCATCGACACAGCAACGGCCGTACGAATCAGTCTGCTGTCTGCGGGCATCTGGTGGGCCGCGTTCACCATCATTCCCTTCCGGGGACTGAAGGACCGGCCTCCGGGTCTCCCCGACGACGGTCGGCGCGACCTGTTGTGGCGCAGCTTCGGCCGGCTGTTCGCGACGTTGCGCGAGGCCCGGGCGTACCCCCGCACCCTGATGTTCCTGGTCGCCTTCCTGTTCTTCAACGACGGCGTCCAGACGGTGATCGCGTCGGCGTCGGTCTATGGGGAGAAGCAGCTCGGTTTTGACACGAGCTTTCTGATCGGCGCGATCCTGATGGTGCAGTTCGTCGCGTTCGGCGGAGCGCTGCTGTTCGGTCGCGTCGCCGCGCGGATCGGCGCGAAACCCACGATCGTCGGCGGGCTGGTGGGTTGGATGGTCGTCGTGACGGTCGGCTACTTCCTGCCGGCCGGCGCAGCCGGGCTGTTTCTCGTGCTCGCGTTCGCGATCGGCGTCGTGCTCGGCGGTACGCAGGCCCTGGCTCGATCGCTGTTCAGCCAGCTCATCCCCAAGGGTCGTGAGGCCGAGTACTTCTCGCTGTACCAGGCATGTGAGCGCGGTACGAGCTGGCTGGGCACCTTGCTGTTCGGTGTGATGCATCAGCTGACGGACTCCTACCGCCCGGCAATCCTCGCATTGATCGTGTTCTTTGTGATCGGGCTCGCACTGCTTGTACCGCTGAACGTTCGACGCGGCATCCGCGAAGCAGGTAACCTTGAACCGAAGGTGGTCTGACTCACCAATCTCGGGAGCTCTCAGGGGAATCTCACCTGTGTCCCGTACGTTGGGTGGAGTAAGAGCAGGTAGGACGATTCGGACTGTCGTAGGAGGGTCACATGGCGGAACGCGCACTCCGCGGAGCGCGGCTCGGCACCCAGAGCTTCGAAGATGAGCGTGGGGTCGAGATGGCGCCACGACAGGAAGTCGAGTACGTTCGGGCGGACGGCACACGCTTTACGGTGGTGATGGCCGACGATGCTGAGATTCCGCTCGAGTGGGAAGATCCCCGCACCGGGCAGATCGGTAGGCTGAGCGACGGTAACGAACCGGAGCCGAAGAAGGAGAAGCCCGCACGTACCCACTGGGATATGTTGCTCGAGCGGCGCTCGGTCAAGGAGCTCGAGGACATCCTCTCCGAGCGGCTGGAGTTGCTGCGCGGCGGCGAGATCGGTCCGGCTCACCTGCACCGGCGTACGAAGGGCCGCAAGCGTACGGCCTGACCGCCACCCCATAGACCCCCGGGTCGCGTCGTTCCCCCCGACGGCGCGGCCCGGGCCTTTTTATGGCGCGAACCGGCCCTCGGCCGGTGCCTCAGTCGTCGTCGATGACCTCACCGTGCACGACGTCGGGGCCGTGGGGTGTGGTCGTCCCGTGTCTGTTGGTCGGCATCGTCGGGTCGACGTTCGAGGCGAAGTACATGGTGCCCTGACGGACCGCCCAGGCCTGGATCCAGTTGCGGACCAGCGGCCGGGTGAACGGCAGTAGCAGGACGAGCGCCACTACGTCCTTGACGAACCCCGGCGGGATGAGCAGCAGTCCTCCGAGGAACGTCAGAGCTCGGTCGGCGACGCCACGGCTGGGCTCGGCGCCGACCGACCGGTTGCGGGCGAGCTCGGCCCATGCCTGGCGGCCGGCGCGGCGGACCAGGATGACTCCGAGAATCGACAACGCGGCCAGCGCGACGATGGTGGCGGCCCAACCGATGAGGTTCGCGACCACGATGATCACGACGATCTCGATGATGGGCGTCAGCAGGAGTACGGCCGGCACCCAGCGAATGCGCACGCTCTTCATGTCTCTCCCGGGATCGGGTGTCCTTCCAGCCTACGTGGAGCTTCGGGCAAGGACGGAGCGTACGGCGCGCAATCGTCGCGAGATGCCCCACAGGGTGACCCGGACGAGCGCCTCGACCACGATCGACCCGTCCATCTTCGACTCGCCACGCTCGCGTTCGGTGAAGGTGATGGGCAGCTCGCGCGTTGTGATCCCGGCATCGGCGGCGCGCAGTGTCAGGTCGATCTGGAAGCAGTAGCCGCGCGAAGAGACCGAGTCGAGGTCGAGCGCCAGCAGGGTCTCGCGGCGGAACACCCGATAGCCGGCCGTCGCATCGCGAACGGGTATGCCGAGCGCGAGACGCGCGTACGTATTCGCACCTCGCGACAGCGCCAGTCGGTGGATCGGCCAGTTGCGCACTGCTCCCCCGCGTACCCAGCGCGATCCGATCACGAGCCCGGCACCGTGTCGTGAAGCCTCGAGCATGGCGGGCAGCCGCTCGGGAGGATGCGATCCGTCGGCGTCCATCTCCACCAGATAGCCGTAGCCGCGTTCGAGACCCCATTCGAACCCGGCGAGGTACGCGGCGCCGAGTCCCTGCTTACCGACGCGATGGAGTACGTGGATCGCGGCATCGTCGGCGGCCATCGAGTCGGCGATCTTGCCCGTGCCGTCGGGCGAGCCGTCGTCGACGACGAGGACGTGGGCCGACGGCTCCGCGGCGCGTACGCGCTGCACGATCGCTTCGACGTTATCGGCTTCGTTGTAGGTGGGGACGATGACGAGCGCGCCCCCCTGTGCCTCGTTCACCTGCTGACCTCCATGTCGACCGACTCGGTCGGGGGTTGTTCGGGCCGGGTGCGCCGACGGCCGTGGATGCCTGCCGTGGCGGCATAGGCGGCGGCGACAACCCCGGCCAGCCCAGCGGCGAGCTCGAGCCAGCCGCCGTACCGGATTCCCGGCGTGATGCCCGTTGCGGTCTCGACCTCGCCGGTGAGGACCTGGGCGACGTCCTTGTCCCCTTGCACGATGACGTCACCGCTCGCGTCGGCGATGCCGCTCACGCCGTTGATCGACGGCACCGCGACGTAGCGGCCCGACTCGATCGCGCGCATGCGTGCGATATCCCATTGCTGATCGGGTTGTGCCGTCTCGATGTACGCGGAGTTGTTCGTCTGCACGACCAGCAGTTGCGCGCCGTCGTCGATGTTCTGCCGCAATACATCGTGGTAGGCAACGTCGAAGCAGAGCATGTCGCCGACGACCATCGAACCGAGCCGCAGGGCTCCGGAGCGCTCGCCCGCGATCATGTCGCGCGGTATCTCGGTATCGACGCGCTCGTCGATCTTCCGGGCGAGCGAGCGGAGCGGGACGTACTCGCCGTACGGCACCAGATGGCGTTTCTGATACCTGTCACCGGGCCCCGTCTGCGGGTCCCACGCGATGCCGACGTTCTTGCGGGTGCTGTCGTCGGGGCCGTCGAGGATCGCTCCGACGAGCACGGGTACGCCCACTGCGCGTACGGCGCGTTCGATCTGCGCGCCGACGGACGGATTGGTGAACGGGTCGAGGTCGGAACCGTTCTCGGGCCACAGCACGGCGTCGACCGGCTCCTCGTCGCCGTTCTCGATATCTGCTGCGAGGTCGAGAGTTGCGCCGACGTGGTTGTCGACGACCTGGAGTTGCTCGGCCTGACCGTCGGCGCCGCGGCCGGGTACGTCGCCCTGGATCAGCGCGATGCGTACCTGCTTGTCTTCGTCGGCGACTCCGAGCGGCAGTACGAGCGCGAGCAGCAACGTCGCGACGAGACCGACCGCGGTGCTGCCCAGAACGATCCGGCTCGAGCGGCGGGTCCACGCGTACACGACGACGGCCGCAATGGCGAAGACGATCCCGCTCAGCACGGGTACGCCGACGAGTCGGGCGTACGACTCGAGCGGAGTGTCGATGGTCGCATCACCAAGGCGGCCCCACGGGAAGCCGCCGAGCGGGAACGATCCGCGGGCGTATTCCACGGCGAGCCACACGCAGGCGCCCCAGAGGGGCCACCCGCGCAGGCGCGACACCAGCGCGAAGCCGACGGCGAAGATCGGGAAGTACAAGGCCTCGACGATCGCGAGGATGATCCAGACGTGGTAGCCGAGCACGTGCACCCACGAGAACATCAATGCCGACTGAGCGATACCGAAGGCCAACCCGATCAGCGCGCTGAGTCGTACGCTCGCCCCGCGCAGCGCGATGATGAGGATCACGAGGCCGGCGAGCAGCAGGAGCAGCGAACCGACGGGCTTGAAGCCGCATGCGACGAGGAGGCCGGCAACGACCGCCACTGTCAATCGGACCCTGGGCGTGAATCGGCTCGGGTCTGCGCTGTCCACCACGGCACCAAGGGTACGGGAGCCCTACTCGGTGGCATGCCAAGAGCCCTGCGACCTTCGGACCGAACCCCGGACCGCTGGTTGCGATCCGACACCCGTTGTCTACTGGACGCCAGGGCTCCTGACTGCGCCACCGTCGGAAGTACGGAACCGGCGGACAGGCCGCGGCATACACACTCTGGCAAGGAGCAAGTCGCTCGCGTCCGTTGTCCCCGTCTTCCCGAGACCCCGTTCAGCTTGGTGGACTCTCCTCCCAGAGACTGCCTACCGCTCGGCCATCTGTCAACCGGAGAAGGCGGATTTGCAATTGCAGATTGACGGATCGGGGTCGGAGCCGGTCACCAACCAGTGCCGAAGCAGACCAGTGGAACCGGCTCGGAAGGGTTACGCGCGATGCCCTCGGCGAGCGCGGCCGACGGCGTCGCCCCTCGTGCGAGCGCGGTATGGGTGCGCTCCAGCACCTCGCAGGCCACGTCGTCGCTGATCGGTGCAGGTGAGGCGATCACGCACCTTGCGCCAGCATGCAGCCACGCGACGGTCATGCCGAGCGCCTCGCGTCCACTGCCCGCGACAGAGCGTCCGAGCTCGCATGCGGACAGCACCACGATGGACGGGACTCGCTCGAGGTGGTCGATGTCATAGCCGAACCACGGGCCATCGGTCAGGCGCACGGCGGAGAACAACGGGTTCTGCGCCCGGTGGCTCCCGTGTGCCGCGACGTGCAGTAGGTCGGTGTGCGGCGCCAGGTTCGCCACGGCGTCGGCCGCCGCAGCAGCGCCCGCGAGGATCTGCGGACTCGTCCACGCGGCGGCCGCACGTCGTACCTCGTCATCTGCGCGTACGACATCCGGACCCGCTACGAAGCCGGGCGACGTCGGCGGATCCGGTCGCGGCGTCCGTACCCATGACGTCGCAGAGCGCGTGACCGTGACCTCGCGACCGCGCAGACCTGGCAGCAGCGGCCACGGGACATCGGCGAGAACGCCGGTCGCCGAAAGAGCAACCGGACGCTCGTCGACGAGATCGACCAACGGCGCCAGTACTCGTTCGGCCAATGTCGAAAGGCGCATCCGAACCGACTCCACCAGCACCCGGTGCATGGACGCGGAGGTCCGAGTGGCGACCATGTCCAAGTCCGTGGAGAGCCCGTCGAGTAGCCGGGCGATGTCTGCCAACGGAGCGAGGTCGACGAGCCGGTGTTGCTCCGGTGTCACTGCGAGGCCGTACAAGCGTCCTCGCGTGTGGAAGTACGCGAGGTACGTACCGCTGCGCGCTGCCAGCCGCGACCGTAGCTCGTCGACGGTCACCGGCTTGCTCGGCACGCCGCCGTGCGTGCGCCACAGTCGTTCGCGTACGAGGGTCTCGAGCTCGGCGGCCCTCGAGTGATCCGGATTCTCCGAGGTGCGCAGGGCCCGCAGTTCGGTGAGCACTCCGGCCGCCTCGAGGTCGCGTGGCGGGCGTACGACGGGCAACCGTCCGGCCAGGGAACGTGCTCGCTCGGACCACTCGAGCAGGACCGGGAGTGAGCCGTCGTCGACGGCTGCGTCGAGGCCGAGAAGTGCGCAGGCGCGGCCGTGCACCATCGACGCCGCCTGCAGGTCGATGTTGCCGAACGTGGCTTGCCAGCCGGCAAGACCGTCGAGTGCGGACTGCAGATGATGCCGCGCGCGTGATCGGCGCCCGCGTGCGAGCGCCAGTGACGCACGTACCCGCGCGGCGAGCATCCGGTTCGTCATGGACGTTGCGGGCGTGATGCGAACCCTCCGCAGCAGTTCTGCGCCGGACTCGAGGTCACCGGTACGGATAGCGGCGAGACCCGCGATCAGCCGTGCCCGGGTGGCGGGTTCGCGGAACCCTGCGCGCTCGAGCTCCTCGGCCAGTTGCAGCGCTCGGACGATGACCGTGTCATCGTGTTCGTCGAGATCGGCGGCTGCCGCGAGGACCACAACCTGCGCCCGTAGTACCCAGGTGCTGCTGCCCTGCGCTTCGAACCGGCGCACCGCCGAACGAGCCGTCGCTTGCGCAAGGCGGGTGTCGCCCGATACGAGTTGCAGCCGGGCAAGCACCAGCTCGGCCTCGCCCTGCTGCTGTCGCATCCGCTGGCGGCCGAGGGCCTGGCCGGCCGTACGCAGGACCTCACTTGCGTCTTCGGTCAGTCCGGCGGCAAGCAACACCTCGGCGCGGTCCATATCGCATACGGCGAGGTTGAGGGGCGACAACGGGGCCAGCGTCGGCCGCGCGGCCGCCATGTCGTCGAGCGCGCCGACCAGGTCTCCGCGCAGAAGACGTACATACCCACGGTTGTGCAACGCCTTGGCGGCGATCTGGTCGAGATCCGCACGTCGAGCATGTTCGAACGCGAGCGCGAAGTCGTGCTCCGCCGGGTCGACGGTGCTGCGCTGTAGGTACACGTTGCCGCGATTGAGGTAGAGCCGCGCGAGATAGGGATCGGCGTCCGGAAGCAGCGGCAGCGCTGCCGCAAAGGCGTCGAGTGCGCGGCCGGCATCACCGCTGCGCATGCGCAAGAGTCCGAGCTGGGCAAGCGTACGACCTCGTTCGGTGCCACGATGGTCGTCGGCGGACAGCACCTCCTCGCACCGTGCGATGCCACCGTCGACGTCTCCGCCTTCGGCGTCGAGGTACGCGAGCGTGACGAGAATCCGCGTACGGAGCTCCGCGCTCGGCGACCGTTGTAGAGCGGTGTCGCACAAGGCAGCCGCGCGCGTGAGTCGACCGGCGGTCTCTTCGTCACGGGCGAGGTCGTACAGCTGCGCGGCGGTACGCACGATTGCGGCTACGGGTGGAGGTGGGTCGTATCGGCAACGGCCTTCCAAGCGCGTTCGATGGTGTCGGCGACGCCGACGGACGGACTCGTCGCCAGCTCGGCGATGCGGGCGGCGATCTCACCCGCGAGCACCGGCGCCGCGAACGACGTACCGCTCCACACCGCGAACCCGCTGCTGAAGTCGTCGAGGTCGATCGACTCCCGTACGCGTCCGTCGAGGACCGTACGCGCCGGAGGCAGCCTACCCGCATCGAGCTTGGGAAAGGTGCTCACGATCCCGGCTCCGGACCGCATCGCCGAAACCCATTCACCGGTGTTCGTGAACAGCGCGTCGGTGCCGTCTGGGTTGAGAGCGCCGACCGACAGGACCGGCAGGCAGTCGGCACGAATCGGGCTTCCGCCCGACCACGGTGCGAACGCGGCTGGGAACCGAAGCCGCTTGGTCGCGTCGTTGCCCGCCGAGGTCGTGACAATCGTGCCGCACTCCCCCATCAGCTCCAACAACGCGTACAGCGTGGTGTCGAAGAAGGCGTCCTCGGGCGTCTCGTGGTAATAGCCCATCGACAGGTTGAGCACGTCGATCCGCTGCCCTCCGCTGATTGCGGACGCGTGGCGCCGGATCAACTCGGCGATCTTGGTGAGCGAGGCGACGAGCTCGGACTCGACGATCAGACCGTCGGCCTGGACCGCCCGCCAGGCGATGATCTTCGCCTGTGGGCACTTCTGGTGCACGAGGCCCGCGATGAACGTGCCGTGACCGGTGAACGGATCGAGCGATCCGTCGAGCGGGCCGACGAGATCTGGATTCGCTTCCGGTGCGGATGCGGCGCCGATCTGGCCGATCGGAGTCGAGTCCAGCTCGACCGACCGGTCGACGACGCCGTCCAGCCACGGATGTGAACCGCACCCGGTATCGAGAATCGCCACCACCGGCTCGTAGGTGGTGTTCGCAGGCGTTGCCGGCGGGTCGGCTGTGACCATCACCGGCTGTCGTCCACCCAGGCCGGGCAACAGGTACGAAGGCAGCGCACTCGCGTCGCCGGAGTGGAACGGATCTCCCGAGTGAAACGGATCGCCGGAATGGAAAGGGTCGCCCGAGTGGAACGGGTCCCCGGAGTGGAATGGGTCGCCACCGACGGCGGCCAGGGTGAGCACGTGATCGAGGCCGACGGTACGCACGGCGTCGCGTCCGAGCTCGGCCCGAGCCGACTGCAACAGCTCCCATGCATCCGGCGGGCGTACGGCACGACCCGGCACGGGCTTCAGCTCCAGTACGAGCAGCCCGACCGGCGCTTCGTCGCGACCGAGCCTTCGGACGACGAGTCGCTCCTGTTCCTTACGCGGTTGGAGCCGCCAGCCGAGCTCCTCGGCGATCGAGCCCAATCGGTTGACCAGCTCGCGATCGTCGCCGCCCGCGTTGACCAGCAGGTGGTCGCCGATGTACGCGGTGGGTCGCGGAGGTGGTGCGCCGTCGACGACCACCGCGACAGCCGGGTCGAGGACCCGGATACGGCGCGCCGGAGGCACATACGGACGTTCGTGGGTTGGTTTGTCGTCGACCGGCATCTGCTACAGCTCCAAGGTGTTGGTTGCGAACCACGGCGGGTCGCGGTGGTCACCCGAGTGACCGATGACGAGTACGAGGCGGGTAGGTCCGGCGGCGAGCCCGTACAGCTCGAATCGGCCGGACGTATCGGACAGAGCGGACTCCTGCACGTCGGGCTGGAGCACCTGGACCGAAACCGGCTGGGGAGGATCGACCCAGCCGACCAGGTCACAGCGCAACCCGTCGCGCGGACTCACATGGAGGACGACGTTCAGGGAGTCGGATCGGAGGCTGATCACGTCGGCCGGCGTTTCCGAGCGGGCGCCGACCAGACCATGCGACCACTCCGTGAGCTGCAGCAACTCGAACTCAGCGTCGATCCCGGCCAGCTCGAGTCCGGCGATCACCCGGTCGGCAAGACCCGATGGTGCGGGATCGACCGCCTCCCAGACCTCGCGAAGTCCGGACCACAGGCGGGCGTACTCGTCGGCGCTCATTCGTCGCTCCCTCCGGCCAACAGGCTGCGTAGCTTGGCCAGACAGCGCCCGCGGGTCGGCCCGATGCTGCCCACCGGCATCTCCAGCTCGGAGGCGAGGCGTCGGTAGTCCGGGCGATCCTCGAACGCGATGACTCGCAGCAGCCGCTGACAGCGGTGCGAAAGCAACTGCACCGTCTGCCAGAGACGGTGGGACTCGTCGGCGAGCTGCGCCTGTTCCTCGGCCGCCACCGCTGCGGGCAGCGCGTCGGCGACCGTCTGGTCGTCGGAGGCGTTGAGGCGCGACGACTCCTTGGCGACTCGCCACGCCTCACGGCGCGCGGTCGTCGCCAGCCATGCCGTCACCGAGCGAGGGTCGGCGATCCGGTCGCGATGACGTACGAAGGCCAGCCAGGTCGTCTGTACGACGTCCTCGGCCAAGTGGCGTTCGATGCCGTACGCGCGGACGAGCTGCCAAAGCGCCGGCGAGTTCGTACGTACCAGCTCGTCGAGCGCCGTGTGGTCTCCGCTGCGCCAGCGGGTGAAGAGGCCGGCCGACACCACCCAGCGCGCTTGCGAGGTCTGCGGCGTCGGCGCGGCCATGGGCTCTCCCAGGCGGCTGCACACCATTGTTTCCACGCCCCGAAGGAGGACGTGCAGCCTCGTCTTGATACATCCGGGCACACCCGGATTCGCGATGTATCAAGAGTCGCAGATATCGCTCCTGTGCGTAGAGGAATCCACCCAATTCGGGTGGACACACACAGGGAGTGAGAGAAATGCGCAAGACACCTACCGTGGCGACCGGGGTGGCGATTGCGGCGGGCGGCCTGATGGGTGCGGCCCTCGTGACCCCCACCCTCAGCGCCAGTGCGGACGGCGACGCAACGGCGCCGGATCCGGCCCGAACGGCAAGCGCCCAGAAGGCCCTCACCGGATTCAGCTGCAACGGCGGAGCCACCAGGGCGAGCCGCAACATCGGGATCTACGACGGGTTCTTCCAGATCCCGGCCGGCACCACCAAGGCGCTACCGGGCAGCATGAAGTTCAAGGGTCCGAAGCGGGGCAAGGACACCGTGTCGGTATCGGTCACGGGGTTCGGTTACCTGTACGCCGCGTACCAGATCGGCGCCGTGACCGTGACCGTCGACGGCAAGCCGCTGAAGCCGAGCACCCTCGGGTCTCCCGCGTACTGGATGAGCGCCGGCAACTCCGATGGCTATGCCTCCGGTGCCGCGCAGTTCTGCGGCAAGGTCGGCAAGGGACGCCACACCGTGCGGGTGAGGTTCACGAACACCAGTGGCGGGAGCAACTGGGGTCTGTACTCGGCCGTGGCGCACGCCGAACTCAGCAAGTAGGCGGCTCTGCGGACCGTACCGCGGGGGTGTACGGTCCGCTCGCCGTCGTCAGGTGCGCCGGCGGGACGCCCCTGGGCCGAGGGGCGAGTCACCGTGGCGGACGAGGTCGTCCTCAGCCGCCTCACGGAGGTCGAGCGAGAAGTAGACGTTGTCCCACCGCTCGTTGTCGACGGCGACGAAGTCCTCGATCCGGCCGTACTCGCGGAAGCCGAGGCGTTCGTACAGCTGCATCGCGGCGTGGTTGTTGCCGCGTACGTCGAGGGTCAGGATCTCGACGCCGACCTTGCGGCCGTAGGAGATCAGCTCCTCGACCATTCGCCGGCCGAGTCCGCCGCCACGTG
Source organism: Nocardioidaceae bacterium SCSIO 66511 (assembly GCA_023100825.1). Classification (NCBI taxonomy): domain Bacteria; kingdom Bacillati; phylum Actinomycetota; class Actinomycetes; order Propionibacteriales; family Nocardioidaceae; species Nocardioidaceae bacterium SCSIO 66511. The sequence goes on along the minus strand of CP095846.1, from coordinate 2,383,043 downwards.
CGTCGGCCGAGACGGCGACCTTCGCGATATCGGCATGCGGCTCCTCGGTCTCGCCCTCCCGCCGGTTCCAGTAGGCGAAGCCGACGATCTGGGGTTGTTCGCCCGCCGTGGTCAGGGTCTCGGCGACGACCAGACAGGCGTTGTCGAGCTCGCCTGCCTGGATCAGATCTGCCACCAGCTCACGCAGGTCGCGTTCGCTGGGAGGCTCGACCCACCCGAGGGCAGCGCCCTGCTCGACCATCGTTGTGACGAGGTCGTGGAGCTGCAGGAACTGGGTGTCATTGGGATCAGTCAGCCGGTACACATCGTACTTCGGGGTGCTGGTCACTAGTCGTTTCTCCTCAAGACGATCTCCACGACTCTACCGGAGGTAGGTGTCCAGCTTGTGGACAGGCGTCGGCGGGCGTGGTCGTCAGAGGTCGACGGGCCGGTTCTCGTACGGCGTGGAGAGCACGATCGTGGTGCGGGTGGCGACGTTCGCGACGCTGCGGATGCGGGCGAGCAGTTCCTCGAGATCGTTCGGCGAACTCACCCGGACCTTGAGGATGTAGCTCTCCTCGCCGGCGACCGAATAGCAGGACTCGATCTCCTTGATGTCGCGCAGCCGCTCCGGCGAGTCATCGGGTTGGCTCGGGTCGATCGGGCGGATCGAGATGAACGCCGACAGCGGGAGGCCGACCTCCTCGAGGTCGATCGTCGCCCGGTAGCCGGTGATCACCCCTCGCTGTTCGAGCCGCTTCACGCGTTGGTGTACGGCCGAGGTGGACAACCCCGTCAGCTTGCCGAGCTCGGTGAACGACGCGCGCCCGTCGGCGGTCAGCGCCCGAACGATCTGCCGGTCGATGTCCTCCATGGACCCGTCTCCTAGCCGAGGACGCCGAGGTCGCGGGGACGCACGTTGAGCCGCTCGGCGCCGTCGTCGGTGCAGACGACGATGTCTTCGATCCGTGCTCCGTGCTTGCCCTCCACGTAGATGCCCGGCTCGATCGAGAAGGCCATCCCGGCCTCGAGCACGAGGTCGTTGCCGTCGACGATGTAGGGGTCCTCGTGCGTCTCCATGCCGATCCCGTGACCCGTGCGATGGATGAACGCGTCGCCGTAACCGGCGGACGCGATGATGTCGCGGCCCACCTTGTCGACCGACGCAGCTGTTACGCCGGGCCGGGCGTACTCGCACTGTGCCTGCTGCGCCTGTTGCAGCACCGCGTAGTAGGCGGCGAAATCGTCCGGGACGTGCGAGCCGGTGACGTACGTACGCGTCGAGTCGGAGCAGTATCCGGCCTCGGTCGTACCGCCGATGTCGATCACCACCGGCTCGTTCTCGCCGATCACGCGATCGGAGACTTCATGATGCGGTGATGCGCCGTTGGGCCCGGAGCCGACGATGACGAAGTCGACCGTTGCGTGCCCCTCGTCGATGATCGCGGCGGCGATGTCGGCACCGACCTCGCGTTCGGTGCGGCCCGGCCGTAGCCATTCGCCCATGCGAGCATGCACGCGGTCGATGGCGGCGCCGGCGTCGCGCAGCAGGTCGATCTCGTACGCGCTCTTACGCATCCTGAGCGCGCCGATGACCTCGCCGGCCAGCGTCTGCTTCGCGCCCGGCATGGCGTCGGCGAAGGCGAGCACCTTCTCGGCCCACATCTGGTTGTCATACGCGACCGTGGGGGCGTCGGCGTCGATGTAGCGCGCGACTACCGCGTACGGGTCGTCGGTTTCGTTCCAGGCGACGATCTCGATGCCGAGGTCGGCGACTCCGGCGGCCTCGGCCGCGGGGCGTTCGAGCAGTGGCACGACGAGCGCAGGCGGGTGTCCGGCGGGCAGCACCAGGCACGTCAGCCGTTCGAGCGGTTTGGCGTCGTATCCGGTGAGATATCGCAGGTCGGAGCCGGGCGAGACGAGCAGTGTGTCGATGCCGTGCTCGGCCGCGAGCTCGCCAGCACGCAACAGTCGTTGACGCAGATCTGATGTCACACGCGCAGCCTATCGTGGCAGGATCGGGCCATGGCCGATACCGCGAAGCGTCTGCTGCTGCTCGATACCGCGTCGTTGTACTTCCGGGCGTTCTTCGGGATTCCCGACAGCATCCGCGCGCCTGACGGTACTCCGGTCAACGCCTTGCGCGGGCTGCTCGACTTCGTCGCCCGGCTGGTCTCCGACTATCGGCCGGATGCACTCGCCGCCTGCTGGGACGATGACTGGCGACCGGCATGGCGCGTCGAGCTCCTCCCGACGTACAAGGCACATCGAGTCGTAGAAGTGGTCGAAGACGACGCCGATGTCGAGGAGACACCCGATCTGCTCTCCCCGCAGGTGCCGCTGATCGCGGAGGCACTGTCGATCCTCGGCATCGCGGTCGTCGGCGCGGCCGAGAACGAAGCGGACGACGTGATCGGCACTCTCACGCATCGTTGGGACGGACCCGTCGACATCGTCACGGGCGATCGCGACCTGTTCCAGCTCGTCGACGATGCGAGGTCGCGGCGGGTGCTCTACACGGCACGTGGAGTCGGCAACCTCGAGCAGGTGACCGACGAGGTGATCGTCGAGAAGTACGGCGTACGCCCCGACCAGTACGTCGACTTCGCGGTGTTGCGAGGCGACCCGTCCGACGGCCTGCCGGGTATCGCCGGGATCGGCGACAAGACCGCGGCGGCGCTCGTACGAGAGTTCGAGACCCTCGACGCGATCAGGGAGGCGGCGGCCGATCGCTGGTCGAAGATCAAGCCGCGGGCCCGGCAGAACATCGTCGAAGGCTCGGACTATCTCGACGTCGCACCGCGCGTGGTCCGCGTCGCGGCCGACGCACCCGTCGGTGACCCCGACCTGGCGCTTCGTGCGGTCGCAGACAGCGACGCCGAGCGCTTCGGTGAGTTCGCCGCCCGGTGGGGTCTCGGGGGCGCCGAGCAACGCATCCTCGACGCCCTCGCCCCTTACCGCTGACGAAGCAGGTTGCGGGTCGCGGCCCCTACCTAGTCCTGTTGATCCTGCGCCTCGGCCAGCTGCTGCGGCGACCGAAGTACGCAGAACTGGTTGCCCTCGGGGTCGGCCATCGTCACCCAGCCGGTGCCGGGGCCGTACTTGCCACGAAGGTCGGCCAGCTCGGTAGCGCCGTACTCCAACAGCCATGCCACCTCGTCGTCCTGGTCGCGCGTACGCGGCCGGAGGTCGAGGTGGATCCGCTTGGCCGGAAGCTCGGTGTCGGGCACCTCGATGAAGAGCAGCTTGTGACCCGAGTCCGGGTCGACGATCATGCACTCTTCGTGACCCGGGAGGTTGGGGTCGCCTTCGATGTCGGTGTAGTCCAGCACCGGCTTCCACCACTCGGAGAGCTGGTAGGCATCACGGCAGTCGATGGTCGTATGCGATAAGAAGCAACTCATCGCAACATCCAAGTGGGTCGACGGCTCCGGTGTCCAACGAAATTGACCGGGCGCGGGCTTGTGCACCGCGCGCAAGAGGAGCAGCGTTGGACCATGAGCGACAAGAGCGCCTCCGACGACGGCAGGGCCGACCCAGGCGACTTCGGGCCTGACAGGATTCGCAACGTCGTCCTGATCGGGCCCAGCTCCTCCGGTAAGACAACTCTGGTGGAGACGTTGCTCGCAGCGAACGGCACGATCCCCCGCGCCGGTACCGTCGCCGACGGCACCACGGTGTGCGATTTCGACGAGGCCGAGCAGGCACACCACCGGTCGATGTCGTTGTCGGTCGCGCCGCTGGTGCACCGGGGTACGAAGGTCAATCTGATCGACACACCCGGGTACGCGGACTTCGTCGGCGAGCTGCGTGCCGGCCTCCGCGCCGCCGACTGTGCGCTGTTCGTCGTTGCGGCCAATGAGGGCATCGACCATGCGACGACCGCGCTCTGGCGGGAGTGTGCCGACGTCGGGATGCCGCGCGTGGTCGCGATCACCAAGCTCGACCACGCCAGTGCCGACTACGACGGCGTCCTCTCCCAGGCACAAGCCGCATTCGGCGAGAAGGTGCTGCCGGTGTTCATACCCGTCTCGGAGGCCGGTGAGCTCATCGGGCTGGTCGGCTTGCTGAGCGCGACGTTCTACGACCACCGCGGCGCAGACCTGCGCAACGTGATGATCGAGGACTCCCCTACCGCAGCGAAACGTACGGCCGAGACCGAGCTTCGAGGTGAGCTGATCGAAGGGGTGATCGAGGAGTCCGAGGACGAGTCCCTGATGGACCGCTACGTCGGCGGGGAGGACATCTCCGAGGAAGTGCTGATCGCCGATCTCGAGCGCGCTGTTGCCCGCGGCTCGTTCTACCCGGTCGTTGCAACGGCCGCGTCCGGGGTCGGTGCACAAGAGTTGCTGGACCTCCTCGTACGCGCATTTCCGTCACCGGCGAGCCACCCGACACCCGAGTTGTTCACTCCCGTCGGAGTCGCGACCGCACCGTTGCCGTGTGATCCCGACGGGCCCCTGGTGGCCGAGGTAGTCAAGACGACGAGCGATCCGTACGTCGGCCGGGTCAGCCTCGTCCGGGTCTTCTCGGGCACGCTCGACGGCGACGAGACCGTACACGTCTCGGGTCACTTCACCTCCTTCTTCGGAGCCGGTTCCGGGCATCTGGAACATGACGAGGACGAGCGGGTCGGATCGCTTGCGTACCCGTTCGGCAAGCAACAGCAGGCGGCCAAACACGTCGTCGCTGGTGACGTCGCACTGATCGGCCGACTCACTCGCGCCGAGACCGGCGACACGCTCTCGCACCCGGATCTGCCGCGGCTGCTCCGGCCGTGGGCCATGCCGACTCCGTTGCTGCCGATCGCGCTCGAGGCGGCATCGAAGTCCGACGACGACAAGCTGCCCGAGGCGCTGAGCCGGCTGGCCGCGGAGGACCCCTCGCTGCGGATCGAGAACAACCCCGAGACCCGTCAGCTCGTGCTCTGGGCGATGGGTGAGTCACATGCCGACGAGGCACTGAACCGGCTACGCACCAGGTTCGGCGTCAATGTCGAGCAGATCACGCTGCGAGTGCCGCTGCGAGAGACGGTCGCCTCCTCGGCCAGCGGGCTCGGCCGGCACGTCAAGCAGTCCGGTGGCCACGGCCAGTACGCGATCTGCGAGATAGACGTCGAGCCGCTGCCCGAAGGGAGCGGTTTCGAGTTCGTCGAGAAGGTCGTCGGCGGCGCCGTACCCCGTCAGTTCATCCCCAGCGTGGAGAAGGGCGTTCGCGCCCAGCTCGGTAGAGGCGTACGCAGCGGTCACCCGCTGGTCGACGTACGGGTGACGCTGACCGGCGGTAAGGCGCACAGCGTCGACTCCTCCGATTCCGCCTTCCAGACCGCTGGCGGCTTCGCGCTGCGAGCTGCGGCAGAGCGCGCGGGTGTGTCGATCCTGGAACCTTACGACGAGATCGCCGTGAGCATCCCCGACGAGCTCATCGGTGCGGTGATGAGCGATCTGTCCGCGCGACGCGGAAGGCTGCTCGGCACCGACAAGGACGACGAAGCAGGCACGGTCGTCCGCGCACACGTACCCGCCACCGAGCTGGTGCGCTACGCGATCGACCTCCGATCGGCCACCCACGGCACGGGTACGTTCACCCGTTCGCTCGACCACTACGAGCCGATGCCACCAGAACTCGCCGCGGCCTACCTCTGAGCCCGCAGTTGGGCGCGTACGACGGCGCCTGCACGTACGCGGACCCGCGCGACGCGACTGCGCACACCGGGCTCGACGACCTTCAGCCGATACCTGCCCGGCTCGAGGTCGACGACACCGAACCATCCGTTGCCGTCGGTACGCACCACCTGTGCACGTCCGGGTGTCTCGCCGAGCGGCGTCACCTGGACGTCCAGCTGGTCCTCGAGTCGGCGCGGCGCCCGTACCTTCGCGGAGATGTTGCCTGTACGCGGCTCGGCCTTCCAATCCATCTCCGGCACGACGGCGTCGTCGGTGAACACCTCGTCACGCAGGGCGGCCGCGAGCTTCGAGCGTTCCGAGTCCTTGACCGCAGGGTCCTCGGACTCTGCCGCCGTCTTCGACGCGTTCGCGTACGCGTATCCCATCCAGCCGTCGAGAGGCAGCGCGTCGATCTCTGCGGCCTGAGCCACGGAGTCGGCGATCTCGTTCAGGTAGAGCGCGGGGCCGGAGACGACGTGGCGGTCGCCGCGATAGTTCGCGAGCGCGCGGTTCCACTCGTCGAACATCTGCTCCTGGTCGGGCATCCACTCGCGCTTGTAGTTCATCGCCGTGACCGTGTCGATGATGCCTTCGTCGATCCAGCCCTTCCAGTCCTGCAGCACATTCAGGTACGGCCGGGTCTGTTCCCATCCGCCGTACGTCTGCGGACCGTACGCATAGGTGATGCCGTTGATGCTGAGTCGATCGCTTCGATCGACCTGGTACATCCGGAGGAAGATCTTGCGAACCAGGTTGCTCACCTGGTCTCTACGCCACTGTGCGAACTGCGGATCGGTCGGCTTCGGCCGGTCGGATCGCCCGGTCTCGGCCGCAAACCGGGCGAGCGACGTCTCCGAGTAACCCCAGTCGTTCTGGAACTCCGCTTCGTTGTCGGGGTAGCGGATGTAGTCGAGGTTCACGCCGTCGACGTCGTAGTTGCGCGTGAGCGATGCGATCGCGCGCACCTGGTAGTCGACGGCATCGGGGTTCGCCGGGTCCATGTAGGAGTTGTCGCCGACGAGCTCCTCACCGTCGACTCGCTTGTTGAGCCAGCGGTCGCGGCCGTGTGCGTCGAGCCCGTGCTTGTTGAACGCGTGATCGGACGACTCGGGCGGGTCGGCCTCGTTCCACAGCGTTGTCGCGTTGACCCAGGCGTGCACCTCGAGCCCGGCCTCGTGGCCCTGCGCAATGACTTCTGCCAGCGGGTCGTACGGCTCCGGGTCGAGACCCTTCTCGTCCGAGCGCGGGTACAGCGAGTTGTTGCAGAAGCAGTCGAACCTGCGCCCGACTTGGACGATCAGTGCGTTGGCGCCGACGTCTTGCGCCGCATCGACCAGTTCGGTGACTTCGTCCGCGTCGTAGATGCCCTCGTTGAACCCGTCGACCCAGTAGCCCCGGAACTGCTCAGGCGGCTCGGTCGCGGTCGACTGTGCTGCGGAGCTGGGTGGGCTGCCGATCAGCGTCGTCGTCAGGGCGATGCCCGCAACGGCGGCGAGGGTACGGACTACGGGACGGGTCATCGATGGTGCCTCCGGGTCGGATCGATCGGTACCCGCATCGTTCCGTTGTCGGACGCGACTCAAACCTCGCGTTTTGCGCCAGCATGACCTATATCACCTCGCGTCGGGAACGCGAAAGGCCGTTCGAGGGTTCACCATAGAAGGTGGGTTCAACACACGCGGAGGGATAACACAGACATGGCGGGGCGCGCACGGAGCATATACGAACGACTCGAGAATGCGCCGCTGGGCGTCGGCCTCACGACCATCACCCTGACCTCGCTCGCCGTTTCCGTTCTGTCCTTCATCGGCCTACCGCTCGGCGTTTCCGTCATCGTCGTCGCAGCCGCGGCGGCACTGCTGATCGCCGGCCTGCTCGCCCACTTCGGTACGCGTTCGGCTCAGCGCGAGCGCAACGACCGCCATCGCGCGTGGTTGGCGACCTTGCCGCCACGAGAACTTCCGGAGTTCCGCGCACAGGTTCGCGCCCGCGAGGAGCTGCTCGCCGCGTCGCGGCAGGACTGGCTGCGACCGTTGGGTGCCGCGCTCACCGTGATGATCAGTGCCGTGATCGTGCCCTACGAGATGATCGGCTCGCACAGCCCCGATCCGCTGGTCGGCCCGATCAACACGGTCTGGATCGCGTTCACCCTGATCCTCGGCCTGCTGTGCCTCGCCACCTCGATCATCGCCGCCGCACACGATGACGAAGAGGACGAGCCGCAGGAGCGCCCTAAGGTGCCCGCGCCCCGACCGGTGCGCGGGAGTGGTCTACAGAACGGCACGGAGGGCGCGGGCAGTTCACCGTCCGCTCGCAAGGCGGCCTGAGGCCGCATATCCCTCGATGAGGCCGTCGACGGCCATCGCCGGCCCCCACAGGAACCCCTGCGCGGCGTCACACCGCATCTCGCGGAGCAGATCCAGCTGAGTCTCGGTCTCGACGCCCTCGGCGACGGTCTCGAGCCCGATCGCATGGGCGAGGTCGACGACCGATCGTACGATCGCGAGGTCACTGGCGTTGGTGACGATGCCGGCGACGAAGGTCTGGTCGATCTTCAACGTGCTGGTCGGGAACGGCCGCAGGTACGCAAGCGACGCGTAGCCGGTGCCGAAGTCGTCGATCGCGACACGTACCCCGAGCGCCGTCAGCTTGCGAAGCCGGGCGGCCGTGCGCTCGACGTCTCGCATCAGGACTCTCTCGGTCAGCTCGAGCATCAGCTTGTCGGCATGAAACGGCGGCCCCGCGCCGTCGATCGCGTCGAGGAGCACGGTCTCGAACGCCGGGTCGACGATGTCCTGCACCGACAGGTTGACGGCGACGTGCCCGTCGGCGGGCAGGGTGTGCGTCGCCAGCAGCCGAGCGCCGTCGCGACAGGCACGGTTCATCACCCAGGTGTCGAGCTGGGTGATCAGACCGGTCTCCTCGGCGACCGATACGAACTCCTCCGGGTCGACGTACCCGCGTAGGTCGTGTCGCCAGCGGGTGAGCGCCTCCACCGACCGCAGCCGGCCCGAACGCAGGTCGATGATCGGTTGGTAGTGCAGCTCGAGATCGCTCGCCTCGATCGCTCGCCCGAGGTCGCTCCCGAGCACGAGCGCGCGGCGGGCGCGATCGTCCATCGCCTGGTCGAACAGGCGCCAGGTCCCGCTCCCCTGCGCCTTGGCGGCGTACATCGCCATATCGGAGCGGCGTACGAGCTCCGTGGCGTGTGCGGCGGAGTCGACGGCGATCCCGATACTCGCGCTCACGAAGAACCGGTGCCCGGCGATCTCGAACGGGTCCGTCAGTGCGTCCAGCAGCCGTCTCGCGAGCCCGGTGGTCGACTCGAGGTCGCGCCCAGGGCAGAGCAACGCGAACTCGTCTCCGCCGAACCGTGCCACCGTTTCGCTTGCGTCGATGATGGCGCGGAGCCGAGCGGCCGCCTCGATGAGCAGGCCGTCGCCGACATGGTGGCCCGCCGCATCGTTGACGATCTTGAACCGGTCGATGTCGACGAAGAGCACGGCGACGGATCGAGGTCCGTTTCGGGAGCGCGCGAGGTCGGCGATGGCGTCTTCGAGGTACACCCGGTTCGGAAGACCGGTCAGTGCGTCGTGGCGCGCTTGGTACGTGAGCGTCCGTTCCATCCGGCGACGTTCACCGATGTCGCGCCCGATGTAGGACAGGCCGATGATCGAATCGCCGTGGTCGATCACGGGCGACACGGTGAGCGAGACGTCGACCGCTGTGCCGTCGCGGCGCCGGTGGGTCGTCTCGTGTCCGGCGATCGTCATGCCCTCAGACGCCCGGTGCACGAGCTGTGCGAGATCCGCGAGCTGGTCGGAGGTCGTCACCAGTTCCATCGACGAACCGACGGCCTCGTCGTGGGTGTAGCCGTACACCTTCTCGGCGGCCCGGTTCCAGCTGGTGATGACGCCCTCAACCGTGCTCGTCACCACGACGTCACCCGTCGACTCGACCAGCTGTCGGTACTGCTCGGCCGAGGCCCGGATCGCCTCTCGCTGCCGTTCGAGCTCGCGGACGAGGTCCTCGCGCGGGCCGATCAGCAGCTCCTGCAACGGAACCCGCGCCCGCCGGAAGGCAGCCAGCTGCTGGCGAAACACGATCAGGAACACGATCAGGGGAACGCTGAAGGACAGGCCGAGAACGAGCTTGACCCGGACGCCGACCTGCATGAGCTCGCCGAAGTCGGCCGGGGAAGACAGCGCGATGAAGGGCAGCATGAGGCCGTCGAAGCAGAGCAGAGCGACGAAGATCGCGACGTACGACGCCCCGAGGACCACCGGACCGTTGATCCGTCGCTTGAGGACCTCGAGCACGACGGTCAGGGCGACCAGCTCGACGACGATCAGAGTGCCGCCTAGAAGGGTCACCATGAGCGAGTCGTCGAGTAGCTCCGGACTGGTGTCCAACGGGTTGATCGCATTGCCGTCTCGGAGCGCGTACGTCGCAAGCGCGAAGGCGACGAACTTGAAGACCTCGACCCCGAGCACGACCCTGATGACCGTACGCACGACCCGCGCGTCGCGCTCGAGCACCACCAGCAGCAGGCTGGAGAACATCAGCGTGACGTACAGAATGCTGCCCGCCGGGATGCCTCCGGTGACCGGGAGTACGTAGACCGACCCGATCAGGCCCCCGGCGAGGAGCACCAAGCCGATGTAGAGGTAGAACGCGATCTCCCGGGCCGGACGCCGCAACAGCGCGAACGACATCGGGATCGCTGCGTACACGACCACATGGGCCGCGAGCAGCATCGGTCCGCTCACGGCCGGGCGACCGCTCGCCTGGACATCTCGAGAAGCGATGTCATGGGAGACCTCCTACCGAGTACTCCCATCATCAGGCATAGCGGAGAGATCCGCCGGAAATGGCGTGATCCCGATCCGGATCGCGGGTCAGGCGTACGGTAGCCGCTCCGCAACGGACGGTAGCCGAAGTGGGCGCCCGGGTAGGGTCTGGTACCAGTACGCGACCGACGAGAGGTCATCGCTGCGCTTGTTGGCGTGGCCGTGCTCGATGGTGACCCGGATCGACCGGTCGAACGTGACCGGGTCCTCGATGTGGAAGCGATACATCGAGATCTCACCGCTCCAGTTCGTGCCGCCCGGAAGCGTCAGCCCGTGGTACGGCGCGGCGTACGCCTGGTCCGGACACCATGCGGTGTTGAAGTAGTCCTCGGTGCCGGTCCCGTGCAGAGACGGCGGGAACGGCTCGCCGTCGATGAAGATCATGTCGTCACCCTCGCCGTACCAGTTCCACTCGCTGGAGTCGCGGAGGTTGCGCACGTTGAGCACCGATCCGACGTAGTGTCCCCTGCCCTCGGCCTCCAGAATCACGTAGTTTCCCTCGCCGGTGAGGTTCTCGCCCTCGACGAGACGCTCACGCAACGACGCGCTCCCTTGCGGCTGCCCGTCGGTCGGGTTCTCCCGGTGGAACGACGCGTGAAAGTAGCCCAGATCGTCGCGGGGTTGTTCGTACGTCTCGTAGTCGACGTAGTAGTAGAAGTACACCGGCAGTCGATCCATCTCCGAGACCAGCTCGACTCGGGCACCCGCCGCGAACGGCATGTGGAACCAGCAGTTGAACCCGCGCCCGTCCTGCGGGCTCATCTGCAGCGGCGCCGAGCTGAAGTTGACCGTACGACCGTGTCCGACGCCGAAGAAGTCGCCGAGTGGCACCAACACGCTCGGATGCCGTTGGTCGTCCCAGGTGATGCGCAGGACGAGGCGGCGCAGGTAGTCGGCCTCGGTGTCATCGGGTCCGTCCAGCATCGGTCGAGCGACGGTGCACCAGATGTGGTTGATCGAGCCCGGACCGTCGATGTGTGCGAGCAGAGCCGTGTCACCGGGTTCGACGGTCAGCCGATCGTCGTTGCCGCCGCTACGATCCCAGCTCGATGCGCGTCGGCGCCGCGAGCTGCGCAGGCGGGGAAGGTCGCGCAGGCTGCTGCCATGCTGTCCGTAGTCCATCGGAGTTGTGCTCCTTGTCGGTCGGTGCCGGTCACTTGATGCCGGAGGTCTTCATGGCGTCGACGAGGCGACGTTGACCCAGCAGGAAGACGACGGTCGTCGGGATCGCGGCGACCACCGCGGCAGCGAGGATGTAGTTCCAGCTGGACGAGTACTGCCCCTGCAGACCTGCGATGCCGAGCTGGGTGACGCGCAGATCGGGATTCTGGGTGATGCTCAGCGGCCACAGGAAGGCATTCCAGTTCGCGAGGAAGAACAGCACCGTCAGCGAGGCGAGGGCGGGCCGGCTCATCGGCAGCACAACACTCCAGTACCGACGGAGGTAGCCGCAACCGTCCAGGTCGGCCGCCTCCTCCAGCTCTCGCGGGATGTTCAGGTAGAACTGCCGCAGCAGGAAGATCCCGTACGCATGGAAGATCATCGGCACGATGAGTCCGGCGTAGCTGTCCAGCATGTCGAGTTCCTTGACCACCAGGAACAGCGGCACCAGGATCACCGGCAGCGAGACCAGCAGTGTCGAGATGATCAGCGAGAAGATGACGCCTCGACCGGGGAACCGCAGCCGCGCCAAGGCGTACGCGGCCATCGAGTGGGTGAGCAACGCGACCGCGGTGACCACGACCGAGACGATCGCCGAGTTCAAGAGATAGCGCGGGAGCTCCATGTCGGTGAACACGTACCGGAAGTTGTCGAGCGTCAGCTTTGAGGGCCAACCGGTGGCGAACACGTCCTGTTCGGGTTTGAAGGCGCTGAACAGCGTCCACAGCAAGGGCGCAACGACGATGAAGGCGAGCAGGTACGCCGCGACCACGACGTACGAGACACGTCTAGTCCGCATCGAAACGACCTCCCCGGGTCAGCGCGAACATGAACCCGGTGCCGACGACAAGGATGCCGACGGCAAGGGTGGTGATCGCCGAGGCGTACCCGATGTTGTTCAGGGTGAACGCCTGCTCGTAGATGTAGTAGACGATCGTCGACGTCGAGTTGGCCGGGCCGCCCTTCGTGAGTACGTACACCAGGTCGAACGCCTGGACTCCCGTCACGGCGGCGACCGTCGACGTGACGAGAACGAAGAAGCTGGTCGGCCGCAGCAGCGGCCAGGTCACATGCCGGAAGCGTTGCCACGCACCCGCTCCGTCAACGGTCGCGGCGTCCTCCAGCTCGGCCGGGATGTCCTTCAGCCCGGCCAGGAACACCATCATCTGGTAGCCCATCATGAACCAGACGCTGATCGCGATGAAGGTGGCGAGAGCAAGTGACGGCTCACCGAGCAGCGAGACATCGTCGAGCCCGACCGTCGAGAGCAGGTTGCCGACAGCACCACGCTTGTCGACGAGCAGGAACTGCCACATCAGACCGGCAACGACGAGGCTGATCACGTTGGGCAGGAAGAACGCGGCGCGTACGGCGCCGACGCCGCGGTACTGCCGTCGGGTGAGCAGGGCGATGCCGAGGCTCGCCACGAATGCGAGCGGCACGAACGCGACCACGTAGATCGCGGTCACCCGCAGGCTCTGCAGCAGCTTGGAGTCGTCGAGCATCAACGCATAGTTGTCGAGCCCGACGTAGGTGTAGTTGCCGAAACCGTCCACCTCGAACAGCGCGACGCCGAACGCAAGGCACATCGGCAGCACCACGAAGACGAGGAGTCCGATCAGATCCGGCGCGAGGAACAGGTACGCGGCCACGACCTCCCGGCGGCGGTAGCGCGGTCGCGCGCGCGTCCGGTTGGAGGCGCTAGACGATCGGAGCACCGTCGTACGTCCCCAGGAAGGTGTCGATCGCCTCGCTCGCCTTTGCCGCCTCGTCGGCCGCGTTCGCGCCGTCGAGCTGACATGCCTGGATCGCGTCCGAGACGGGCTGGTAGACCTCCGGCGGATAGCGCGGTTCGGTGACGCCGGTCGGCGCGATCTCCTCGACGAACACCTTGAGTTGGTCGTTCTCGAACGCACCGTGCTGCAGGGCGGACTTCTCGACGGACTTGCGGGCCGGCAGGTTCGTCTTGACGACGGTGTTCCACTTCCGGCACCGCTCTACTCCGGCCTTGTCGGTCGAGCCGAGTGCCCAGATCACGAATTCGGCCGCCTTCGACGGGTTCTTGCCCTTCGAGTTGGCGACGAAGGCCCAGCCGCCCATCGCGGTGCTCGCCGAACCGCCCGGTGGCGTGGGCAGCGGCGCGACGCCGTACTCGAGCTTCGGGTAGTCGAGTTCGAGGGCCGCAGCAGCCCAGATGCCGGTCTGCTGCATTCCGACGAACCCGCTGCCCAGGTTCGCCGAGCCGTCCGAGCCGCCGTCGCCCTGTGCCTTGCGGGGTGAGACGCCGGTGTCGATTGTCCGACCCCAGAGATCCAACGCGGCCGCGGTCTGCTCGGAGTCGAATGCACTGCTGGACCCGTCCACGACGGCACCGTCGCCCATCCACATGAACGGGTACCACGTGAAGTTCTGGTAGTAGCCGGGAGCGGTCTCGAACAGCATCCCGAAGTTGTCGTTGCCGGTGAGCTTGTCGGCGACGTCGAGCAACTGATCCCAGGTACGCGGGACATCGCCCTGCGAGAGCTTGGCCCGCTCGTAGGCCGGAATGCTGTAGAAGAGGCCGAGCGGCTCCACCTCCATCGGCAGGCCGTACACCGCGCCATCGACGCTACGTCCGTCCAGCAGCCCCGGTTTGAAGTCATCCCGCGCGTCGCCGAGCTCATCCGTGAGGTCCGCCAAGACCCCGCCGTTGTAGTACCGCAGGAAGTCTCCCGGGCTGATCATGAAGATGTCCGGGCCTTCCCCACCCTGGAACGCCGTCTGCAACGGCGTGCCGGAGAAGTACTCGGCGGGCGGCAGGTAGTGCAGCTTGACCTGCACGTCGTTGTTTGCGTTCCACTCGTCGACGAGGTCCACGAACCACTGGCTCTGTGGATCCTCGTCGTCGGCAGGCCCGTAGAAGTTCCAGAACGACAGCGTGCCGTCGTCATCGTCGTCACCACTGCAGCCACCGAGCAGGGTGGCCGCCGAGCCGGCGAACGTGGTGGCGGCGACCGCGCCGGCGCTGCCGCGCAGGAGCGTACGACGGGTGACGCGGGTATCGGCCATGACCACTCCCAGGTGCGTAATCGATTTCACGCAATCTAGGACTGGAGTGTCAGGACGTCAAGAGCAACCGGGGTTGCGCCGTGGCTCCAAGCCGGAAACCGATTACACGGCGCCACCCGTCCCGAGTGATCAGCCCATCGCCGCCGCCACGTCGGCGCGCATCGCGTCCAGGTCGATGAACGACGGGTCGATCTTTCCCGAGGTGCTCGTCTCGCGATGGCCGCGTACGTGCTCCGCGTCGGTACCGAGCTGAGCGATGACCGCGGCGGTCGCGGCGATCGACGCGTCGTACTGCGCCTGCGTCATCTCCTGGACGGGGCCGCCCTCGCCCGAGCCGTCGCCCGCGTAGTCGATCTCCCATCCGATCATCATCGTGTTGCCGTCGCCGGCCGGGATGGGACCGCTACCGCCGGACTCGCCGGCGTGGTTCGCGCGGTTCGCGGAGACCACGTTGAACACGCCGTTGTAGTCGACGTGCGCGTGGCACAGCGGGCCGGGGAGGTCCGATCTGCCGTTGATGCAGATGTCGAGTGCGGGTGCCGGATTCTCAGGGCTCGACAGCGCCGCCGTGTGGTGCCAGAGCACACCGAACGGCTCGAAGTCTGCGCCGGCGCTGCGGTTCAGCCAGTCGCCCTGCTCTACGACCTCTACGCCGGCGCCGCGGAGGACATCAGCCAGCCATGAGATCTGCATACGTCATCCGTCCTTCCTGAATGAGCCCGGACAGGCACTCGGGTGCCGCGGACGTACTCTTCCGTCGTGGGGTCTGCTGTGCCGTTTGTGTTCTCGGGTGGGCCATCGCCGGCCCGCCGCTCAGCGCGGTTGCGACCGGCGCGGTTGCGCCGACGGCAATGCCCATCAGCACGGCGCGACGGCTGACGCGGCCGCGACGTTCGGTCGATCGATCCATGGGAGCCTCCCAGGTCGGTTGACAACTTCCGGTCCTCACCATTCCCGGTCGTGCGCGCCGGAAACGCTCGGCCGGCACAGCATGACCTCGCCGCCGCGGGTCTTGTACGGTCCGCGGCGGCGAGGTGCTGATCGGAAGGCGTTCGCCTACTCAGGGGCGACGGGTCTCCCAGGTGATCGTGTCCCGCCCGATCTGGCGGTCCGACCGGCCGTCGCGCTTGAGCTGCTCCGGCGGGTTGTCGTACGTCTGGTGCAGACCGGGCTCGCGGTCGGCGATGACGAACGACGCGCGGGTGAACGCGTCCGCTGTCCGCGTCGTGACATCGGACAGGCACCGGAAGTCGGCCTGCATCTCGGTCGGGGTGATCTTCGTGCGCACGTACCCGCGCAGGTTGTTCTGGAACTGCAGATGCGGGTTCCACTTCAACCACGGGTGCGAACCTGACGCGGAGTCCTCTCCGCTGCCGCCCGAGGTGATCGACGAGCAGACCAGCTCCGCGCCGACGGTCTTCGTCGTCGGGTCGTCGTAGTCCAGTTTGAGGTCGCTCGCCCAGTGCGCGTGCACGTCGCCGGTGAGCACCACCGGGTTACGCACATCGGCATCGACCCAGCCTTGGGTGATGCGTTCACGCGATGCTGCGTACCCGTCCCAGGCGTCCATCGAGACCGTCTTCAGCGGGCCCTCGTCGCTGTCGCGCTGGGCGAAGAAGACCTGCTGGCCGAGCAGGTCCCAGCGGGCCTGCGACCGCCGGAACCCGTTCAGTAGCCAGGCTTCCTGGGCGGCGCCGGTGATCGAACGAGCCGGGTCGACCGCGGCCGGGCAGTCGGTGTCGTACCCGTCGCCACACCCCTGGTCGTCGCGGTACTGCCGGGTGTCGAGCATGTGGAAAGTCGCGAGCTCGCCCCACGCCACCCGGCGGTAGAGCTGCATGTCGATCCCGCGGGGCACCGACGTACGACGTAGCGGCATGTTCTCGTAGTACGCGCGGAACGCCGCGGCCCGTCGATCGAGGAACTCTTCCTCGGCCTTCTCCGGTACCTCGTCGGCCCAGTTGTTGTCGAGCTCGTGGTCGTCCCAGACGGCGATCCATGGCGCGACCGCATGTGCGGCCTGCAGGTCCGGATCGGTCTTGTACTGCGCATGTCGCTGGCGGTACGACTCGAGGGTCGTCGTCTCCGGACCCTCGTGGTCGCGGACATTGCCGCCCGGCGCCTCGTAGTCGCCGGCCTTGTACTCGTACTGGTAGTCGCCGAGATGCAACACCAGGTCGGGATTGTCCTCAGCCATCCGGCGGTACGCGGTGAAGTAGCCGTGCTCGAACTGCGAGCACGATACGAACGACATTGCGAGCGAAGACGGCATCGTGCCACGCCGGGGAGTCGTCCGCGCCCTTCCTGCCCGGGACTCGAACCGGCCGCAGCGGAAGCGGTACCAGTAGTCGCGGTCCGCGGGAAGACCGCGTAGCTCGACGTGAATGGTGTGCGCCGAATCGGGCTTCGCCGGTTGGGATCCGCGCCGGACGATCCGGCGGAAGGACGGGTCTCGCGCGACCTCCCACTCCACCCGGAACGGGACGTTCGGCATACCGCCGAGGCCGTTCTCGGCGAGCGGCTCGAGGGCGAGCCGGGTCCAGATGACGAACCCGTCCGGCCAGGGATCGCCGCAGGCGACACCGAGAGTGAACGGATCGGAACGAAGTCGGGCGGCGTGCTTGCGCGCATCTGCTGGGGAGGCGGACGCGAGTGGCACGCCGAGCGCGGCACCGGTGGCAGCACCGGCCTTGATCAAAGTACGGCGTGAGGTCTCCATGCCTCATGGATTCCGTGCCGGGGTTGCGCCACGGGGTGGTCGGTGTGACACAACGATGTCTGTAACGCGAACACCTGCGCAACGACCCTGCAGACGTCGTTCGGATTGCGAGCATAGTCCGGCTCAGGGAGAGTGGCCGTGGACAAGGATCGCGACGTACCTACCTTGTTGTGGGAGAACGTGAATGGCCGAGACAGGTAGCGCCGATGGCGCTGTTGCCGCTTCCAAGCTCTCCGTACCGACTCTCACGGCCATGGTCGTGGGTTCGATGGTGGGCGCCGGGGTGTTCTCGCTGCCCGCCCGGTTCGGTGTTGCGACCGGGATCCTCGGATCCCTGATCGCGTGGGCGGTCGCCGGCGCAGGCATGCTGATGCTCGCGTTCGTGTTCCAGAACCTCGCGGTTCGCAGGCCCGACCTCGACTCGGGCGTGTTCATCTACGCCAAGGCCGGCTTCGGCGACTACGCAGGATTCAACTCCGCCATCGGATTCTGGGCGAGCGCCGTCGCCGGCAACACCTTCTACTGGGTGTTCATCTCGGCGACGCTCGGCACGTTCTTCGACGGGTTCGGTGACGGCGACACGGTACTCGCCGCCGCGCTCTCCACCGCCGGTGTGTGGCTCTTTCACATTTTGATCGCGCGCGGTGTGCGAGACGCGGCCGTCATCAACCGGATCGTGACGGTCTTCAAGATCATTCCGATCCTGGTGTTCATCGTCGTACTGTTCATCTCGATCGACGCCGGGGTGTTCTCGGACAACTGGCTCGCGACCGGGTACGGCGACCTGGGCTCGCTGAACGAGCAGGTTCGCAACACGATGATCATCACCACCTTCGTGTTTCTCGGCATCGAGGGCGCGAGCGTGTACTCGAGGTACGCCAAGAGCCGTGCCGACGTGGGCAGAGCAACCGTCCTCGGTTTCGTCAGCGTGCTCGCGCTGTTCGTACTCGTGACGTTGTCCAGCTACTCCGTCAAGCCGCAACCCGAGATCGCGGATACGCGACAGCCGTCGATGGTCGGCCTCTTCGAGTCCGTCGTCGGCGACTGGGGTGAGGTGTTCATCAGCGTCGCGGTCATCGTCTCGGTGCTCGGCGCGTACCTCGCCTGGACGCTGATGGCCGCCGAGGTGATGTACATCCCGGCGCGTAGCGACGACTTCCCGCGTTTCCTCGGGCGCGCGGACGACAACGGAACGCCGATCACCGCACTTGTCGTCACGTCCATGGGCGTACAGGCACTCGTCGCCCTCACCTTGCTGGTCGACGACGCGCTCAACTTCATGCTCGACCTCTGCACCAGCCTCGCGCTGGTGCCGTACTTTCTGGCGGCCGCGTACGCCCTCAGGCTCGGGTTGACCGGTGAGGCGTACGAAGACGTGTCGCCCAGGGTCCGCCGTCGCGAGACGATCTTCGCCGGGATCGCCACGGCGTACACGCTGTTCCTCTTCGAGGCGGCGGGCTTGAAGTTCTTACTGCTGTCGACCGTCATCTATGCCCCGGCGACGCTGCTGTACATCAAGGCTCGCAGCGAGAACGAGCGTCGACTCTTCACCCCGACGGAGATCGGTCTGTTGGTGGTCATCCTTGCCGGCGGCCTGACCGGCGTCATCGGCCTCGTCACCGGATACATCGAGTTGTAAACCGCTATCGAGAAGGAACGACCATGTCCGAAGTCGCGTCCTACGGCGTCCACTCCGAGGTGGGTGCTCTGCGCAAGGTCCTCGTCTGCGCGCCCGGTCTCGCACATCGGCGCTTGACGCCGTCCAACAACGACGATCTCCTCTTCGACGATGTCATGTGGGTCGAAAACGCCCAACGAGACCACGCCGACTTCGTCAACAAGCTGCGCGGGCACGGCGTCGAGGTCGTCGAGCTGCACGATCTCCTGACCGAGACCGTGCGCGATCCGGTCGCCCGCGACTGGCTGCTCGACCGCAAGATCATCGCGAACGAGGTCGGACACGGCCTTGTCGACAGTACTCGCGAGTACCTCGAGTCGTTGGATGCTCGCCCCCTTGCCGAGTACCTGATCGGAGGGCTGGCAACGAGCGATGTTCCAGACGACTACCGTCCGGGACACATGGCGCTTGCCCGGGAGTCGCGGGGAGCACGTGAGTACCTGATGCCGCCTCTGCCCAACACGTTGTACACCCGTGACACGACGTGCTGGTTGTACGGCGGCGTGACGCTCAACCCGCTGTACTGGCCGGCCCGTCACCACGAGACGTTACTGATGAAAGCGATCTACCAGTTCCACCCCGACTTCGTCGGTTCGACCGTCTGGTGGGGCGATCCGGAGCTCGACTGGGGTCAGGCATCGTTCGAGGGCGGCGACATCATGCCCGTCGGCAACGGTGTCGTACTGATGGGCATGAGTGAGCGTACGTCGCGTCAGGCAATCACCCAGGTCACGGCGTCACTGTTCGAGCAAGGCGCCGCCGAGCGGGTCGTGGTCGCGGGGATGCCGAAGCTGCGTGCGGCGATGCACCTCGACACGGTGTTCACCTTCGCAGACCGCGACATCGTGACGCTGTTCCCCACGATCATGGATGCCGTGCACACGTTCTCGCTGCGACCCGGCGACAACGCATCGGACATCGAAGTCACCGATCATGGCTCAACGCCGTTCGTCGACGTCGTCGCCGAGTCACTCGGTCTGCGCGAGCTCCGGGTAGTCGAGACCGGAGGTGACGTCTATCAGTCGGAGCGCCAGCAGTGGGACAGCGGCAACAACGCCGTTGCGGTGTCGCCCGGAACGGTCTTCACTTACGACCGCAACACCCTGACCAACACCCTGCTACGCAAGGCCGGTGTCGAGGTCATCACGATCGTCGGTGCAGAACTCGGGCGAGGCCGCGGCGGCGGTCACTGCATGACATGCCCGATCACTCGCGACCCGGTCGAGTACTGAGTCTTGGAGGAGACCTGAGCACCGTACGCGTCACTGCTCGCAGGACGGCTTCGGCGCTCGCTCGCCGACTTCACTACACCTTGCCGGGTGCCTCGACAGCGGTGTTGTTCGCCTGTCTGTCGTTCACGCCGTCACTGCTCCCCCGCCCGATCGTCTTCCAGGCCGTCGTCACGGGCATCAACGGCGCGATCGGGTACGCGGTCGGGCTCGTGCTGGCCCGGGTGTGGCGCGAGTTCGCCGACCGCGGGCCCAAGTCTGCGTCGGCACGGTCTTGGTGGATCTTCGCCGTCGTTGCCGGCCTCTCCGGACTCACCGCGATCGTCATCGGCCAGGTGTGGCAGTACCGGATCCGCGACCTGATGGGCATGGAGCAGGAAGGCCTCGGGCTCGTCTGGGTCATCCCGGTGCTCGGGTTCGTGCTCTTCTTCGTTCTCATCGAGATCGCCCGGGGTGTTCGGTGGTGCTACCGAAGGATCAGCCGACTGCTGAGCAGAGCCATGGGTGAACGCGCCGCACGCGCAACGGGGTTCGTACTGCTCGCCGGCGTGCTGTTCACGCTGGTCAGCGGTGTGCTCTGGGATGCGATCATGACCACGGCCGATCGGACGTTCGCCGTCTCCGACCTCGGCACAGCTGCCAGTGCTTCCGAACCAGCGAACGAGCTGCGCTCCGGCGGTCCGGGCTCGCTCATCGAATGGGACGATCTCGGCCGACAGGGACGATCCTTCGTCGGCCGCGGACCCGACGCCGAAGCGATCGGTGACTTCACCGGGTCGGCCGCAGAGGACCCGATCCGGATCTACGCCGGGTCGGCATCGGCAGACGACGTCGAGGAGCGCGCCGACCTGGCGCTTCGAGACCTCGAACGAGCCGGCGGGTTCGAGCGCAAGAACCTCCTCGTCGTGACGACGACGGGCAGCGGCTTTGTCGAACCCAGCTCGGTCAACAGCTTCGAGTATCTGACCGCCGGGGACTCTGCGACGGTGGGGATCCAGTACTCCCACTTCCCCTCCTGGCTGTCGTACCTCGTTGACCAGGAGGTGGCGCGTGATGCCGGACGCGCGCTGTTCGACGCGGTGTACGCGAAGTGGGCGGACCTGCCGGCAGAGCAACGGCCGAATCTGTACGTGTTCGGGGAGAGCCTCGGATCGTTCGGCGGAGAGACCGCGTTCAGCGGTGAGTTCGACCTGGCCAGCCGCACCGACGGCGCTCTTTTCGTCGGGCCGCCGAGCTTCAACAAGCTGTACGGCGAGTTCGTCGACGACCGGGCGCCGCGATCCCCCGAGATCGAGCCGGTGTATCGCGACGGACGGACGGTGCGATTCGCCGCGGATGCCCGCGGCGAGATCAAGCCGACGGAAGAACCCTGGGACGGCACCCGGATCCTGTATCTCCAGCAACCGTCGGATCCGATCGTTTGGTGGAACACCGACCTGCTGCTGCAGCGACCGGACTGGCTCGAAGAAGAGCGCGGATCCGACGTACTCGACGAGATGCAGTGGATCCCGTTCGTGACGTTCTGGCAGGTGACGGCGGATCTCCCGCTCGGCACCGAGGTGCCGGCCGGTCACGGCCACGTCTACCGGGGTGAGCATGTGGACGCGTGGGCAGCGATCCTCCAGCCCGACGGATGGAACGCCGACAAGTCCGCAGAGCTTCGCGAGGTCGTGCTCTCGACGCTGTACCGCTAGCGGGTTTCGGCATCCTCAGCGCAAGGGTACGAACCGGTAATGCCCGTGTTCGGTGACGACCGGTGCGGATCCGTGTTCGCGCCGTACGCGCAGCATGACGCCGTTGACCACCACGACCATCGTGGCGTCGTCTCCCAACTGGTCGACCAGCGGCCCGGGAATCGTTGCGGCCTCAGCCGAGACCAGGATGCGATCGTACGGCGCCTCTGGCGGCCAGCCGAGAACTCCCTTGTGTGCAAGGCGATACTCGGCCCATGGGAGTTGCTGGCGGGCGACGTTCGCCGCACCCCAGGCGCCGATCAGCTCGTCGATCTCGACACCGATGACGCGGCCGGACGGCCCGACCAGCCGGGCGATGATCGCCGTCGTCCAGCCGGAGCCGGCGCCGACGTCGAGAACTCGAGCGCCCGTGCTGACGCCGAGGAGCACGATCTGGTTCAGCACCGTGGTCGGCTGGGAGTTGGTCTGGCCGGCGCCGATCGACAGGGGGCGGTCCTCCCCCGCCCACGGACGCTGCTTCTCGGGGAGGAAGTCACGGCGGTCCGTCGCCCGCATCGCGTCGGCAACGGAACGTACGTCGCTGTCCATGGCCCCTTCACCCCTGGCCGGACAGCGCTCTCGCACAGTTGACGAGCCCCACGTGGCTGTACGCCTGTGGTGTGTTGCCGAGCTGCCTCGACGTCGGCACGTCGTACTCCTCGGCGAGCAGACCCAGATCGCTGCGTAGCGTGAGCAACCGCTCGAACAGTTCGACCGCGTCGTCGCGGCGGCCGATGAGGTGGAGGGCGTACACCATCCAGAAGCTGCACGCGAGGAACGTCCCCTCGGTGCCCTCCAGCCCGTCGACTCCGCCGTCTGCCGACGGGTCGTACCGCAGGATCAGGCCGTCGCGGGAGAGCTCACGCCCGATTGCGTCCACCGTGCCGACGATGCGCGGGTCGTCCGGCGGGAGGAACCCGGTGCGTGGCATGAGCAGCAGCGCGGCGTCGAGGCCCTGCGAACCATAGAACTGGGTGAACGTGTTGCGCTCGGCGTCGAAGCCCTTGCTGCACACCTCGGCGTGGATCTGGTCGCGGGCAGCGCGCCACCGATCGACCGGGCCGTCCAGTCCGAACCGCTCGACCGCTTGGACTCCGCGGTCCAGGCCGACCCAGCACATCACCTTCGAGTACACGAAGTCGCGCCTGGGACCTCGTCCCTCCCAGATGCCGTTGTCGCGCGCGGTCCAGTTTCGCTCGAGATGGTCGAGCAGGGCCTGCTGGATGTCCCATGCATGGTCGTCCGGAGCGAGTCCGACGGTACGTGCGAGGTGCAGTGAGTCGAGCACCTCGCCCCAGACGTCGAGCTGGAGCTGCTCGGAGGCGGCGTTGCCGATGCGCACCGGGCGCGAGCCTTCGTACCCAGCGAGCCAGTCGAGCTCTGCCTCGGGCAGCCTCCGGGTGCCGTCGACGCCGTACATGATCTGCAGATCAGCCGGCTCACCCGCGACCGCACGCAACAGCCATGCGCGCCACGCTTCTGCCTCGTCGTCGTACCCGCAGCCGAGCAGCGCACCCAGCGTGAACGTCGAGTCGCGCAGCCAACAATAACGGTAGTCCCAATTGCGTTCGCCGCCGATCTGCTCGGGCAGGGACGTCGTCGCGGCGGCGAGCACGCCTCCGGTCGGCGCGTACGTCAGCGCCTTCAGGATGATCAGAGATCGGCGTACGGGCTCAGCCCAGCGGTCGGGTACGTCGGCGGTCGCGATCCAGTTGCGCCAGAACGACTCCGTGTCGCGCAGCGCCCGCTCCGGATCGACGGGCGTCGGCGCAGGTAGGTGCGACTCCTGATGCGTCAGGACGAACGGCACTCGATCGCCCGCAGCCACCTCGAACGTCGCGTACGACCCGAGGTTTCGGCCGTGCACCGCGACGGGCGTACGAAGCCACACGGCGTCGGGACCAGCTACCGCCTCGAGCTGCCCGGAGGTGTGCCGCACCCACGGGACCACGCTGCCGTAGTCGAACCGCAGCTTGAGGCTCACCTCGACCGTGACGCGGCCGCTGACGCCCTCGACGATCCGGACGATGTCGGCAGCCTTGCCCCGAAGCGGCATGAAGTCGATGACCCGGATGGCGCCGTCCGGGGTATCCCACTCCGTCTGCAGTACGAGTGTGTCACCTCGGTAGCTACGGCGTGTGCACTCCCGGGCGCCCGCCGGCGCGATGCGCCACCTGCCCGCATCCTCGTCGGCCAGCATCGCGGCGAAGCACGCCCCCGAGTCGAACCGCGGCAGGCACAGCCAGTCGACTCCTCCGTCCTTGCCGATCAGAGCCGCCGTCTGGAGATCGCCGACGAGCGCGTAATCCTCGATCCGTTGTGCCATGGAACCTCCGCAGCTGTGCTCTCCCGTCCGTCATACCCGCAATCGGTCGGACCGGCAAACGGTGCGTAGCGTCCCGAGGTCGGCGATCAAAGCGTCTCAGCGGACCACAGCCCGCTCCGTTCCGTCGCTGAACTGGGTCCGGTAGAGCTCCTCGTAGCGTCCGCCTCGATCGAGCAGCTCGTCGTGGGTGCCTCGCTCGACGACCCGACCTGCTTCGACGACCAGAATCTGGTCGGCGGCGCGAACGGTCGACAGGCGGTGCGCGATGACGATCGCGGTACGCCCGTCGAGTGCCTCGTTGAGGGCGTGCTGGACATCGGCCTCGGAGGTCGAGTCGAGATGGGCGGTCGCCTCGTCGAGGATCACGACGCGCGGCTCCGCGAGGAGCAACCGCGCGATGGTGATGCGCTGCCGCTCGCCGCCGGAGAACCGGTATCCGCGCTCCCCCACGACGGTGTCGAGCGCTTCGGGTAGCTCAGCTACTAGCCCGTCGAGACGGACGCGACGCAGGGCATGCCACAGGTCGTCGTCGGTGGCGTCGGGTCGTGCGAGCAGTAGGTTCGCACGGAGCGTCTCGTGGAACAGGTGACCGTCCTGGGTGACCATCCCGAGCGAGTCGCGCAGGGAGTCGGCGCTGAGGTCGCGTACGTCGACACCGGCGAGCCGGACGCTGCCCGAATCGGCGTCGTACAGCCGGGGCACGAGCGAGGCGATCGTCGACTTGCCCGCGCCGGACGAGCCGACCAGCGCCACGAGCTGACCCGGCTCGACCCGGAAGCTCACATCATGGAGCACGGCCTCGCCGCCGCGAGTGTCGAGCGACGCGACCTCCTCGAGGGAGGCGAGGGAGACCTTGTCCGCCGAGGGGTACGCGAACCCGACGTCGTCGAACTCGACCGACACCGGCCCTGAGGGGACCGGCCGGGCGTCGTCGGAGTCGCGGATGAGCGGCACCAGGTCGAGGACCTCGAAGACCCGCTCGAAGCTGACCAGGGCGCTCATCACCTCGACGCGAGCGCTCGCGAGTGCCGTCAGCGGAGCGTACAGCTGGGTGAGCAGCAGCGCCAGCGTGACGACGGAGCCGGCTTCCAGGTCGCCGCGCAGTGCGTAGAACCCGCCGAGGCCGTACACGAGCGCGAGTGCGAGTGCGGAGACCAGCGTCAGCGCGGTGACGAAGATGACCTGCAGCATTGCAGTACGTACCCCGATATCGCGTACGCGCGATGCGCGGACCGCGAACTCCCGCGACTCGTCGCCCGGTCGACCGAACAGCTTGATCAAGGTCGCACCCGGCGCCGAGAACCGCTCGGTCATCCGGCTGCCCATCACCGCGTTGTGGTTCGCGGCCTCCCGCTCCAAAGCCGCGAGCCGCCGGCCCATCAGCCGCGCAGGGAGTACGAACACCGGAAGCAGAACCAGAGCGAGCAGCGTGATCTGCCACGAAATCGCGATCATCACCGCGAGCGTCAGCACCAGCTTCACCAGGTTGCTCACGACGCCGGACAACGTGTCGCTGAACGCACGCTGTGCGCCGATCACATCGTTGTTCAACCGGCTGACGAGCGCACCGGTCTGCGTACGAGTGAAGAACGCGACCGGCATGCGCTGGACGTGGTCGAACACAGCGGTACGGAGGTCGAGGATCAGGCCCTCGCCGATCGTCGCCGACAGCCACCGGGTCAGGACGCCGAACGCGGCCTCGCCGATCGCGAGCAGTGCGATGATGATCGCGAGCGTGCGTACGACCGAGAACTCATCGCCTGCCGTGATCGCGTCGACGACCCGGCCCGCGAGAACCGGGGTGAGAACCGCCATCGCGGCCGCGACTGTGCTGACCAGGAAGAACGCGATCAGCTTCGAACGATGCGGACGCGCGAACCCGAGGATCCTCCGCAGCGTCGCCCGCGAGAACGGGCGACGGTCCTCCTGTGCGTGCATCGCGTGGTACATCGACGTCCACGCGGTGACTTCCATGCTCATGTGGTTCCAACCCCCTGGATCTGCGAGCTGCGGCGACCGCAACACTAGAACCTCAACTTATGTTGAGTTCAAATTCGACGGCCCGGCGTCAGATCGCCGTAGCAGGCGAATCATTCACCTGGTGAACTATGCTACGCGCGACTGACAGTGTTGACGATCAGTCTCCAGCCGATCATCAGCACACCGAGCACGATCAACGTAACGATCGCGAAGGACACCGCAATTCCCTGGCCGCTCGCATATCTCAGCGCGAGCCCGCACAACGCGGTCAACAGGGCGACCGCGCCACCCGCGGCCACCCGGGAGTACGTGGTCGCGGAGATGGTGAGGACGACGACCGCGATCAGCAGGCCGCCGAGGAAGGGCCACAGAGTACGAAGCACCTCGTCGGGTGGGAACGCGCCGTCGCCGTCGTGCTGCATTCGACCGATGGCGACGAAGACCACGACCGCAAGGGCATCGAAGAAGAGCCCTCGCCCGTCCACCCGCGTCATACGAGAACCGTAACGGTGTGTATCAGCAACCCGACCAGGCCGCCTACGACTGTGCCGTTGATGCGGATGAACTGGAGGTCTCGGCCCACGTAGAGCTCGATCCGGTTCGCCGTCTCGCGACCGTCCCAGCGGCCGACGGTGTCGGAGATGATCGTCGTCACCTCGGCGCCGTACCTGCCGACGAGGTACGCCGCAGCGTCCTCCGCGTACGCGTCGACCCGACGCTGTAGCTCGGCGTCGGTCGAGAGCCGGTCGCCGAAGGCGCGTACTTCGGCGAGGCCGCGACGCCGGAGCATTCCCTCGGGATCGTCGAGGGCATCGGTGAGGGCGTTTCGTAGCGCCTTCCAGATGGCGATGGACGCATCTCGTACGCCCGGCTGCGACAGCACCCGCTCCTTGAGACCCTCGGCACGCTCCATCACCTCGGGGTCGTTCTGCAGGTCGTTCGCCAGATCGGCGAGCAAGCGGTCGAACGCCTTGCGCGCAGGGTGTGTCGCGTCGTCGCGGATGTCGGCGACCCAGGCAACCACCTCGATGCGTAGCCGCCGGATGACCCGCTCATCGAGCCACTGCGGGGTCCACCACGGCGCCCGCTCCGCGAGGATCCGCTCGACGACCTCTTCGTTGTCGACCAGCCACCGATGGATCTCCGAGAGGGTGAGATCGACAAGACCCTTGTGCGCTCCGTCGTCGACGACTTGGGCGAGGAGCTGACCCGCCGCCGGGCTCAATGGTTCGGCGACCAACCGTGGAATGAGCACATCACCGACGAGCGCGTCCACGTCCTCGTCGCGGACGCGACCGACGGCGGCGCCCAGTACGGTGGCGGCCTCGTCCACGAGCCGTTGGCTGTGTCGATCATCGCTGAGCCATTCGCCGACGCGCTGAGCGACGTCGGCCTCGCGTACGCGCTCTCGCACGACGTCCTCGACCAGGAAGTTGGCGCCGACGAATTCCTCGAGACTCTTCGCGAGCGCGTTCTTGCGGTTCGGGATCAGAGCGGTATGCGGGATCGGGATGCCGAGTGGATGCCGAAACAACGCCGTCACGGCGAACCAGTCGGCGATCGCTCCCACCATCGCCGCTTCGGCGGCCGCGTTCACGAATCCCAAGGCACCGTCGCGGTCGAGGGTGATCGCGTACACGACCGCGGCCGCGATCAGCAGCGACACTGCGACTATCCGCATCCGACGGAGCGCCTGGCGGCGAGCCCCGTCGTCGGTCGCGCCGTCGAGCAACGCCGGCACGGCTGGGCGACGCACCGGCTCGCGTACGTGGCTCATCGGCTGTCTCCTCGGATCGGTAGCGCCGTGGCGCGACGCTTGTCGAGCCTATGCGAACGGCGAGACAGAGTCCTCTACGCTGCGCGTATGTCGAGCCGTACGCGCATCCGGGCCGAGATCTGGATCGTGCTGGGGCTCAGTCTCGGTCAGTCCGCCGTGTACGCGGTCGTCAGCCTGATCGGCAAGCTCACCGCCGGCCCGCTGCGCGATCAGACCGCCACCCTCAACGCGTCCGAGAGCACTCGGGAGTACCTCGACCTGACGTATCAGGTCCTCGGCATCGTCTTCGCCCTCGTGCCCGTCGCGCTCGCGATCTACCTGCTCTCCGACAACGGCCGATCCGCGATGCGTACGCTCGGGCTCGATCGCCGGCGTCCCGGGTTCGACATCGGTGCCGGCGTCGGACTCGCCGCTCTCATCGGGCTGCCCGGCCTGGCGTTCTACTTCATCGGGCGGGAGCTCGGCATGACGGCGACCGTCGTGCCCAGCGCGCTCAATGAGTACTGGTGGACGGTGCCGGTGCTCATCCTGGCGGCGTTGCAGAACGCCGTACTCGAGGAGGTCGTCGTCGTCGGATATCTGATGACGCGGCTGCGGGACCTCCAGTGGGGACTGCCCGCGACGATCGCCCTCAGCGCAGCGGTACGCGGGTCGTACCACCTCTACCAGGGCGTCGGCCCCGGTATCGGCAACGCCGTCATGGGCGTCATCTTCGGCTACTTCTACCACCGCACCGGCCGGGTGATGCCGCTGATCATCGCGCACACCATCCTCGACATCGTCGCATTCGTCGGCTACGCATTGCTCAAGGAACCGCTCGGTCTGCCGTAATACACCTGCCCCGTCGGGTCCGCCGGTCGGCCGGACCCGTGCCCCGCTAGGATCGAGCGACGCACTGCGAGTCAAGGGGGCGCACATGGTCGGCAAGACGGGCCGAGTGACGGGCCGAATCGGCCCGGGCCTCGTCGGCGAGGTGATGATCGCCGTCCGTGGGGGCAGCGAAGCGTTCAACGCCTACCCCGCAGTCTCGGGTGAGTCGATCGAGGTCGGCTCGTCGGTCGTCGTGCAGGAGTACATGCCCCCGCGCAACGTCTACGTCGCGCAGCTCTGAAATCTCGGACCCCTCCAAGATTCACGTTCACAACGCCCGAACCCGGGCGCAGATCGGAGACTCTCAACCAGCATGTACATAGCCATCGGGGCCGCAGCGGCCGCCATCGTCGTGCTCATCGTCTTGTTCCGACTCGTCTGGCGAGTTGCCGAACCCAACGAAGCGCTGATCATCTCCGGCC
The DNA here is from genome assembly GCA_023100825.1 of Nocardioidaceae bacterium SCSIO 66511. Taxonomy (NCBI): domain Bacteria; kingdom Bacillati; phylum Actinomycetota; class Actinomycetes; order Propionibacteriales; family Nocardioidaceae; species Nocardioidaceae bacterium SCSIO 66511. Next base: position 2,353,605 of record CP095846.1, on the reverse strand, counting down.
TGGGAGCACACGGTCAGAACCTCACCAGCCTGGACAGCCTCGGCTTCAAGATCGTCGTCGGGCGAGGCACGGCAGTGCTCCCCGGCTTCCAGACCGTCCGCCGCCTCGGCCTCGACATCCGATCGACCGGCCTTGACGTCAAGTGCGTCAGCAACCAGAGCATCCCGCTGAGCGTACGGGGCGTCGTCGCGTACAAGGTGGGCGACGACCTCGCATCGATCGCCAATGCGGCGCGCCGGTTCCTGGAGCAGAGCACCGACGAGATGGAGTCCACCATCCACGAGCTGTTCGCCGGACACCTGCGCGCGATCGTCGGCGGGATGACCGTCGAGGACATGCTGCACAACCGGGAAGAGCTCACCACCAACATCCGCACCTCGCTCGCCGACGACCTCGGCAAGCTCGGCCTGGTGGTCGACTCCCTGCAGATCCAGGAGATCGATGACGAGGTGCAGTACATCCTCAACCTCGGCAAGCCCCAATCGGTTGCGATCGAGTCGAAGGCGCGTATCGCCGCCGCGGAGCGCGATCAGGAGGCGACCGTCGCCGAGCAGGAGGCCGCGGCGCACAACGCGGCCGCGGTCCGCGAGTCGTCCATCAAACAGTCGGGCTACCAGGCAGACGTCGATCGTGCGCGCGCCGAGGCCGAGCAGTCCGGTCCGCTCGCCCAGGCGAACGCTCGTCAGGAGGTCGTACGCGCGGAGACCTCGGCGGCCCAGCTCGATGCGGAGCGGCAGGAGAAGATCCTCGACACCGAGGTACGCAAGCCCGCGGACGCGGAAGCGTACCGCCAGGTGACGATCGCGAACGCCGAGCGGGAAGCGGCGATCGCTCGGGCACAGGCCGAGTCCGAGGAGATGAAGCTGCGCGGCCAGGCCGAGGCCGAGGCGACTCAGGTCACCGGTGCCGCGGAGGCGTCGGCGATCGAGGCGAAGGGCCGAGCCGAGGCCGCCGGTATCGAGGCGCGGGCGCAGGCTCTTGCCGACAACCAGGAAGCCGTCATCGCGCAGCAGATCGCCGAGCAGTACCCCGAGATCGTGAGCGCGGGAGCCTCCGCGCTGTCGAACATCGACAACCTCGTGGTGCTCAACGGTGCCGAGGGCATGGAGGACATGCTCGGTAAGGCACTCACGATGGGCGGTGCCGGGCTTGGGCTGGCACAGTCGCTCATGACATCGATCAAGAGCGAGGCGACCGCCCCCGCGACCAGTACGAACGGCACCCAGCCGGACGCCAGTCCCGAGCCCGTTTCGTGAGCCGGCGGGTCACCTGGTGCGCGTACGCAGACCGTGCCCGTAGGCGTACAGCGGGTCGTAGTCGCGGTCGCCGATGTTGATCGGCTCCTGCGCGAGCGTGCGCGGCCAGGTGACCGGCAGCCTGCCGGTGTAGGGTGCCTCGCCGAACAGGGTGTCGGCGACACCCGCACCCTCGCTGCCGGGAAGCCAGGCGGCGACGAGCGCGTCGATGCGTGCGCGTCGATCCGGATCGATGACCATCGGCCGACCCGACACGACGACGACCACGCACCGCTCGGCCTTCGTACACACCTTGTCGACGGCTGCTTTGTCGGCGTTGGACAGCTTCATCGTCTTCGCCGGGCGAGGCTTGCCGTTGTCACCTGGGTCGCCGCTCCAGCTGGGCCCGCCGACGTCGCCGAAGCCTTCGGCATATGGTGTCTCGCCGACGACCACGACGCCGAGGTCGTGCTCCCCGATCGGAGCGGAGGCGTCTTCGCTGTAGCTGACCTCGCCACCCGCGGCATCCTGGATCCCTTCGAGGATCGTGGTGCCCTTGATCTTGTTGGTCGAACCGCCCTGCCAGGTGATCGTCCACCCGCCGGCCTGGTTGCCCAGGTTGTCGGCGTTGCTCCCTGCCACGTAGATGTCATCATCGGCGTCATACGGAAGCGTGTTGCCGTGATTCTTCAGCAACACTTGTGATTCCTGCACCGCCTTGCGGGCGAGCGCACGGTGGTCGTCGCTGCCGATGTCGCCCATGTGCTCGCGCGGGGTGAACGGATCCTCGAACAGTCCGAGCTCGAACTTCGCGGTCAGGATGCGGGTCACAGCGTCGTCGATCCGCTCCATCGACACGCGCCCGGCCTCGACCTCGGCGAGCAGAGTGTCGTGGAACTCCTTGTACGAGTCGGGTTCCATGAACATGTCGATGCCTGCGTTGACGGCCGTGCGTACCTGCTTCTTCCACGTACCTGGGATCTGGTGAATGCCCGCCCAGTCGGTGATCACGATGCCGCGGAAGCCCATCGTGTGCTTGAGCAAGCCGTTGATCAGGCGCTTGTTCGCATGCATCTTCGTCGGGTTTCCGACACCGTCACCCTGCCAGTCGACGCTGGAGAACGACGGCATGACCGAGCCGACGTCGTGTCGTCGCACGGCTGGTACGTACTGTCGCAGCGAGTGCCGCCAGAAGTCGAAGAAGTTCGTGACATCAATGCCCTGGTCGAGCGTGTAGTCGCCCTCGCCGGTGCCGTACTCCGTCGCACCGTCGCCCGCATAATGCTTCGCCGTGGCGAGCACCCGGTCCGGATCGGACAACTCACCCGGGCCGCCTTGAAATCCGTCGATCGCCGTCTCGAGCCGGGTGGCGAGACTCGCCGACTCGCCGAAGCTCTCGTACGTACGTCCCCAGCGATCGTCGCGCGCGGTGCAGATACACGGTGAGAACGTCCATTGCGGCCCGGTCGCCCGCGTCTCCTCCGCGGTGATGTGTGCGGCCTCGCGTACGAGTGCGGGGTCACGGGTCGCGCCGAGTCCGATGTTGTGTGGAAAGACGGTCGCACCGTACAGATTGTTGTGGCCGTGCACCGAGTCGACGCCGTACAGCAACGGGATGCCGAGCCGCGTGTCGAGTGCGGCACGCTGGAACCGGTCCACCATGTCCGCCCAGGCCTCTGGTGTGTTCTCGGGCGGCGTGGAGCCACCGCCGGAGAGGATGCTGCCGAGCTTGTACTCGGTGATCGGCGATGCGTCGTCGTAGACCTGGTAGCGCTCGGTCTGGATCATCTGCCCGACCTTCTCCTCCAACGTCATCCGGTCGAGCAGGTCATCCACCCGCTTCGCGACCGGTAGGTCGGGGTTCTTGTACGCGGCGTCGACGCGGGTGCGCTCGGCGGCCGAGGCGGGTTGGCCGGCGACGGCGGCAGCGACCGTGCAGGTGAGGGCCGCGGCGACGATTCCGATGAGCGAGCGATTGCTGAGACGAGACGACATTTCGCTACCTCCGACGCAATTTCGTACGAACGTAGAGGCACCGATATTGCGCGTCAAGACATCTGTAAGGAATCCTATTTATTCCTTTCGGCGGAGTATTAGAGTGCCGTCATGAAGGAGTCGGAGCCGGTCACCGCACGCCGAGCGCGATCGCGACGGCTGTTGCTCGAAGCCGTCCGAACGCATGGCGCGCTGAGTCGCAGCGAGCTGTCCCGATCGACCGGCCTCGCGAGAAGCGCGGTCGCGCACGGGGTCCAAGGTCTCCTCGACGAGGGGCTGCTCGAGGAGCGCTTACCCGATGCCGCCCGGCGTACCGCGAGACGGGGGCGACCGTCCGCACTACTCGTGCCGTCGGCGCCTCCCGGCTGGGTCGCCGCGATCGACTTCGGCCACGCTCACGTATCGGTCGCGATCGCCGACACCGTCGGTGACATGCGCGCCGAGCTGCATACGCCCGTCGACGTCGACGGGCGTGCGATCGATGCCTTCGACACGGCCACGGCGATGTTCGATCGAGCGGTACGCGAGGTCGGCATCGATCCGCAGCAGATTCTCGCCGTGTGCGCGGGAGTCCCGGGCCCCGTCGACGGCACCACCGGTCAGGTCAGATCACCCACGATTCTCGCCTCCTGGGTCGATGTCGATCCCGCTCGCGAGCTCGGCGCACGCCTCGGGCGTCGGGTCCACATCGCCAACGACGCGGACATGGGTGCGCACGGTGAGCTCCGGTTCGGCGCGGCGACCGGCGCTCGCGACTTCCTCTACATCAAGGCCTCACACGGTATCGGCGCCGGGCTCGTCCTCGACGGTCGCACGTACCGCGGATCGGTCGGTATCGCCGGCGAGATCGGGCACACCCAGCTCGGCGACGGCGGGGCCTGGTGCCGCTGCGGTAACCGGGGATGCCTGGAGACCGTGGTCTCGAGTACCCAGGTGCGACGTCAACTCGCGCATGTGCTGGCCGCCGAGGGCGACGAGTGGCCGACAGGAATGCTCGAGAACCCCGTCGCGCTGAGGATCCTGACGACCGCCGGGCGCACGATCGGCCGCGTGATCGCGGACCTGTGCAACTGCCTCAACCCGTCCCTGGTCGTGATCGGCGGCGATCTGGGCACCATCGGCGTCCCGGTCGTCTCCGGCGTACGCGAGTCGCTGGACCAGTATGCCCAGCCGGCGACCGCGGCGACGGTGGACGTACGCGCCGCTGCACTCGGTCAGCGCGCCGAGCTGGTCGGAGCCATGGCGTACGCGATCGACACGCTCACCCTGCGCTGAGGTCGACCGTCGTCCCCGTGTCGAGTACCTCGAACTCGAGGTCGTACTCGCCGGCCACGCGGTGAACGTGCGCGTACACGACACCCAAGCCGTTGTCGTTGAGCAACGCATCGTGGATCTGGAAGCCGCGCCGCGCGCGTACGGCGATCATGAAGTCGAGGACCTCCCCGACCCGCGACCACGGAGCGTGGATCGGAACGAGCACGGTGTCGACCGGCACGGTCGGAACGGTGAACGAGTCGCCCGGGTGGTACACGGCACCGTCGATCAGATAGCCGACGTTCGCGACGACGGGGACGTCCTTGTGGATCAACGCGTGCTGGCCGCCGAACGTACGAACCTCGAAGCCGGCTGCCTCGAACTCCTCCCCCGGCCGCACCGTGGTCACGATGTCCGAGAGCGGTGCCAGCTTCTCCGCGACGCTCGCCGGAGCCCAGATGCGTAGCTCGGCGTTGCCCGAGGCAGCAGCGGTCAGCGCATCCGCGTCGACGTGGTCGGGGTGCTCATGGGTGATCAGCACGGCATCGGTGCCGTGCAACGCATCGGCGGCCGCGCTGAACACGCCCGGGTCGAGTACGAGCGTCCGTTCGCCTTCGTTCAGCCGGACGCACGAGTGTCCGAACTTCGTCAGGTGCACGCGAGCCTCCTTCGTCGGGCTGGATATCGTCGAGGCATGACCACCGACAACGCCATCTATACCAGTACGCCGGTGGACGACGCGTGACCGACGACGCATCCGGCGCAGGAATCGATCCGGCAGCGATCACCTTCCCCGCCGAGCTCCCCGTCACCGAGCGCCGCGACGACATCGCGGCGGCCATCGAGGCGCATCAGGTCGTGATCGTGGCGGGCGAGACCGGCTCCGGCAAGACCACGCAGCTGCCGAAGATCTGTCTCGCGCTCGGCCGTGGTGGTCGCAAGAAGATCGGTCACACCCAGCCCCGCCGCATCGCCGCGCGTACGGTTGCAGCCCGCATCGCCGAGGAGTGCAAGGTCGAGCTCGGTACGTCCGTGGGATTTGCGGTGCGCTTCTCCGACCGGACGAGCCGCGACACCGCCGTCAAGGTGATGACCGACGGGTTGTTGCTCTCGGAGATCCGGAAGGACCCGGACCTGCGCAGCTACGACACGATCATCGTCGACGAGGCACACGAGCGCAGCCTGTCCATCGACTTCCTGATCGGCTACCTGCGCCGGCTGCTCCCACGCCGCAAGGACCTCAAGGTCATCATCACCTCGGCGACCATCGACCCGGAACGGTTCGCCGAGCTGTTCCGCACGGCGGCCGGGCCCGCGCCGATCATCGAGGTGAGCGGCCGTACGTACCCGGTCGAGAAACGCTATCGCCCGCTGGCCGAGCGCGACGACGGCGACCAGCTACAGGCGATCTCCGATGCCGTGGACGAGCTCTCGACCGAGCCGCCGGGTGACATCTTGGTGTTCCTGTCCGGCGAGCGGGAGATCCGCGACACCGCGGACATGCTCGAGCGCCGCGCGCTGCGCAACACCGAGGTCCTGCCCCTGTACGCACGCCTGTCCACCGCCGAGCAGCAGCGAGTGTTCAAGCCGCACACCGGGCGGCGAATCGTTCTTGCGACGAACGTCGCCGAAACGTCCCTGACCGTCCCGGGCATCAAGTACGTCATCGATCCCGGCACCGCCCGCATCTCCCGCTACAGCCAGCGGCTCAAGGTGCAACGACTGCCGATCGAGCCGATCTCCCAGGCCAGTGCGAACCAACGCGCCGGGCGCTGCGGACGTACGTCCGACGGCATCTGCATCCGCCTGTACTCCGAAGAGGACTACGAGTCCCGCCCGGAGTTCACCGAACCCGAGATCCTTCGTACCAGCCTGGCATCGGTCATCCTCTCCATGATCTCGCTCGGCCTCGGTGAGCTCTCGTCCTTCCCGTTCCCCGACCCGCCCGATCCGCGTGCGGTACGAGACGGCGTTGCGCTGCTGCGCGAGCTCGGTGCGATCGACGCTGCAGGCAAGGAGCTCACCGACGTCGGACGCATCATCGCCGACCTTCCGCTCGACCCGCGACTCGCGCGGATGTTGGTGGAGGCGGATCGCAATGGGTGCCTGCGTGAGGTGCTGGTGATCGTCGCGGGCCTGTCGATCCAGGATCCACGCGAACGTCCCGCCGAACACCGCGACGCAGCAGACGCCAGTCATCGGCGATTCGGGTCCGAGCATTCCGACTTCGCCGCGTACCTCGACCTGTGGCGCTACCTGCGTACGAAACGACGCGAGCTGTCCGGCAACCAGTTCCGGCGCATGTGCCGCGACGAGTTCCTGCACTACTTGCGTATCCGTGAATGGCAGGACGTACACACCCAACTGCGTCAATCCGTACGTGATCTCGGACTGAGCCTGAACGAACCGGATGCGGGCGACGACGCAATCCATCGCTCCCTGCTGGCCGGTCTGCTGTCGCACATCGGCCTGCGTGACGCGGAGACCCGGGAGTATGTCGGTGCCCGCAACGCGCGGTTCGCGATCTTCCCCGGTTCACCCGTCGGCAAGAAGCCGCCGCGGTGGGTGATGGCCTCCGAGCTGGTCGAGACGTCGCGGCTCTGGGCGCGTACGGTGGCGCGGATCGACCCGGACTGGATCGAACCCCTCGCGCAGCATCTCGTCAAGCGGTCGTACAGCGAACCACACTGGTCGAAGCGGCGCGGCGCAGTCATGGCCCACGAGAAGGTGACGCTGTACGGCGTGCCGATCGTCGTGGATCGCTCGGTCGCATACGGCAGGATCGACCCCGCGGTATCACGCGAGCTGTTCATCCGGCATGCCCTCGTCCAAGGCGAGTGGTCGACGCGGCACGGCTTCTTCCGTCGCAACAGGCGGCTGCTCGATGATGTCGCCGAGCTCGAGGACCGCGCGCGCCGCCGTGACCTCTTGGTCGACGATGACACGCTCTTCGCCTTCTACGACGAGCGGCTGCCGGACACCGTCGTTTCCGGTCGACACTTCGACAGCTGGTGGAAGCGCCGCCGCAAACGCGATCCCGACCTCCTCGACTTCGAGAAGACCCTGCTTCTGCGGGGCGATGCGGACCCGGACGAGAGGATCGAACAGTTCCCCGACGTGTGGACCTCCGAGTCCGAAGGCCTGGCGCTCTCGTACGCGTTCGAGCCCGGCGCGTCCGCCGACGGAGTGACCGTCGACATCCCGCTCGAAGAACTGCACACCGTCGATGCCGACGCGTTCTGGTGGCAGGTCCCGGGACATCGTGAGGCGCTGGTCGCGGCGCTCATCAAGACGCTGCCGAAAGGGCTACGACGCAACTTCGTACCCGCCGGTGATACGGCCCGCAGGTTGCTCGCGGAGGTGGGACCGAAGGACGGCCCGATGCTGGCGGTGCTCGCCGGCGCCCTGCAACGGATCGGTGGTCTTCCCGTCGCCGTCGATGACTTCGACCTGAGCCGACTCCCGGAGCACCTACGGATGCGCTTTCGCATCGTCGACGGCGACAGAACCGTCGGCGAAGGACGCGACCTCGAAAAGCTGCGCGAGGAGCTTCGCCCACAGCTGCGGAGCGCACTCACCGGCGCCGCCGACCGGATCAGCCGAGACGGCATCACCGATTGGGACTTCGGCGATCTCGAGGCACGAATCGCGGTCGAGCGACACGGGCATCAGGTCCACGGCTACCCCACCCTGGTCGATCGGCGAACCAGCGTGAGCATCGTGGTCGTCGAGGACACCGGCGAGCAGGCGTACGGCCTGATCCGAGGTGTCTCCCGGCTGATCGCGTTGACGACGCCCTCCCCGGTTGCGGCGATCACCAAGGGCTTCGACAACCGGACGAAGCTGACGATCGCGGACAGTCCGTACCGGACCGTTCTCGACCTGCTCGAGGATTCCCGTGACGCTGCGCTGGACGCACTCGTTCTCAGACACGGCGGTCCGGTTCGCGGAGCGGCCGCGTTCGCACAGCTACGCGACGCGGTGCGCGCCGACACCTACGAGACCACGGCGGCCGTCGTACACGATGTCGTCGATGCGCTCGGAGCCTGGCAGAGCCTGACCCGCGAGCTCGACACGGCACCATCAGCCTTGGCCACCGTCGTGGATGACATCCGGGTCCAACTGTCGTGGCTGCTGTACGACGGTTTCGTCCGCGAGACCGGTGTCGAGCAGCTCCGGCAGCTGCCGCGCTATCTCCGGGCGGCGTCGATGCGGCTCGCGCGAGCGCCCACGTCACTCGCGTCCGATGCGGCGGCGATGCGCGACGTACAGGGTCTCGAGGGAGATTTCCACGCGGCAACCGAGAACCTGCGACCCGACCAGCTCGACGCGCCCGGAGTACGTAACGCGCGATGGTCGCTCGAGGAGCTGCGGGTGAGCCTGTTCGCCCAGTCGCTGGGAACCGCCGGACGGGTATCCGTGAAGCGCGTACGCAAGCTCATCGACGTCCTCAGCGTTACTGGGAGGGGTTTTTGATCGGGATGGACTCCTGGGAGTACTCGGAGACGACGACGTCGCGATCGCCCACCGGCTCGTCGACGTTCAGCACCGTCGTACGCTCGGTCGGGTCACCCGTGCAGTTTGCCTGTTCACCGATGATCACCGTCACCTCGATCGTCGAGTCGGTCTCCTGTGTCGCGTACCCGGTGAACATGCTGCACATGTCGGGCCCCGCCTCGAAGTTCACATCGACCGACTCGCCGCTCGCCGACGGGTTCGCACTGACGATCTTCGCGGTTCGATACGTCTTGGGCGCGTCTTGCGACTTCGGCTTGATCACCAGAACGGCATCCGGAATGTCGCTCAACCGGTCGATCGAACTCGGACCCGCCTCGGTGGGCTCGTCATCCGCTGGATCATCCTCGTCACTGCACGCCGACGCGGCCATCGCCAGCGCTGCTGCGCACGTCATCGCGGCGACCCCTCGTGCAATTCGCATGAGCAGACGGTACACGTCAACCGCGCCAGTGCACGTCAGCCTTGGTCGAGCGCGTTGTTCAGCTGATCCAGCAGGCGAGCGAGTGTCGTGAGGTCGTCGGACTGCCAGTCCTCGAGGACCGCTGCCAGCTGCTCATGGCGGCGTCGGCGCACCTCCTCGACCCGCCGAGCGGCCTCGTCGGTCAGCCGGACCAGCCGGGCGCGGCCGTCCGTCGGATCGGGGACACGCTCGACCAGACCGATCTGCTCGAGCGTCGCCAGCCCTCGGCTCACGGTCGACTTGTGCACCGCGAACGACTCTGCGAGCTCGGTGGCGCGTACACCGTCGGACCCCGGGCCGCAGGCATCGTCGACCGCCAGGAGCAGCAGGTAGTTGCCGAGCTCGAGATCGGGGTGTACATCGGCAACCGTACGCATGCTCCGAGCACGCGATCGCCGCAGCATGCGGGTGATCTCGTACTCGACATCGCGGGCAAGGGGAATATCGCTCACAGTGCCAACTCCGGTTTGATCCTCGAAACGGTCCACATCCGCTGGCGCCGAGCGGCGACCGCAGTAGCGAACAGACTAGCCGCAAGAAACACGCAGAGCACGAACACGTCGCGTCCGACCCCGGTCAGCGGCCCGCCGTACATCAGGTGACGGAGACCATCGATCGCGTACGAAAGCGGCAGCACATGGTGCAGCGCCTGGAGCGGTCCGGGCAGCGTCTGCCACGGGAACGTACCGCCGGCACTGACCAGCTGCAGCACGAGCAGCACCAGGCCGACGAACTGCCCCACTCCCCCAAGCCACGCATTCAAGGCGTGCACGATCGCCACGAAGGTCACCGTGACCAGCACGAGGAAGAGCAACGCCTGCAACGTGTTGGCGATGGTGATTCCGACCACCGCCGCGATGATGAGCAGCATCACCGCAACCTGGACGATGCCGATGAGCGACGGAGGAATCCAACCGCCGAGTGCGATGCGCGCGGGCCACGCCCGGGCCGCGATGGCGCGATTCGACAGGGGTCGGACCAGCAGGAACACCACGTACGCCCCGATCCAGGTCGCGAGGCCCATGAAGAAGGGAGCGAGCCCCGCGCCGTACGAACCCGCGCTCGCTTGGGAGACGGATTCGACGTCGACCGGAGAGGCGATCGCTGAGGCGGCCGACTTACGGTCCGACTTGTCGAGGTTGGGGATGGATTCCAGCCCGTTCCGTAGGCCGCTCGCAAGCTGTCCCGCGCCGTCGCGGGCGTCGACCAGGCCGTTGACGAGGCGACCTGCGCCCGTGTCGAGTCGCCGCGCGCCCTTGTGCGCGCGGCGTTGTGCGTCGACCAGCCGATCGCTGCCGCTGCCCAGCCGATCGATGCCGGAGACCAGGCGATCCGCACCGGACGCGAGCCGGGTCGCCCCACGATCCGCGGTGCCGATGCCGCTCACCAACCTGCCTGACGCCTTGCTGAGTCGTCGGTTGCCGTCCGCGACCCGCTGCGCACCGTCGGCGAGCCGGTCAGTGTCGCGGGCGGCACCATGGATCTTTCGGTTGACCCGCTCGAGCGGCGTGCGGACGCGGTCGAGATGGCGCATCACTCGTTGGACCTGCGCCGGCGAAAGCCCCATCCGTCGCAGAGCCGTGCGAATGTCCTGTCCCGCGGCGTCGACCGTGCTCATGACCGCGCTCGAGATCGTCGCCGCCCGATCGGCGACCGCGGCGATCCGCCGGTTGCCGTCGGCCACTTGTCGGGACCCGGATGCGAGTCGCGCGGTCTGGCGCGGCAGTGAGGCAGTACGCCGGGCAAGGGTGTCGAGTCCGTCCGCGAGCCGGTGGGCACCGCTGTCGAGTCGTTTCGCCCCTCGGTCGGCGGTGCCGATGCCGGCGGCGAGGCGTTCTTGGCCTTCTACGAGGCGACCCTCGCCGTTCGCGAGCGTACCCGCACCCTTTTCCAGTCGACGAGATCCACGTACCGCGTCGGCCAGTCCGTCGCGCAGTTCCGCGGCCCCGTTGCCCGCCTTGCGTACCTGGGAATGAACATCTGCGAACCCGGCGAGGAACTCAGAAGCGGCCCGCTTGCCGACTCGTTCGGTGATCGTTCCGGCGATCCGCGTCATCAGCTGGTCGCCGATCGAGTGTGCGAGATAGTTGTTCGAGTCATTGGTCGTCAGGCGCAGGCGGCCCTTCTGCGGGTCGAGGTCGGCCGTCGACGCGAGCGCCGCGGAGAATCGCTTCGGCAATGTCACCGCGAAGCTGTACTCACCGTTTCGAACCCCGTCCTCGGCTTCCTCCGCCGACACCTCATGCCACCGGAAGGAGCCGTCGTCGACCAGGTCGTCGGCGACGTCGCGGCCGACATGCAGATTCGTCCCATCTGAGGCCTTGGCCCCGGTGTCGGCGACGACGAGCGCGGCGTCCACCTGGTCGAGGTTGCCGTACGGGTCGTGGTTCGCCCACAGATACAGTCCGGCGTACATCGACGGTATGAGGATCAACGCGCCGATGGCGAGCCGCGGCAGTCGTCCGGCGAACAACCGTCGGAGCTCGGTGAACGCCATGCGTAGCGAGCTCATCGAACACCTCCCAACGAGACGTCGCCGATCACCGTCGGTTCGACGGCGATGGCGTCAGCGGTGTTCTGCATCAACTGCAGGAGGACAGCGGAACCGGCCTCCGCCGCCCACAGGGCGATCTCCCAGGCGACCTCGGCGCGGAGTCCGTATCGGTCGGGGCACGCGATCACGACGCCCTCCACGCCGGAGCGTTGCATTGCCAGGTCGGTCAGTAGCCAGGCGCGGATATCCGGGGGTACGTTCTCGACCCGAGTGTCGATGAAGTCGTCTGCACCACGCTCGGTCAGGTACGCACGAACCGCCGAGCGCGAGGCACGTCGTCCGCACATCGCGAGCTCCTCCCCGATGACGGCCGCGAACGGGACGACCTCGTCGGGCTCCGAGACACCCGCGACATCGACCGGCGCGATCCGTCGGCGTAGGTGTGCAAGCGACCGGTCGCCGTCGGCCGTCACCTGGCCCGATGTCGGCCGTAGCCGCCCCGAGACGGCCAACGCCAGCGCCGTGTGGCCGGCACCAGGCGGGCCGACGACCAGCGCGGCGTCCTTGCTCCCGAACGACAGCGAGGTCGGTCGTAGCAGCGGTCCATGCGGGCCCTCGACCGAGACCTTGTTCACTTCCACCAACACGGCACACTCCGAGTCCTGTGACAGGCCACGAACGTACCGCGAGGACCGGCTGACCGCGGGTCGCGGCCGCCCGGGATGCTACTTCAGCTCGGCACTCGACAGGTCGAGCAACCGGCGCGCGACGATGAGCTGTTGGATCTGCTGGGTGCCCTCGAAGATGTCCAGGATCTTGGAGTCGCGGCTCCACTTCTCCAGTAGTTCGTGCTCCCCGTACCCGAGAGTGCCCGCGAGCTCAACGCAGCGCAGCGTGATGTCGTTGGCGCAGCGGCCGGCCTTGGCCTTGGCCATCGACGCCTGCAGCGAGTTCGGCTTGGAGTTGTCGGCCATCCAGGCCGCCTGCGCCGTCAGCAGGTACGCCGCCTCCCAGTCCGACTCCATCGCGAGGTACGTAGCGGCCGCGGCCGACTGGCGGTTCGCCGGCCGGTCGTAGTCGATCTCGATGCCCGCATCGCGGAGCAGGTCACGCGTCGCCTCGAGGGACGCCCGCGCGCAGCCGACCGCCATCGCGGCGACAAGTGGCCGCGTGTTGTCGAACGTCTGCATGACGCCGGCGAAGCCCTGCTCCGTGTCGATCTCGGGGCTACCGAGGAGGTTCTCGGCCGGGACCCGGCAGTTGTCGAGAATGATGGTGGCTGTGTCCGAACCGCGAATGCCGAGCTTGTGCTCGAGGCGCTCGACGTGGATACCGGGCGTGTCCTTCATGACCACGAACGACTTGATCGCAGCCCGGCCCTTCGACTTGTCGAGCGTCGCCCAAACGACCACGGCATCGGCACGATCACCGGACGTCACGAAGATCTTCTCGCCGTTCAGCACGTACGCGTCACCGTCGAGCACGGCGGTGGCGTTGATCGCGGCGGAGTCGGATCCGCATCCGGGCTCGGTGATCGCCATGGCGGCCCACACCCCGTCGAAGCGGGCGAGCTGCTCGTCGGTTGCAACCGATGCGATCGCCGAGTTGCCGAGGCCCTGGCGCGGCATCGAGAGCGTGAGGCCGACGTCACCCCAGCACATCTCCATGACCGACAGCACCGACGACATGTTCGTGCCGTTGCGTACCGACTCGGCATCACCGCCGCTACGCCGAACGCCTTTCGCACCGGCGCCCTGGCTGTTGCCCGAATCGTCCATCCCGTCGACGAGCGACGCGAGCAGGTCGAGCTCCTTGGGGTACGCATGCTCCGCCGTGTCGTACTTCCGGGAGTTCGGTCGCAGGAACTCCGCCGCGACCTGATGCGCCTGGCCGATGAACGTCTTGAACTTGCGGGGTGTTTCCAGGTTGATCATCTATGCAGTCCTTCTCGAGTACGGCTCCTCAGACGAGGAGGCTGCCTTCCATCACACCTACCGCGCGCAGGTCGCGATACCAGCGTTCGACCGGATGCTCCTTGACGAAGCCGTGGCCACCGAGCAGTTGGACACCGTCCTGGCCGATCTTCATCCCGTACTCCGCGCAGAGGCGCCCCGCGATCGCGACCTCACGCGCGTGGTCGAGCCCCTGCTCGGCGCGAGAGGCGGCTCGGTATGTCGCGAGCCGCATGCCCTCCAGCTCGATCCCGATGTTGGCGACCATGAACGCGACCGACTGCCGGTACGCGATCGGTTCGCCGAACGCCTTGCGCTCCTTCACATACGGAGTCACGTAGTCGAGCACCGCCTGGGCGGTGCCGACGGCCAACGCGGACCACGCGAGCCTCGACAGCCGGATGCACTCGCGGTAGGACGACGTACCCGCACCGCCGAGCAGCGCCTCCTCGGGTACGCGTACGCCGTCGAGAACGACCCGCGACAAGGACGCGGCGCGCAGACCCATCGACGGATCGGCCTCGATCTCGAGGCCGGCAGTATCGGACTCGACCAGGAACATCGCCGGTCCGCTGCCTTCGATCTCGGCCGCTACGACGAACAGCTCTGCCTGAGCGGCGCGAACGACCGCGGACTTCACACCCTGAAGTACGTAGCCGCCACCGGGTGAGCGCCGCGCGGTGGTCTGCAATGCGAGCGGATCGAACAACGGCGTCGGCTCGGCGACGGCCAATGCCGCCGCCGGCACCTTGTCACCGGTGAACGAAGGCAGGTACGTCTGCTGCTGGTCGGCACTCCCCCACAGCGACAATGCGGTGGCGACCGATGCGGGCGCGAGGCAGGAGACCGCGAGGCCCATATCGCCGTGTGCCAACGCTTCCGCGACGAGGACGCCCGTGGTGGCAGACCGCTCGCCATCGAGCCCGCCGAGGTCGTCGGGCACCTCCAGCAGGGTCAGACCGAGCTCTGCGGCCTGCGACAGGATCTCGTCCGGTGTCTCGCAGAGCTCCTCGGCCTTGTCCGCCGCCGGGCGTACCACGTCGGCCGCGAACTCCTCGACGACCGAGACGATCATCTGCTGGTCGTCGGTCGGAGTGAGGTCGAAGACTCCGGTGCGCGGGCCCGAGCGCGTACGGCTCGGCGAGCCCCCGCCGCGCTTCTTCACGAAGGTCCGGTTGACCGCCCCGAGCGTACGGAAGCCTGTCTTAGTCGCCTGGAACACGACTCGCTCGGTCGGCTTGCGCATGCCGAGCCGGTCGATCATCTTCGAGCCGGCGATCCGGTGCAGCGCGGCCAGGCCGTAGCCCATCGCGTCGCGGCGGTAGGTGACGATCCCTCGGTCTGATGACACGACGGCTCCTCCGGTCCTCGGATTTCTGCTCACGGGACAAGTGTAACTCTCGTTTGCACTCAGGTGCACATGACCTCGCTCACGCCGCTCGTTCGCATCGAACGCCCCACGTCTAGGATTTGGCACGGCATCATCACCACGAGTCGTCGAGGAGTCCACGTGTCCGACCTGCCGACCGGAGGCACCGTACGGCCGATCACTCGGTGGGGCACGCCGGTGATGCATCGAGAGCTACGCGACGTCACGGATTTCGACGCCGACCTCGCCACCCTCGTTGCCGACATGTTCGAGACGATGTACGCCGCCGAGGGCGCCGGCCTCGCCGCCAACCAGATCGGCGTCGACCAGAAGGTGTTCGTATTCGACTGCACCGACGGTGCCGACCAGCGGGTCAAGGGCGTCGTCTGCAATCCGGTGCTCACCCTGCCCGATCCGGGCGAGCGACACCTCGACGAGGACGACGAGGGCTGTCTCTCGCTTCCCGGCGGCTATTCGGCCTGCGCCCGGCCCGACTGGGCACGCGTCGACGGTTATGACCACACCGGCGCCGCGGTGACCTACATCGGCGAAGGCGGTACGCTCGCGCGCTGCCTGCAACACGAGACCGACCACCTCTACGGTCGCGTGTTCGGCGACCGGCTCTCCACGCGGGCGCGAAAGAAGCTGTTCAAGCAGGCCGAGAGCGTCGCCGACCGGTTCCACCAGGACTGGCCTGCCGCACAGCGCGACGCGGAGCACGTCGAGAGCTAGTGCGGGTCAGGTGGACCGCTTCTCATCGGAGCGTTTCACGGCCCGAAGCCGGTACGCCGACTCGGACGGCGCGTACGCACGCGATCCGAAGTACACCGAGAGCCGGTCCAAGGTCGCACGCGAGCGGGTGAAGAAGATGTAGCGCTTACGCATACCGGCCCCGATGATCGGCATCCGGAAATCGATGTGCATCCCGTACATCAGCGCGATGTGATGCAACGCGGTGGGCGTGTAGTACGACGTGTGGTCGGAGTAGAAGATGTAGCGGTCGCGGGACAGGTCATTGCCTCCGTAGACGTTGGTGGCGCAGACCACCAGCCCGTTGCGCTTGACGAACCCGAACAGCGTGCGAAAGTCCGGTACAGGATCGCGGAAGTGCTCGATCACCTCGCTGGCGATGACGAGGTCGAACTTCCTCGGCGGCCGCTTCGTGAGGTCGACGAACTCTCCATCGTCGCGGAGCTTCATGATGTCGCCGATCGCAACGCTTCGTACCTTCGGTAGATCCTTGATGGTGTGGTTGTCTCGGCTGGCGCCGACTCCGTACAGCAGCACCTCGACGTCCTTGCGCGCGATGCCTTCGAGAGCCAGTGAGGCGATGTGGTAATCGCGGCCCGGCCTACCCTCGTGGCCGGTGCGACCGCTCGACGGCAGCTGGCTGTAATCGCGTTCGGTGTAGTCGTTTCGGTTTTCGGGAATGCTGATGTGCCCGCAGCTGCCGCAGATACGCACGTAGCGGACCTTGTCCGGCGATGACGCGGAGTGAATCGTCCGATGCCGAGGTGACGGCGCCTTGCACACCAGGCAGCGTTCGACGCCGTGACCCGGTCGCTCGTCGTGCAGCCGATGTTTCACGGCATCGAGGTAGCGTTCGCGCGTCGCTGGTGACGCCAGTCCTTTCGCGACCCGTGCGGCTCGTCTGACGCCGGAGCGGACGGTGGTGGCGGTGCGTGCTGGCTCCATTGCAAGACGGTACCCGCTCGGCGGTCCGCGGGCATGGCGAATCGACGGCGAGCACGTTGTCGGTGGCGGATGGGATCCTGATGGCGTGTTGAGGATGTCAGACCGGCAGCGCCGCAATCGCCTTCAGACTCGTCATCGGCTCAGTGCGGATCATCGCGCGACCGACACCGACGACGCCGCGCGGAGCCTACTCGCCTTACATGCCAGCGATCCTGCGTCGGTCTACCTGTCGGTGCTCGCGCGCGTCCCGGATGCCGAGCTCGGCGATGTCTCCGCCGCGCTGTACGACCGCCGGTCCCTGGTCCGACTGATGGCGATGCGGCGCACCTTGTTCGTCGTACCCCAAGAGCTGGTCGCGTGCATCCACCACGCGTCGGCGCTTCCGGTCGCCGAGCGTCTGCGCCGCGGGTTGCTCAAGGATCTCGACCGCCTACCGACCGATCCCGAGCTCGACGGCGACCTCGACACCTGGCTCGCCGATGTCGAGCAGGCGGCCGTCGACGCGCTCGTCAAGCGCGGGTCTGCTACGGCCGTTCAGCTGTCGTCCGACGAGCCCCGCCTTCGTACCGCGACGCTGCCTGTCACCGATAAGTCGTACGACATCCGACGCACCATCAACAGCCGCGTGCTGACGATCCTCGGCGCGTACGGGCGAATCGTCCGCGGATCTCCGCGTGGCGACTGGACCTCGCGACTGCACACCTGGGAGCCGGCACAGTCGTGGTGGCCGGACGGCATCGACGACCTCGCACCCGAAACGGCCCGAGCTCGGCTCGCCGAGCATTGGCTCCGCCGATTCGGCCCGGCGACGATCGAGGATCTGCAGTGGTGGACCGGCTGGCCGCTCGGTCAGACCCGCAAGGCGGTTGCCGGTCTCGACACCGTCGCCGTGCAGTTAGAGGCAGGCACCGGCGTCGTCCTCGCCGATGACGTCGACGAGACCGGGCAGCCGGAGCCTGCGGCGGCCCTGCTACCTGCTCTCGACCCGACCCCGATGGGTTGGAAGCACCGCGACTGGTACCTCGGCGACCACCACGTGGCGC
The DNA here is from genome assembly GCA_023100825.1 of Nocardioidaceae bacterium SCSIO 66511. Taxonomy (NCBI): domain Bacteria; kingdom Bacillati; phylum Actinomycetota; class Actinomycetes; order Propionibacteriales; family Nocardioidaceae; species Nocardioidaceae bacterium SCSIO 66511. The sequence continues at coordinate 2,335,590 of CP095846.1, read as the reverse complement.
TGTTCGACCGCAACGGCAACATCGGACCGACCGTCTGGTGGGATGGCCGAATCGTCGGTGGCTGGGCGGTCGTCGACGACGGCACGGTGCGCTGGCGAGTACTCGAAGACGTCGGCGCCGACGCCGAGCGAGCGATCACAGACCGGGCCGACCGACTGACCTCTCGCCTCGACACCGTCGTCGTACCCAGCTTCCGTACGCCGCTGGAACGCGAGCTCACGAGCGGGTGAGCTTGATCATCTCCTGTGCGCCCCGCGGATGTCCCCAGTCGCCGATGTACTCGAACTCCCACGGACTGAACCGTGCGGCCCAACGCAGATCGCGTCGGTAGTACCAGTACGCGTTGCGCTCGGTGAACCGCGTCTTCGTGAACTTGTCGAGTGGGTACTTCGGCCCGTGCTCGTTGAAGGTCGCGTAGAAGACGCCGCCCTGCTTCATCACCTTGGCGACTCTGAACATGCAGAGCCGAATGTGGTTGATCGAGACGTGCGTGAACACCGACTGCGCGATAGCCATGTCGAACGTCACGCCGAAGTCGGTGTCGAACCGATCGGTCGAGTGCAGGTTGGCGATCGGGAGCCGGTCGCGCTGCTCATCGGTGAGCTCGTTCACGTACCCGGCCGCCATCACGGCGTGGTTGATGTCGAAGCCGTAGTAGTTGCCGGGGTCGAGGTAGTCGATGAGATGACGTCCGGCGCGGAAGCTCCCACATCCGACATCGAGGAACCGGTGATGAGGCCGTAGTCCTCTCGACTTCAGGAACTCCAGCTGTGCGCGGCCGATCTCCTCCCAACCGCCGCCGACGAACGAACGGTGCCCGCCTTCTGCGATCTGGGCATCGGTGAAGGTGCGGCCCCGGTAGTCGGGGTCGTGCTTGCCCTTCGCCTCGTTACGGACCTCGATCACAGTCATCGTGCGCGCCAACTCCTCGGCTCGGGTGCATGGGATCAGTGGCTGAGGACGCTACCAGCGAACCCAAGGCGTACCCGCTCGCCGACCGGTCAGCGGGTACGCGCCTCTCGGATGGCCCAGCACGCAACCGCGACCGATGCCGCGACGTTCAGCGAGTCGATCTCGGCCGCCATCGGGATCATCATGACGTCGTCGGCAGTCGTCTGCCATCGGGGCGACAGGCCGTGGCCCTCGGAGCCGACCAGCAGGGCGATCCGGTCGCGTACGTCCAGCCGCGCCAGGTCGATCGCTTCGGGGTCCAGCGCCATCGCGACTCGCTGGAACCCGTGCCGAGCAAGCAGATCCGGCGCCGCGTACCAGTCGTCGAGGCGCGCGTACGGCAGCCAGAACACCGAGCCCATCGCGACTTTGATCGAGCGTCGATAGAGCGGGTCTGCACAGCGCGGAGACAGCAGCACGGCGTCGAACCCGAGTGCGGCGACGCTGCGGAAGATCGCCCCGACATTGGTGTGGTCCATGACGTCCTCGATGACGACGACCCTGCTCGCGTCTCGCAGCACGTCGTCGGCAGAGCGCGGCTCGGGGCGTTCGAGGGACGCCAATGCTCCACGGTGGACGTGAAACCCCGTTACGCCTTCTATCGCGGCCTCATCGAGCACGAAACACGGCACGTCGTGGTCGTCGAGCACATCGCCGAGAGAGTCCAGCCAACGCGGCGCCATCAGGAAGGAACGCGGCCGGTGCCCCGACTCGAGTGCGCGACGTACGACCTTCTCCCCCTCGGCGATGAAGAACCCGTGCTCGACCTCGAGCGACCGTCGCGCCTGAACATCGCGCAGACCGACGTAGTCGCGAAGCATCGGGTCACCGGCGTCGTCGATCTCCACCCGCTCAACCATCGGCGACTGCGTCCTCCAGGACGTCGACGACCTCTCCCACCACCACGACCGCGGGTGGTCGGATCCGCGCCGAGGCGACGTCTTCGGCCGCGTGTAGCAGGGTCGAGCGGAGCCTCCGCTCGGTCGGCATCCCGCCTTCCTGGACGACAGCGACGGGCGTATCCGGTGCGCGGCCGGCATCGATCATCGCCGCGGCGATCGCCGCGAGGTTGTCGACGCCCATCAGCAGCACGACGCTGCCACCGACTCGGGCGAGAGCAGACCAGTCCACGAGTGAGTCGGGGTGGCCGGGCGGCAGATGCCCGGAGACCACCGTGAACGCATGCGTGACACCCCGGTGCGTCACGGGCACGCCGGCCGCACTCGGAACGGCTATCGCACTGGTGATGCCGGGAATCACCGTGCATTCGATGCCCGCGCGTACGCACTCGATCTGCTCTTCCATGCCGCGTCCGAACACGAACGGGTCGCCGCCCTTGAGGCGTACGACGCGTTTGCCAGCGCGCGCATGTTCGACGAGAAGTCGGTTGATCTCCTCTTGTTGTGCGGCCCGACCTCGCGGCAACTTGGTCGCGTCGATCACTTCGACGTCGGCGGGGAGCTCGGAGAGTAGCTCGCGCGGTGCCAGCCGGTCGGCGATGACCACATCGGCCTCCGCCAATGCGCGTCGGCCGGCGAGCGTGATCAGCTCGGGGTCGCCCGGTCCGCCGCCGACGAGGACGACCCCGGGACGCTTGTCTCGGTGGTGCGGCGCCGTCACCTCGCCGCTGCGGAGGGCATCGACGAGCGCGTCTCGTACGGCCGCCGATCGGCGCGGGTCTCGGTTGGCCATCACCGCAACGGTCAGTTCGTCGAAGCGCCCTGTCGCCGGGGTCCACGCCGATCCGGCCACGGCATCGTCACCGCGTACGCAGAACGTCTGCTGCGCATCGGCCTCCGCCACAACCGCAGCATTGACCGCGGCGTCATCGGACAGCGCGAGCGCATACCACGCCCCGCTGAGATCACCCGCTCGGAAGCCACGCCGCTGCCACTCGATCTCGGCGCCGGCGGAAAGACCCTCGATGGCCGGTGTGACATCAGGCGATACGACCGTGACGCGGGCGCCCGCAGCGAGCAGGGCCGGAATACGTCGCTGCGACACCTGCCCGCCGCCGACCACTACGACGCGTTTGCCGGCAAACAGCAGGCCGACCGGATAGGGCGGGGCGTTGTCTGCGGGCGGATGCGAAGTCGTCGTCATATCGGTACCGTTCGGGGTTCGTTGACTGCTGACCGACGCTACACGGCCAGTCGCGGGTACCTACGCGGTCGCCCACGTTTCAAGACGAGCGGTAGCGTCGGGGGCAAGTGCCGCACTCTTGTATGGAGAATCTATGAGCCTGGACCGTCCGGTCACCCCCAACCCGTACGACCTGCTGCCGCGGGTCGAGGCATTCTCGGTCACCAGCGACGACGTGACGGACGGCGAGCCGCTCAGCGACGCGCAGGTGGCGGCTGCCGGCAACACCTCGCCGCAGCTGCATTGGTCGGAGTTCCCCGAAGCGACGAAGAGCTTCGTGGTCACCTGCTTCGATCCCGATGCGCCGACGCCGTCCGGGTTCTGGCACTGGGTGCTGGTGGACCTGCCCGCGACGACGACAGAGCTGCCGGCGGGCATCGGTGCGAGCAACGACGACCTACCGGGCAAGGCATTCCACGTACGAAACGATGGTGGGACGTTCGCCTACACGGGAGCCGCGCCGCCCGAGGGCGACCAGGTGCATCGCTACTTCTACGTCGTACACGCTGTATCCGAGGAGTCGCTCGGCGTCGACTCCGACGTGAGCCCCGCGGTCGTTTCGTTCAACCTCGCGTTCAAGACCTTGGCTCGCGCGATCACGGTCGGCACGTACCGCCACTGACCTACCTGCCTCGCTGGGCATGACGTACGCCCGCGCGTACGTCATGCCCAGCGGGCGAGATCAGCGCGGAGGCTGGCGACCGGGCGGTGGGCTCGCCGGCGGATCCTGTGGCCGCGGCGGCCGCTGCTGCTGGGTCGGCCCGCTCGGCGGTGCCCCCGCGGGAGGCCCGGACTGTGTCGGTGGTGCCGCTGCCGGCGGCGGAGTCGACTGACCCTGCTCCGACTGCTGTTGGCGCTGACGCGACCCGCCACCACCGGGCGCCGCGGCGCTGCGAGCGTCTTCGATCGCCTCGGCGACCGCATCGTGGGTGGCACTCAGCCGCTCATCGGAAACCTCCGCGACCGGCTCGTTGAGGCTGACCCGCTTCTGTGGTCCCTCGGTGTGATCGGGGATCGCACCGACCGCGTGGCCGAGACCCTCGAGTGCCTTGCCGATCTCGCTCGGCACGATCCACACCTTGTTCGCGTCGCCCTCCGCGATGCGAGGCATCATCTGCAGGTACTGGTACGCGAGCAACGACTGGTCCGGGTTGCCGTCGTGAATGGCCTGGAACACCGTCTGGATCGCCTGGCCCTCACCCTGTGACTTCAGGATCGCTGCCTCACGCTCGGCCTGCGCGCGTAGGATCGCCGCCTCACGATCACCTTCGGCGGACAGGATCGAGCTCTGCTTCTCACCCTCGGCGGTCAGAATGGCCGACTGCCGACCGCCTTCTGCGGTGAGAATGGCGGCGCGCTTATCGCGTTCGGCGCGCATCTGCTTCTCCATCGCATCCTTGATCGACGGAGGCGGGTCGATCCCCTTCAGCTCGACCCGGTTGACGCGGATGCCCCAGCGCCCGGTCGCCTCGTCGAGTACGCCGCGCAGGGAGCCGTTGATCTGGTCGCGCCCGGTGAGCGCGTGCTCGAGGGTCATGCCACCGGTGATCTGGCGGAGCGTGGTCATCGTCAGCTGCTCGATGGCCTGGATGTAGTTCGCGATCTCGTACGTGGCGGTGACCGGGTTGGTGACCTGGAAGTAGATCACCGTATCGATCGAGACGACCAGGTTGTCCTCGGTGATGACCGGCTGCGGCGGGAACGACACGACCTGCTCGCGCATGTCGATGACGTAGCGCACCTTCTCGATCCACGGGGTCAAGAAGTTCAGACCCGGGTTCAGAGTCTTCTTGTACCGACCGAAGCGCTCGACGATCCCGCTGCGCGCCTGCGGGATGATCTTGATCGTCTTCGCAAGCGTCACGATCACCAACAAGGCGATCAAGACAAGGAAGATGGAAACTGCGAGTTCCACTCAATGGTCCTTTCGGGTCCGATCCGAGACTTCTTGCTGCGTACGTACGTCGTGTCGTTGGGGCCACTCAGTCCTGCGGGAAAACCACTGCGGTCGCGCCGTCGATCTCCAGCACCGCGACCTCCGTGCCCGGCTCCAGCTCGACCGACGGGTCGTACGACCGCGCCGTCCACACCTCGCCGGCGAGCTTCACCCGGCCGCCCGAGGCGCCGATCCGGGCCACGACGACCGCGGGTTTACCCACCAGTGCGGCCGTGCCTGTCGCGAGCTCCGGGCCGCCGTGGAGGCGGCGGATCAGCGACGGACGTACGAAGTAGAGCATCGCCACCGACGTAGCGATCGCAATCACGCTCGCGATGACCACCGACCCGCCGGCGACGGCGGTGACGGACCCGGCGAAACAGCCGACCGCGAGCATCAGCAGAACCAGATCGAGGCTCACCATCTCTGCGATCGCGAGTAGGACCCCCGCTCCGGCCCAACCGACCCACGCGTTGTCGCTCAGCCAGTCGAAGAACTCGGACACGGCCAATACCCTAGTGGACTCAGGTGCGAATGCACCGCACGTATGCGGCTCTCGGTTGGTCGGCGATGCGCGGTCTCACGCAGCGCGGCGCGCGGCGTACCGGCCCGCGACCCGGGTGAGCGTCAGCGGTGTCTCGAAGGTCGAGGTGAGGTTGGCGTCGGTGAGCGCCTCGTCGATCGGCCCGGCCGCGACGACGCGTCCGTGCCGCATCAGCAGTACGTGAGTGAACCCGGGCGGGATCTCCTCGACGTGGTGTGAGACGAGCACGAGTGCCGGTGCGTCCGGGTCGGCGGCGAGTTGCTCGAGGGTCGAGACGAGGTCCTCCCTGGCGCCGAGGTCGAGACCGGCCGCGGGCTCGTCGAGCAACATCAGCTCCGGATCGGTCATCAGCGCGCGGGCGATCAGGGTGCGCTTGCGCTCACCCTCGCTGAGCGTGCCGAACCTCCGCTCGGCGAGATGTCCGATGCCGACCTGCCTGAGTAGTTCGTCGGCGCGCTCGAGGTCGAGGTCGTCGTACTCCTCGCGCCATCGGCCGATCACGGCGTACGCGGCCGATACGACCACATCACGTACGCGTTCGGCCCGCGGGACTCTCTCGGCAAGCGCGGCGCTCGACTGGCCGATCCGCGGGCGCAGCTCGAACACGTCGACCGTGCCGAGCACCTCGCCGAGGATGCCTGCAACGCCGCTGGTCGGATGCATCTGCGCACCGGCGACCTGGAGCACGGTCGTCTTGCCGGCACCGTTGGCGCCGAGCACGACCCAGCGTTCGTCGTCGTTGACCGTCCACGTCACGGAGTCGAGAATCCGTTGTCCGCCGCGCACGATCGTGGTGTCGACGAGCTCGATGACCGAGGCCATGATCTCCCTTCGCGGATCTCGCGCCTGCGTACGGCCCGCGAAACGTTCGGGCCCACGCTGGATAATAGTCACGTGCACACGGTCTCCGACGGGCGCCCATGACGCTCCTCCCCCGATCCGCCCTCTTGGCTGCATGGTTCAACGCCTGGCTCGCCGGGTACGCGCCACTCGACGACGCGGTCGACGCCGTACGCGGTGACGACGCGGCACACGACGTGACCGGGCTGACCGACGAGATCGTTGCTCTGGATCGAGCTTGGCCGGAGCTCCGCAGGCGGGGTGCAGCCCGGGCAACGCTCGCCCTGCCGGCGCCCGGCGACCCGACCGGACTCGCCGGTCCCAGAGAGTTCAACGAAGTCGCGATCGACGCCGAGGAAGCGGTCGTACTCGACGGCTGCTCGCTCGGACTCGTGCCGTCGGCCGTGGGACGCGGGGTGTTCTGGGCGGCGTACGCCGCGCACCCGGCCCCGCCGCAGTCACTCGCCGAGGCGGAGCGGACGCTGCGCGAACAGCTCATCGAGACCGGACGCGAGCTCGCCGAGCTCGACGTCGCCCGTTGGCGTCCGGAGATCGCCGATGCGCTCTCCGACCTGCGTGCGGCGCGCGACGGCATGCTGCCACCCGGGTACGACGACAGAGCTCAGCGAGTGGCAGCACTCGCCGTGCGCTGCCTGCGCATCTGCGAGCTCGCCCTGGCCGACGAGGGAGGCGCAGTCGGCGTCGCCGACGGCCAGGCGCGGCGTCGGACGACCACCGCCCTGCACCGGGCCGCCCGACATGCGGTGGTTGCCGCCTGCGACGCTCCCGGGCAGCGCTAACCTCAGGGTGCGATGAACGTTCCCCTCATGCCCAAGCCCGATCCTTCGGCGCCAACCCTCCTCGTCACCCTCACCGGCCGCGATCACCGCGGTGTGACCTCGCGGGTCTTCGAGGCCGCCGCCGGGTTCGACGCAGAGGTGCTCGACATCGAACAGCTGCTGCTGCGCGGGCGACTCGTGCTCGGCGTGCTGTTCACCGAACCCGTCGACCGCGACGGGTTCGCGGACGCGATGCAGTCCGTCGCGGCGTCGCTCGGCATGGAGGTCGAGGTCGTCCGCGGCGAGGGCGACAACCGCCCCCGGCGCATCGGGCGTACGCATGTGACCGTGCTGGGCTCGCCGCTCACACCGGAAGCGGTCGCCGGCGTCGCCGGTCGCATCGCCGAGGCGGGTGCCAACATCGACCGGATCGTACGAATGGCGCGCTATCCAGTGACCGCGATCGATCTCGATGTGTCGGGTTCGGACCCCGAGCATCTGCAGATGGTGCTGGCGCAGGAGGCCGTACGCCAGGAGGTCGACATCGCGGTGAGCCCGACGGGGATCCACCGCCACGCGCAACGGCTCGTCGTCATGGATGTCGACTCCACGCTCATCCAGGGCGAGGTGATCGAGATGCTCGCCGACCACGCCGGGTTCCGTGATCAGGTCGCCGCCGTGACTGCCTCGGCGATGCGAGGTGAGCTCGACTTCGCCGACTCCCTGCGCGCCCGCGTCCGGCTGCTCGAGGGTGTACCCGTCGCAGCCCTCGACCACGTCTACGAGTCGCTCGTCTACACACCCGGCGCTCGCACCATGATTCGTACCCTCAAGCGCCTCGGCTACCGCTTCGCGATGGTCAGCGGCGGTTTCACCCAGGTCGTCGACCGGATCGCCGAGGATCTCGGCATCCACTACGCCGCCGCGAACCGGCTGGAGGTCGACGGCGACCGGCTCACCGGTCGGCTGATCGGCCCGGTCGTCGACCGCGCTGGCAAGGCGACCGCGCTGCGACGCTTCGCCGAAGACTCGGGCATCGCGCTGTCCAACACCGTCGCGATCGGCGACGGCGCGAACGACCTCGACATGCTCGCGACTGCCGGGCTCGGCATCGCCTTCAACGCGAAGCCGGTCGTCCGCGAGGCCGCCGATACGTCTGTGTCGGTGCCGTACCTCGACGCGATCGTCTACCTGCTCGGCATCACCCGAGAAGAGGTCGAGGCCGCGGACGAGGAAGCCGGCGAGCTGACTCCCTGACCGTGCCTTTCGCCGCCGATCTCGATCAGGCCAGCGGCGGGATGTATCCGATCAGCCCGAGCGAGGTCTGGTCGACGTCTTCCCATTCGCTCTCGGCGGCGAACAACGTCGTCGTGCTCGGCGAGTAGCCGCCGGAGCGCAGCTCGTCGTACGCGCCTCCCGGCACGTCGCCGGCCAGCAGCCACGCGAGGTCGGCGATCGTCGGGTTGTGCCCGACGACCACGAGGGTGTCGGCCACCGAGCCCGATGTGCGTACTGCGGTGAGCACATCGTCGGGTGTCGCGACGTACAGGTCGTCGACGAGCTCGTGTGTCGCCCCGTCGAGGCCGGCCGCTACGCCGCTCCATGTCTCACGCGCGCGTACGGCCGGTGACACCAGCGCGTGTGTGACGCCGAGCCGCTGCTCGGCGAGGCGCGTACCGAGAAGACTTGCCTGGCGGCGGCCGCGCTCTGTCAGCGGGCGTTCGGCGTCGCTGGCCGCCGCTGACACAGTCTTTGCGTGCCGGACCAGCACCAGTCGGCGCGACACCGCTCAGGTGCCCATCGCGTGGTATCCGCCGTCGACGTGCACGATCTCGCCCGTCGTCGCCGGGAAGAAGTCGCTCAGCAGTGCGGCCGCGGCCCGTGCGGTCGGCTCGTTGTCCTTCTCGTCCCAGCCGAGCGGCGCGCGATCGCTCCAGATCGTCTCGATCTCCTCGAAGCCGGGAATCGCCTTGGCGGCAAGCGTCTTCAACGGTCCGGCCGACACCAGGTTGACCCGGATGCCGTCGGGTCCGAGGTCGCGGGCGAGGTAGCGCGAACACGACTCCAGGCCGGCCTTCGCCACGCCCATCCAGTCGTACGCGGGCCAAGCGACCGTCGCGTCGAAGGTCATGCCGACGACGGAGCTCCCGCGCCCGAGCAGCGGCCGGGCGGCGTTCGTGAGCGACATCAGGGAGTACGCGGAGACCTGCACCGCGTGCGCGACGTCTTCCCACGGCGCACCGACGAAGCGTCCGCCGAGGATCGTCTCCGGGTTGCCGTACGCGATCGAGTGGAAGATGCCGTCGAGTCCGCCGATTGTCTCCTCGAGGCGCGCAGGAAGGCCGGCGAGGTGATCGTCGTCGGTGACGTCGAGCTCGATCACTTCGGCGGGCTTCGGCAGCCGGTTCACGATGCGCCGAGTGATGCCGAGGGCACGGCCGAAGTTGGAGACGACCACCTCGGCGCCTTCGTCCTGGGCCGTACGCGCGACCGCGAACCCGATCGAGTTGTCCATCGTCACGCCGGTGACGAGCAGCTTCTTACCGTCGAGGATTCCCACGTGTGCTCCTGTTCTCTCAGTGGCCCATGCCGAGGCCGCCGTCGACCGGGATCACCGCGCCCGTGACGTAGCCCGCCTGCTCCGACGCGACGAACTCGACGACACCGGCGACCTCTTCGACGTCGGCGTACCTGCCGAGCGGGATCGAGGCCTTGTACTCCTCGCGCTTGGCCTCCGGCAGCTCAGCGGTCATCTCGGTCTCGGTGAATCCCGGCGCAACGACGTTGGCTGTGATCGAGCGGCTACCGAGCTCACGCGCGATGGAACGCGCCATACCGACGAGACCGGACTTGCTGGCCGCGTAGTTGACCTGGCCGGCGCTGCCGAGCAGCCCGACCACCGAGGAGATGAACACGATCCGGCCGCGGCGAAGGCGCAACATGCCCTTGGCGGCACGCTTCGCGACCCGGAACGAGCCCGTGAGGTTGGTGTCGAGCACAGTCGCCCAGTCGTCGTCGCTCATCCGCAACAGCAGGGTGTCGCGGTTGACGCCGGCGTTGGCCACCAGCACCTCGACCGGGCCGTGTTCGGCCTCGATGGTCGCGAATGCCTCATCGACCTGCTCCTGCACCGTGACGTCGCAACGCACACCCAGAAAACCGGCTGGCGGCTCCCCGCTGCGGTACGTGACGGCGACCTGGTCGCCCGCGTCCTTGAACCGCTGCGCGATCGCGCGCCCGATCCCGCGATTGCCTCCCGTGACCAGTACCGATCGACCCACGTCGTACCTCTCGCTCATACGTCGGACGCGCCGGACGGCAACGCCTCGCAAACGCTATCGGCTACTTGCCGGTATCGGTTACTCGTCGTCCTCGAGGCGGAAACCGAGCTTCATCGTGACTTGGTAGTGCGATACCTCCTTGTCGACGATCTGGCCGCGTACGCCGGTCACCTCGAACCAGTCGAGGTGGCGCAGCGTGTCGCCCGCGCGGGCGATGCCGTTCTCGATCGCCTGGTCGACGCCGTCCGGCGACGTTCCGACGATCTCGGTGACGCGATAGGTGCGGTCGCTCATGGTTTCTCCTCGGTTTCGTGGGACTCCATCTTCACCCACACCGCCGGCGCGGCGTACCGTAGAGGTATGGACCCGCACGCGCATGACGCGGTCAACATCACCAGTGCCCAGCCCGGGCGCAGCGTCGACCTGCATCGACGCCAGATGCGTTACCTGATCTCGATGGGCATTCGCACCGTGTGCTTCGTAGCGGCGGTCATCGCGACCGGTCCGCTGCGCTGGATTTTCGTCGCAGGTGCGGTGCTGCTGCCGTACATCGCGGTCGTACTGGCCAACACCGCATCGCAGCGCCGTACCGGTTCTGCGGAGCCGTATCGCCGTACGCCGGCAGGCAGTTTGGAAAGTGGGACGCAGGGGGATGCGAACTAGGTCACGGTCGTGTAATGTCCGGTGCCGACGCCTCGTCTCCCCCGTCGAGGTTGTCAGATGCCGGATGGCTCCCCCCGTGGCTGTCCGGCATCGCCCTTTCCAGGGGCCGTTTTGTGGCCGCGTACGCTGACCGGGTGAGTGACGCAGGAAGTATCGACCCCGTCTGCTCGGCCAAGGGCTGTACTGCGCCAGCGCAGTATCAGCTGCTCTGGAACAACCCGAAGATCCACACGCCCGATCGGCGCAAGACCTGGCTCGCCTGTGACGAGCACGAGGAACACCTGCGTACGTTCCTGTCGGCGCGCGGGTTCTGGAAGGCGACGGAGCCCTTCTCACCCTCGCCCTGACCCGCGAGAAATACCCCGCTCACCCGCGGGTTATGGGAGCTGGAAGTCGCGTGTCGGCACGACACTTCTCACGTGTCAGCGGGGTTTCAGCCGCCGATGGCCGACATCGGACGCGCCGGCTGCAGGAAGCCCTCGTCGTCGATGCCGTGGCCGGGACGCTTGATCCACATGGCGTCCCGCCACTGCTGCGCGAGCTCGGCGTCGGACGCTCCACCCCGCAGGCCACTGCGGAGGTCGGACTCCTCGCGGGCGAACAGACAGTTGCGTACTTGGCCGTCGGCCGTCAGGCGTACGCGGTCGCAGTCGCCGCAGAACGGCCGGGTCACAGACGCGATGATGCCGACGGTCGCAGGACCGCCGTCGATTGCGAACTCTTCGGCCGGAGCCGAGCCGCGCGAGCGACCGCTCGGCGTGAGCGTGTAATGCGGACGCAGCAGCGCGAAGATCTCGTCGGCGGTGATCATCTGGTCGCGGTTCCACTGGTGCTGTGCGTCCAGTGGCATCTGCTCGATGAACCGCAGCCGGTAACCGCGTTCGAGACACCACGCGACCAGACTCGGCGCTTGCTCGTCGTTGACGCCACGCATCAGCACCGCGTTGATCTTCACCGGCTCGAGCCCGGCGGCCTTCGCGGCTTCGAGCCCGGCGATGACGTCATTGAGCCGATCGCGCCGGGTGATCTCGGCGAACGTGTCACGGTCGACGGTGTCGAGACTGACGTTGACCCGATCGAGCCCGGCTTCCGCGAGCGCGCCGGCCGTGTGCTTGAGGCCGAGCGCGTTGGTGGTGATGGACACCTTCGGACGCGGTGAGAGCGCCGTGACCTGGCCGATGATGGATGCGAGGCCGCGCCGGAGCAGCGGCTCACCGCCGGTCAGCCGGATCTCTCGGATACCGAGGTGGTCGACGCCGATCCGGATCAGACGTACGACCTCGTCGTCGGTGAGCGTCTCGTCGGTCGGGAGCCAGTCGAGACCCTCGGCGGGCATGCAGTACTGGCAACGCAGGTTGCACCGATCGGTCAGCGAGACCCGCAGGTCGGTCGCCACCCGGCCGTACTGGTCCGCAAGCAGTGTCGGAGCCGCGAGATCCTGGGTCATTCATCCAGCCTAGCCGCCATACCCGACGGAGCCCCATGGCCGTCTCACGACGCGTTGCGCGTACCGTTTCGGTGTGTACCGATTCGTCCTCTCGCCGAGGTGGCTGGGGTTCGCGCTCTTCGTGATCCTGCTCGCCGGAGTGTGCGTACGTCTGGGGATCTGGCAGCACGACCGCCATGAGCAGCGCACCGCCGAGAACGAGATCGTACGCGCGCATCTGGACGAGGAGCCGCGCCCGATCGACGAGGTCATCGGTCCGGACGACGAGTCCGTACCGGCCGACAGCCAGTGGACCCCGGTGACGGTCACCGGCACGTACGACACCGAGCATGAGGTCGTTGAGAAGTACCAGACCCGCGACGAGGGCCCCGGCGTCGACGTCGTGACGCCGCTGGTGACCGAATCGGGCACGGCGGTGATCGTCAACCGTGGCTGGATGGCGACCCCCAACAACTCGGCCGACGTCGACATCCCCGCTCCCCCGTCCGGCACCGTGACGGTCACCGGATGGGTGCGAGTCGACAGCACCGCCGACGCCGCCGCGATCGAGCCGACCGACGGGCAGGTACGCGCCGTGTCGAGCGCCGGCATCGAGACCGCGCTTCCGTACGACGCGTACCCCGGCTACGTGAATCGCACCGAGCAGCAGCCCGCCGGTGACGACGGCTTGGAGCCCGAGCCGCGTCCGGACCTGGGCCAGGGCCCGCACTTCTTCTACGCGATGCAGTGGTTCTTCTTCGCAGCGCTTGCGGTGTTCGGCTGGTTCTACTTCGCCTGGACCGAAGCCCACCCGCGGCCCCGCCGCACCTCCCGCGGGCCCGCTGGGCCGCACACTTCAGCCCCGGAATCGCCCGATCAGGGGCAGAAACGCGCGGCTCACGAGGCGGCTGGCGACAAGTACGGGGCTGCCAGCAGCTAGCCGGCCGCTGGGACGGCGTCGGTCGCGAACTGGGTGCGGTACAGCTCGGCGTACGTGCCTCCGCGAGCGAGCAGATCGGCATGCGTGCCGTGCTCGACCACTCGGCCGGCGTCGAGCACCACGATCGCGTCGGCATTGCGTACGGTCGATAGCCGGTGCGCGATCACCAGAGAGGTACGCCCGACGAGCGCGCGGTCGAGTGCCTCCTGCACGGCCCGTTCCGACTCGGAGTCGAGGTGTGCGGTCGCCTCGTCGAGGACGACGACCCGCGGGCTCTTCAGCATCAGCCGCGCGATGGCGAGGCGCTGACGCTCACCGCCGGACAGGCGGTGCCCACGATCGCCGACCACCGTGTCGAGACCATCGGGCAGCGCATCGACCAGATCGATGATCTGTGCATCGGTGAGCGCCGCGCGCATCTGCTCGTCGGTGGCATCCGGATAGGCGTACAGCAGGTTGGCACGGATGGTGTCGTGGAACATGAACGGATCCTGTGCGACGTACCCGATCGTGTCGCGCAGGGAGTCCTGCCGGAGTTGGCGTACGTCATGCCCGCCGACGAGTACGGCGCCGGAGTCGACGTCGTACAACCGCGCGAGCAACGAGCTCACCGTCGTCTTGCCGGCGCCGGAGTGGCCGACGAGCGCGACCATCTGCCCGGGTTCGATCGTGAACGAGACGTCGTGCAGGACCTCGCCGGTCGGTGCCTGGCCGGATCGTGCGACGCCCTCCAGGCTGGTCAGAGTCGCGTCAGCGTCGTCGTAGCCGAAATGCACCTGGTCGAGCTCTACGCTCGCGGGCGCGTGCTCGGGCAGCTGTACGGCGTCGTTGGCATCGCGAATGGTCTGTGGGAGGTCGAGCACCTCGAATACTCGCTCGAAGCTGACCAGCGCGGTCATGATGTCGACGTGCACGTTGGTCAGCGACGTCAGCGGACCGTACAGGCGACCCATCAGCGCGGCCAGCGCGAGCAGCGTACCGACGGTCAGTACGCCGTTGATGCCCATCACGCCGCCGATGCCGTAGACCAGAGCGGTCGCAAGGGCGGCGACCAGAGTCATCGCGGAGAAGAAGATCCGGCTCGTCATCGCGATTCGTACGCCGAGGTCACGTACCTGCGCGGCCTGCCCGGAGAAGCCGTCGCGCTCCTCGTCGGGTCGTCCGAACAGCTTCACGGTCATCGCTCCGCCGACCTGGAAGCGCTCGGTCATCGTGCCGCCCAAGTCGGCGTTGACCTCCATCTGCCGGCGGGTCAGACCCGACAGCCGCTTGCCCGCCCATTTGGCCGGGATCAAGAAGATCGGCACGAGCAGGAACGCGACCACGGTGATCTGCCAGGACAGCACGATCATGGTGCCGACGACGAGTGCCAGGCTGATGATGTTGGAGACGACGCCCGACAACGTCGAGGTGAAGGCCCGCTGCGCTCCGATCACGTCGTTGTTGAGCCGCGAGACGAGGGCACCGGTCTGGCTCCGGGTGAAGAACGCGAGCGGCATCCGCTGCACGTGGTCGAAGACCTCGGAGCGCAGATCGTAGATCAGGCCTTCACCGAGACGCGCGGAGAAGTAGCGCTGGGCGAGCGCGAGACCGGCCTCGACGAACGAGAGCAGCGCCACGATGCTGGACAGGATCACGACGACCGAAGTGTCGCCGCGTACGACGCCGTCGTCGATGATCGACTTGAACAGCAGCGGCGTCGCCACCGTGAGCCCGGCAGTGAGCACCACGAGCACCAGGAACGCCGCGATCTGGCGACGGTACGGACGCGCGTAGGTCAGAATGCGTCGGGTCGTGCCCCTTGTGACACGTTGCCGCAGAACGGTCGGATCGTTCGTGAGCGAGCGCCAGGTGTTTGGATTCATCGGCCTCACCTCCCGGTGAGGTCAACCGACGTAATACCGATTACATTCCCGACGCCCGACCGTCAGGCGGTGCGCTGGCGGTTCGGCAGGAGGTCGTCGACGAGTGCGAGCGTGCTGCCCTCGGGCCCGCGCGGCGAGCCGCACCGACCCAACGTGGCAAACATCTCGTCGGCAACGGCCGCCAGGTCACCGTCGCGCGCTGCGGTGAGTCGCAGCAGCCGCCGCCACAGGACCTCCGCATCGGGTACGCCGAGCAGGCCGGTGCGCAGCGCTTCGACCGCGTCCTCATGCCTGCCGTTGTCGGACGCCGACCCGGCCGCACCCTCGGCGACCGAAACGATCGTCTCGCGGATCCGTCGGCCCTGTTCCGGACGCAGCCATGCGTACCGGCCGCTCGGGAGCCCCGACATGGGCGCATCCGTCACGTAGCGCAGGCCATCGAGTGCCGAAGCGAGTCCGCTTCGGGCCAGATCGACGTCACACATCGTAAGCAGATGCCAGTCGACGCGTACGCGGCTGAGATCGAGCGACCAGCGGCCGTCGGCCAACGACATCGCGGAGACACCGCTGAGCGACGTCAGCCAGGTCTGAGCGGTCTCCATCGCCGCCGACACCACGTCATCGGAGGCGCCACGCGGCCACAGCATGCCCTCGAGCACCCGCTGGTGCACGCCCTGGGGATTCAGCGCGAGGCAGGTCACGATCTCGGTCGCCAGCGGGAGCCGGTCTTCGTCGATGTCACCGGCCGCGGTCACGCGTACCTCGCCGAGCAGCCGGATATCGGCCACGACACCCGCACTCGGGTCGGCGACTCGCGGGTCGTAGCCCGGCACCGCCTGCGCCGCGTCGGGCTCGACCGGTACGACCTCCTGGCCGTAGAGGGACACCAACGGCGGAATGCTCGCGGCGGGAAGCCGCTGCGCGTTCAGGGCCATGCCCCATCCGGCCGGTACGACGACGCCGTCGGCGTTCGCCGAGAGCCGCAGACCGGCCCGGTCGACCTCGCCGCAGCAGAACACGCCGACGGGCTTCGCCTGATCTGTCGCGAAGCCGGTCAGAGCCGCGGTCTGGGTACGTGACGGCTCTTCGGCGGATACGATCACCCGCTCGCTGAGCCGGTGCTGGACCGACCCGCGTACGTGCGCGATGGCGTCGTCGAGTGACTCGAACTGGCGCAACCGCCCGCCTCCGAGCGGCAGGAGATCTTCGTGGAAGCCGACCGCGATCACCTCGATGACGTCTGCCCACGCATGCGTTGCAAGGTCGACGACGATCGAGCGCGCCATCTCGGTAGCGACCCGGCGATCACCGCTGACGGCAACGACACCGCCGGCGGCGGCCAGGTTGACCAGCACCTGCTCGGACCCGTCGACGCCGATGCACGCGAGCTGCGGCGCGGCAGACGGTCCGTCGACGTGGTCGCCGGGCAGGGCGTCGGCGGTGGTCGTCCATTCGTACGCATCCGCGCCGGGGCTCCACCCCTTCGCCGGCGGCCCGGCGACGCCGTCGAAACGTATGCTCAGGTGCTCAGCGCCCAGCCGAGCGACGCTCGGTCGCGCACCGGCGCCGCGACGTCCCATCGAGCGCATGGCGCGGTCGGCGAACATCGCCGACGGGCGGTCGGCCCGCAGCTGCAGCGAGTACTCCTCGTCGAACGGCGTACCGCGCCCGGGCGGGTCGCCGCCGTTCCAGCCGCGCTGGCGGCGCAGGCCCCACAGCAGACCCGCGGCGATCAGACCGCCGCCGAGCCCGAGCTGGGCGTACAACGTCGAGTGGTCTTCCTTCGCCGCCGGGCTCGAGGACGTCTCGGCGGCGCCCTCGGCCGAACCCTCGAAGGCGACCTCTCCCTCGCCCTGCTGGGTGGTCGACCCGTTGTGCGCAGCGTTGCCGTTGTTGCCCTGCGACTGCCCGTCGGGGCGGATGACGTTCGGGCCCCGAGCGTCATCGGGCAGCTGCATCCGCCAGCCCGGGTAGATCAGATCGGGATCGATCAACCGGTTGCCGTCCTCTTGCAGCACACCCTTGTTCAGGTTGTAGATCTCATGCCAGCGCATCCCGTCGCCGAGGGTGCGCTCCGCGATGTCCCAGAGGCAGTCGTAGTTGCCGGCGCGCGGCGGTTGCACGTAGTACGCGACGTCGCCCTTGGCCGCGGTGGCAGCCGTATTCTGAGCGAGACCGCCCCCGGCCGAGGTTGCGGCGCCGGCCTGCGCGTTCGCGGGTACGCGCTGCGCCTGCTCGATCTTGGCGAAGGCGGCCCGCACGCTCTGCTGCACCGCCGGGGCGTCCGAACCGCCGCCGGAGGCAGCCGTGGCTGCGGGTGCCGCAACGGTGGCCGTGCCGATCAGCAGCAGCACCGACGCAACGAGGCGTCGCGCCAGCGGCTGGGCACCGACTCCGCCGCTCGGCGCCGGGCGGTCCTGACGTGCGCGTACGACCTCGACGGCGACGCAGACCACGAAGTACGCCCAGGCGGCCCACATGACCAGCGTCAGGATCGACACGATTGCGGAGTTGTCGAGCTCACTGCTCAGCCAGTCGCCGGGCTGTGCCACTGCATCCCACGGCGCACCGCCCGTGTACGTCCACAGAGCCCAGGGAACACCCAGGATCAGAACGGCAAGGGCGACAAGGGCCGCCAGTCCGCGCATGCGCTGCGCTGTGGTCGTCACGTCAGGCTCCCGTCGACGTCGGTGCAGGTTACAAGAAGTCGCACCCATCCATCATGGCCGCAAAAGGGGTCAATTACACCCTCAGGCGAGACTGATCAGCTCGGCGTACTCATCGGACCAGAGGTCTTCGTCGCCTTCGGGCAGGATGAGCACCCGGTCGGGCTCGAGCGCCTCGACGGCGCCCTCGTCGTGCGTGACGAGCACAATCGCGCCCTCGTACGTACGGATTGCACGCAGCACCTCGTCACGCGAAGCGGGGTCGAGGTTGTTGGTCGGCTCGTCGAGCAGCAGCACGTTCGCGGCCGAGACGATCAGGGTGGCGAGTGCGAGCCGGGTCTTCTCTCCGCCCGACAACACCGACGACGGCTTGTGGGAGTCGTCACCGGTGAACAGGAACGAGCCGAGCACGCTCCTCGCCTGGGTGTCGGTCAGCTGCGGCGCCGATGACTGCATGTTCTCCAGCACCGTACGCCGCAGGTCGAGCGTCTCGTGCTCCTGTGCGTAGTAGCCGATCTTGAGGCCGTGCCCCGGCTGCACCTGCCCGGTATCGGGCTTGTCGAGACCCGCGAGAATGCGCAGCAGCGTCGTCTTGCCCGCGCCGTTGAGACCGAGCACGACGACCCTGCTGCCCTTGTCGACGGCGAGGTCGACGTCGGTGAAGATCTCCAGGGAGCCGTACGACTTGCTCAGCTCGGCGGCCTGCAGCGGTGTCTTGCCGCAGGGCGCCGGCGACGGGAACTTGATGTGCGCCACGCGATCTGCGGCCCGCTCGGCCTCGAGACCCGACAGCATCCGTTCGGCGCGCCGGGCCATGTTCTTCGCGGCTACTGCCTTGGTCGCCTTCGCGCCCATCTTGGCCGCCTGCGCCTGGAGCTGGCTGGCCTTGCGCTCGGCGTTGGCGCGTTCGCGCTTGCGCCGGCGCTCGTCGGTCTCGCGCTGGCGGAGGTACAACTTCCAGCCCATGTTGTAGACATCGACCTCGGCTCGGTTGGCGTCGAGGTGCAGCACCTTGGTGACGGTGTGGTCGAGCAACGCGACATCGTGGCTGATCACCACGAGGCCGCCGTGATGGGCCTTCAGAAAGTCGCGCAGCCAGACGATCGAGTCGGCGTCGAGATGGTTCGTCGGCTCGTCGAGCAGCAGAGTGTCGGCGCCGGAGAACAGGATACGAGCCAGTTCGACCCGCCGCCGCTGTCCACCGGAGAGGGTGGCGAGAGGCTGGCCCATCACGCGGTCCGGAAGCCCGAGGCTGGCCGCGATCGTGGCCGCCTCCGACTCGGCCGCGTACCCGCCGCCGGCGTGCAGTTCTGCATCGGCGCGTTCGTACCGCCGCATGGCCTTCTCGCGTACGCGCTCGTCGTCGGAGCCCATATCTGCCTCGGCCTTGCGCAGCTTTCGGACGACCTCGTCAATGCCGCGGGCGGAGAGGATGCGCTCGCGGGCCGAGACTTCGAGGTCGCCGGTGCGCGGATCCTGCGGCAGGTAACCGACGGTGCCCGTGTTGGTGACGGTGCCCGCCGTCGGCTGGCCCTCCCCCGCGAGTACGCGGGTCAGCGTGGTCTTGCCGGCGCCGTTGCGCCCGACCAGGCCGACCTTGTCACCGTCGCCGACCCGGAATCCGACGTCGGACATCAGCATGCGAGCGCCGACCCGCAGTTCGAGGCCGCTGACGGTCAGCATGGCAGGACTCCACAATCGGTTCGGGTGTGCAGGAGGCGGCCACACGCGCGTACAGCGGGGCCGACGAGCAAGCCTACGCGGCCGCCGGCGGCGATCGCGAACCGGTTTTCGCTCAGGCGGCGCGGCGGTAGCCCGGTAGCAGCTTGTCGACCAGCGCGTTCGTCTCGGGTCGCGCACCGTGCGGCGAGCCGTGGCGGGCGATCGAGGCGTACATCCCGTCGGCGACCATCTTGATATCGCGCGGCGCCGCGAACCGCTCCGCAAGGCGCAGCGCATCGCACCAGAGCTGCTCCGATGCCGGCGCCAGGTCGAGCCCGGTCAGCAACGCGTCACGGGCGCCCTCGCCGTCACCGCGGTCGGCTCGCATGGCGGCCAACCGCCGCGTCGTACGGATGACCAACGCCGGCACCTGCACCTGCACGGAGTCGTATGCCAACCACGAGTAGCGGCCGAACGGCAGCCCCATCCAGGCCTGCCCGCGGATGAGCTCGAGTGCTGCACCCAATGCCTGCTCGGCCTCTCGCGGCATCCGCTCGGCATGGTCGACGTACGCCCGGAACACGTCCCAGTCGACGCGTACGCCCGGGCCGCGAAGCTGCCAGAGTCCGTCGACGAGGCCGAACCGTTCGGGTCCGAGCCACGCCGAGACGCGCTCGAGCTCGGCATCGCGGGTCACCTCGGGTACGCCCCGCGGCCAGACCGCCTTGGTGAGCGCGGCCGTGTGCACTCCGCCGGGCTGCAATGCGACGTACACGGCGATCTCGGTCAGCAGGTCGCGCCTCGGCTCGGAGATCTGGCCGACGCCGTCGACCCGCACCGGACCGAGAATGCGTACTTCCACCGGCTGCCGGGTCTGCGCGTCGAACAGCGCCGGATCGACCTCGCTCACATCGACCGGTGGTGCGAGCGTCTCCGGCCCGTCGGGACCATCGGCGCCGGACTGGTCGGACTCGGTGCGTTGGTACACGTCGACGATCCCGCGGTACGCGTCCACGTCGATGCCTTGGGCGCGTACGTCGAGTCCGATCGGCGCGCACGTCAACCGGCCGTCCTCGGTGGCGACCAGCCGCGCCGCCGCACTCGGCACGTCGCCGACGATCACGACCGCAATCGACGACCGTCGGTCTGAGGCGAGCTCGTGCAACGTAGCCAGTGTGTCGGGCGACGGTACGCCCGAGCACACGACGAGCTGGTGTTGCCAGAGCAACGTGTCGTCGTGGGTGAATCGCGCGTCGTGCACGCTGCGCGCACCGACCCTCGCGCATGCCTGCTGCTGCGCGGCCGCAACCCGCTCCAGCGGCGAGATCGCCTGGGAGAGGTCGTCTACGACCCGGATCGTCTCATCGGCGACCGACGTGATGTCGTCGGCGAACCCGACCATGGTCACCTGGCGCCGGTCGGCCCAGGGATGGGTGGCGGTGTCGAGCGCGAAGCTCATGGCCACCGCCCGGGCTCGATGACCTTCGCCGCCGATGCTGACGATGCCGCGGAACGCGTCGAGGTCCAGTAAGAGCGTGGACCCGTCGTCGCGGGATCCGAAGGCCACCAATCCGGGCGCCGGTGCAGCAGAGCGCTCACCGAGCTGTGCGCCGGCGCGTCGGTCGAGCAGCCACACGTGACCGTCGCGGCCGGGCGTCCAGCCGGAGAACGGTTCGACCTCCGGCGTGCCGTGGAACGAGACCGCCACACCGGTCGGCGAAACCGAGCACTGTGCGATCGGAGGCACCGATCGTCCGCTCGTCGCGGTCCAGGCGCGTAGGCCACGGTTCAGCAACGCGGCCGAGTCTTCGTCCGCCTCGTTGCGCAGTGCGGCTTCCGGCGTACGCGACGACCCGCCGTTGGGGGGCGGGTCGAGGCGCCGACCGACCAGAGCGCCGACGGTTGAGCTCGCCCGGTATCGGCGAAGCCCGACCGCCAGACCGGCCGCGAGGAGGCCTCCGGCCGCACCGAACAACGGCGTCCAGGCGGCCACCTCACCGTCGTCGGCCTCGGGGGTCGCACCCGCATCGACGGGATCGAGCGAGTCGAGGCTGTGGTCGACGATGCGCAGACCCGCACCGTGCGCATCCGGGGGTAGTCGCAGCACCCAACCGGCCCGGATCAGGTCGGTGCCGGACAGCTTCGACCCGTCGGGCTGCACAGTGCCACGGTTCAGTTCGAGGATCTCCTTGTAGCGCGTACCGCTGCCGAGGAAGCGATCGGCGATGTCCCACAGCGTCTCGTAGTTGCGTCCCTCAGGCGGGCGTACGTCGTAGTACGGGGCCACGCCGTCGGAAGCAGTCACCGCCGGAGTCTGGCCGCCGGTCGTCGGGGGTGTGTGTTGCGCGCTCGGGGAGGGCGCCTTCTTCTCCCCAGCCAGCTCGGCAACCGGCCCGTGGTCGGCCGGCACCGAGATCGCATGAGCGCTCACGACCGGCCCAGTCGCGGTGCCACCGATCAGAACGACGGTCGCGATCAGGCGTCGCGCGATCGCCTGCGTACCGGCGCCTCCGCCGAGTAGTTGTGGTGCGATCCGCCCGCCGCGACCTTCGGCCACCGCCTCGACCACGAGGCACACGCAGAAGTAGAGCCACGCGAGCCAGACGATGATCGCCAGCACTGCAACGACATCACGGACCGAGGCCTCGGAGACCAGCGCATCATCGATCTCGGGTTGCCACGGCGGACCCGCGAGCAGCAACAGCGCAACGGGCACCCCGACGACGATCACCACGGTGCCGAGCAGGGCGAGGATCCCCAGCAGTACGTCCGTACCGCGGCCGCGCGGGGCGCCCGTCGACGGAAGCCGGATCTGGTTCACCTGTTCTGTCCTCCGTTGCCGTTGTGGTGGCCGTTATCGCCCTGGTTGCCGTTGTTGTCCGGGTTCTTCGGATCCTTCTTCTTCGGCTTCGGAGCCACCCACGGCGGCCAGCAGAAGGCCTCCTCGGTCGGCATCGGTTCGGTGATCGGCGGGTCGAGCGGCTTATCGCCCTTGTGCCAGATGTGGTTCGGGTCGTACGGGTCGAAGTACGGCTTCTTGCACTCCGTGTAGTCGCCCGTCGGCTCATCGGTGCCGCCGGTCGGGAACGGATTGCTTGTTCCCGGCTCTGTCTCGGGCGGGCCCATCGTCAGCTCCTGGCCGGACTGCGCCTGGGTGACGCCCTGGATCGGTCGGGCGCGCGCGACGCCGTCGGCGGTCCACACGTCGACGCCGAACATCCCGCTCAGGATGCCCTGCGTCTCCACCGTCGTGTTCACCTCGACGTCGTACACCTCGGTGCCGCTCTCGTTGCCGCTCGGCACCAGCGTGACCTGGCAGTCGACGAGATCGCCATCACGGGCCATCGCGCTCTCACAGAAGCGCGCTGCGGCCGCCTGCGCGTCGTTCTTGTCGACAACCGCGATATCGCTGCTCAGGTCGATCGCCGTCGCACCGGCGCGCGATGCCTCCTGGGCGTACGCGACCGCACGCGAGCGTGAGTTCATCTGCCGCCCGCCGTCGATCACCAGGCCGGCGAGCATGAACAATGCGATCGTGACGATCAGCACGAACGGCGTGATCGACCCGCTCTGGTCGTCACGCGTGGGTACGAGGCTTCGCCACCTCATTCGGCCACCCCTCGATAGCGGTCGAGTGGACTGGTGAACGTCTGGTCGATGGTGGCCGAGTTCAACGGCAGCGGCCCGAGATCGGTCAGGTCGACGTCGCAGCTCACCCGTACCGAGATGTACGAGACCGCCGACGGGTCGGTCTCCTCGATGTACTCGTACGCGCCGGGGCCGAGGTCGAACTCGACGTCGACGTCGTTGCGGCATGACTCCGGTGCGTCCGTGAGCGCTTCGTCGACCACGTCACGCGCGATCGTCTCGGCCTCGGAGCGGCTGTTCTGGGCGGTGGCCGCGCGGGCACCGTCGCGCGCCGCCTGGTCGAGCTTGCCTTCGGTTTCGGCGTACCGGCCGAAGACCAGGATCAGCGACAGCACGGCGAACATCACCGGAGCGAGGATCACCAGCTCCAGGCTCGCCGTGCCCTGCTCGCGTTCAGTCGCCATCGCCGAACTCCGCATCGGGACGGAACTTCTCCAGCGTGGCGGTCACCGACTGGGTCACGGTCCAGGTGCCTGCGGGTGCGTCCATCGAGCCGGACACCGTCATGGTCACCTTTCCCGTGTCGACGTTGATATCGGAGTGGACCTCGACGCCGTCCAGCCCGCCGATGTCTGTCGCGTAGTCGTACGCGTACTGCTCGGCCTTCGGCTTGAACGACTGTGGGTCGTTGTGCTCGCCGGCCAGCCGCAGGTACGAAACGCCTTCGCGCGCGGCGCTCTGCGCGCTGTTGCGGCCGTACATCCAGAAGCCGGCCTGGATGGTGAGGAAGATCAGCAGCAGCACGATGGGCACGACGACCGAGAACTCGATGGCGCTCACGCCCCGGTCGTCGCGCGTACGCGACTCAGCATGTTGATGATCCATCTTTCGGGCTACGGCTCCTTGTTGATGTCGCCCTCTTTTTTCTCGATCGCGTCTTTAACGAAGCCGAACACCACAATTGCCAGACCGACGACGAGCGCCGAGATGATCGCCCACTCAATCGCGGACGCACCGACCTCGTTCCTGCCTTCGCGCCTGGCCTTAGCGGCCCGGCCTCGCACCTGCACAATCAACAATCTGGTGATCTCGACCTGCATCTTCACGAGACTCATGCCAAACCTCCTCTTAGCGATGCGGTCATGGTCAGCTACTCCCGAGTTGTTGGACGGCCGGATAGGCCAGGAAGATCAAGAACGCCACGCACATCAGCAACTGGGCCAACAGCATGGTCTGCGAGCTCTCTCCCGCAGCGCCCTCGACGTCGGCCAGCTCCTTGCGACGCATGCTGTCCGAGCGTGCCATCAGCGATGAACGGATCTTTGCGCCCTCATCGCCGGCCAGCGCCAGCGCCGAGGCTAGGTCGCGCAGCTCGTCGACGCCGAGCTCCTTGCCGAGATCGGCGATGCCTTCCCACGGCGTGAGGCCCATGATTCGGGCGTTCGACAGCGCCTGCCGGATGCGCACCATCGCCCAGTGGTCGCCGATCGAGGACGCCGCCATCAGCGCCTCGGGCAGACCGCGGCCGCCGGCGAGGTTCATCGCGACCAGATCGAGGAACGACCCCATCACATGCCGGAAGTCGGCCCGCCGGGCATCGGCATCGCGACGCAAGGCCATATCGGGCAGCATGAACGCGATCACCACGGCCGCAAGCACCCCGACCGACGGCAGGCCCACAACGGAGACTCCCGCTGCGGATAGCACAATCGGGAACCAGACCAATGCGACCAGCGCCAGCAGTACCTTCAACCCGAGATGGCTCGCCATCGACTTGTTCATCACCGCGAGGTTCATGCGGGTGGCATCGAGGTTGAACCCGCGCGCCATCGCCTCGGCCTCGATCCGGCCGCCGATGCCGTCGCGCACCCGGTCGATGCGCGCCTCGACTCGCGAACTCGCCGCGGTCGTGGTCGCCGCCTGCTGCGAGCGGCGTCCCGCGTCGAGCCGGGCAAGCGTCGCGCCGACGCCGGGTGCGGGTTTCGCCAGCACCCAGACCAGCAACAGGAACCCGAGGCCGATCACGGCGCCGGCTGCCATCTGCAGGATCATCGGCCGGCCCCCTCGGACTCAACCTGATGCCGCGACTGCACGAGGAACCGCTCCGGCTGGCGTACGCCCGCGAGCCTGCGCAGCCACATGATCGACAGCGCGTACAGCCCCAGCACGACCGCCAGCACGAGCTGACCCTGCGGAGTGTCGTACGGCTCGACGTACGACGGGTTGAACAGGATCAGGAAGCCCGACATCGCGCCGATCACCAGCACCACGATCAGCACGCTGCGCCGGGTGCTGCGACGGCTGCCCTCGACCCGCCTACGCAGGTCGAGCTCATCGCGTGCCGACTCCGATAACGCCGACAGCACGCTGCGCAGACCCGGCCCGCGCAACCGAGCGTTCAGGATCAGCGAGGCGACGACGAGGTCGGCCGACGGGTCGTCGAGGTCGTCGGCGAACTTCATCAACGCATCGGGAAGTGGTTCGCGTACGCGGAGCCGGTCGACGAGCAGGTTCAGTGCCGGCCGGATGGACGGTGCCGCGTTCACTGCCGTCGCCGGAATCGCCTGCTCGAGCCCAACCGCACCGGCGATCGTGTCGCGCAGAGACTCCGTCCACGTCGCGAGACCCTCGATGCGATCGATCGCCTGCCGCTCGACGCGGGCACCCCCGAACAGCCGGTCCCAGAAGATCACCACCGCGCCGAAGACCGCCGCCAGCACCAACCACTGCGTCACGACCAGCGTCGCGGCGAACACCACGACACCCGCAACAGCGAACTTCGTCTGCCGCTCGACGTCCTTGCGGCTGCGTACGCGCCGGGGCGTGACGTCGCGGCGCGGGACGCCCACGATCGCGAGAATGCACAAGGCGACTCCGAGGCCGACGACGGCCCCGGCGGTCAGCGCCAATGCGATCCGGTAGTCAGACATGGGGAATCAGTTCCATGCGCCGTGTACGAGCGGTTGGTAGCCATGCTCTTCGAGGTCACGGATGCACGCAATCGGAGCATGTGCAGCGGCCCGGCCCTGCGAGTCGGGCGCGAACACCTCGCTGGACAGCACCTGCTCGTCGTGCCCGACGACTTCTCGGATGCTCTCGACGACACGGATCTGCTCGCCGCCGCCGACGTAGTCGTTGTGCTTGCGTACGAAGATCACGAAGTCGAGCGCGCCCGCCACCAGCAGGCTGGTCGCCTCGATCGGCAGCTTCTCGCGGGACTGGATCGCGTACGTGCCGATGCGGTTGAACACCTCGAGCGAGGAGTTCGCGTGGATCGTCGACAGCGAACCGTCGTTGCCCTGGCTCATCGCGTTGAGCATGGTGACGATCTCGTCGCCGAGCACCTCGCCGACGATCACCCGCGACGGGTTCATGCGCAGCGAACGGCGGACCAGCTCGGCCATCGTCACACCGCCGAGCCCCTCGGAGTTGGGCAGCCGCTCCTCGAACGCGACGACATTGGGGTGAAGGTCTTCGTACTCCCCCAGACCGAGCTCGAGCGCACGCTCGACGGTGACCAGCCGCTCGTGCTCGGGGATCTCGTTGGCCAGAGCACGCAGCAGCGTGGTCTTACCGGCGTTCGTCGCTCCCGCGATCATGATGTTCTTGCGCGCGCCGACAGCGGCCTTCAGGAAGGACCCGATGTCGGGACTCACGGTGCCGTTGGCGATCAGCTCGTCGAGGAACACCCGGCCGAGCCGCGCCTTACGGATCGACACGGACGGCCTCGCGCAGACGTTCATCACCGCCGACAGCCGCGAGCCGTCGGGAAGGCGCAGGTCGAGCTGCGGGTTGGCAGAGTCGAACGGACGGCTCGACAACCCGGTATGGGCCGCGAGGACCTGGATCAGCTCGACCAGCTCCTCGTCGCTCTCGGCGACCGGCGGATGCCGCTCCTCGCGGCCGTCGCCGTACTGCACGAAGACGTTGTCGAACCCGTTGATGTCGACGTTCTCGACCTCGGGGTCCTCCAGCAGCGGCTGCAGCCGACCGACGCCGAACAGCGCCGAGTGGATCGCCGACGCGACACCGGCCTCGTCGTCGGCCGCAAGCGGGGCGCGGCCCTCGGCGATCTCGTAGCGCGCATGGTCTTCGAGCACCTGCACGATCAACGAGCGTGCGTACTCGCGTTCGTCCTCGACCGACATCGGAGCAACGCCCGACGCCTGGTCGCGCCGACGCTGCTCGTTGAGCCGGTCGGCGACCTGTACGCGCAGTTGGCGTACGAGCTCGTGATCGGTCATCGCTGAACCTCCGCGGGGGCCTCGTCGACGGGGCGGAAGTAGGGCGCGGTCGCCGCGGCGAGCTCTGCAACGACAGGGCGGGCGGTGCGTACGAGGTTGGTGCGGTCGGGCCGCCCCTCGATCTGACCGGCGAAGAACAGCGCGCCCTTGGGATCCTCGGCGAGATGGTGCACTGCGACGACGGAGACGTCCGAACGCTCCAGCGCATCGCCGATCTCTCGTACGGCTTGACGTCTGCGCACCTCGGAGACGACCACGACGTGGATGCGCGGCCCACGAGGCGGTTCGAACCGGTTCGCGATCGCCCGCGCCCGCTCGCGCATGTGCACGACCGCGCTCGGCTGGGTGTCGACGACGAGTACGACATCGCTCGCCGACTCCAGCAGGGAGGTCTGCGGCGTCGTCGCGCCGAGGCGGCCGAGGTCGGCAACGACGTCGTGACCCTCGAGGCCGGCTAGCAACGGGCCGAACTGCGCCCACTGCTGGTTCAGTGCCACGGCCTGCTCGGGCACGCGTACACCGACCAGCACCTCGAGCCCACCCGCAACGGTCTGCGCGTGCTGCAGCACGAGATCGGAGTGCATCGACTTACGGCCGGCTGCGGCGAGGCTCAACAGCCCGCGCTCGGGGTCGAGTACGCCGCCCTCGGCCGCGGGCATACGCATCGCGATATCGCCGCCGGCGGGATCGCATTCGGCGACCACGACCGGACGCGGCCACAGCGCACCGATGACCAGCGATGTCGTCGTCGCGCCCGGCGAACCCTTCGCCGAGGCGACCGCAATCAGTCCCATCTCTGACCCCGGCTCAGCCGCACGTCTGCGCGGCGTCGGGAGACTCGGGCTTGTTGGCGACCAGGACCTGCGCGGTGTCGGCCTGCTTGGCCTTCGCCACCTGATTGCCGCAGGTCGCGTCGACGCTGATCACCGCGAACACGTCGCTCGAGCCGAGCCCGTCATCGCTCGCAGAGACATCGTCGGTGACGGTGCCGGCGACCCCGTCACCGCCGCCGGTGTAGACGACGACGTTGGTGCCCGCGGTCAGCTCGGGCGCCAGCGGCGGGTCGACCTGCAGCGCAACGCGGTACTCGTCGGCTTGTTCGCTCTTGTCGGTGAACATCGAGTCGGTGACGACCATGCCGGGTGTCCACGGCGTCGTCGTGAACTTGCCGACGAGGTCGTCCTGGTCGGCCTCGGGCACGCCGCCCTCGAAGTCTTCGGGTAGCTCGACGGTGTCGAGGTCATCGGCGGTGATCTCCTGGCCCTGGCCGAGCTCACCGCTGACCTGGACGAACTCCGCTCGGTGACCCGACTGCATCGCGAGCCACGCGCTGGCGAGCGCACCGCCGACGATCAGCAGCACGGCGAGCGCGGCGAGGGCAGGGCGCCGCTCACGCGTCGACGGCAGCCGCCCGGAGGTGCCGTTCTGCGTGCTGGTGGGGGTCTTCGTGCTGGCCATTCAGTGTCTTCCTTCGGATTCGTCCGAACGCGTTATCGAGTGGATCCCAGGTGTCAAGCTGCTGTCAGCCCGTCGCACAACGTACCTGGTGTCGCGAACCTGGTCATACTGCGTCCACACCAAGGAGTTCGACTCCTCCTCTTCCTGCTTCTCCTTCTCCTGCTGCTTCTGGAAGGCGCCGACGACCGCGATCGCCGCAACGACCACGGCAACCGCGATGACTCCGACCACGATGGCCGGCCACACCCGCGGATGCTCTCGCCACGTACGCCGCGAGCCGTGCAGGAGCGCCGAGCGAAGCTGCCGCCGGCGCATGGCGTCGGCAGCGAGTACGTACTTCTCGGCGTTCGGTGTGCCGCCCATCGGCGGTGCGGGCGGAGGCGGCGTCGGTGGTGCCGGACGCTCGAAACCGTTCGGGGAGGTCACTGGCGCCCTCCGGAGAGCGCCAGTGCCGCGCCGATGCGCAACATCGCGGTCCGGGTCGACACGCGCACGGTCGCCGGATCGAACCCGCGACCGCTCGCGAGCACCTCGTCAGGGGGCACGACGACGACACGCAGCGGGTCGATCGCCAGGCGCTGCACGGTCTCACGGTGCACCTGCCGGTACGCCTCGTCGTGCTGGCACACGATGGCGTACACCGCGCGTTCGACGGCGAACGGGTCGGTGTGCGCGAGCCGCGCCGTCGCCACTTCGAGCGCGGCCAGACCGGCGCGACCTGCCGACGCCACGATGACGGTCTGATCGCTGCGAGCAACGGCGGCGTGCCCGACCTCACTCGCGTCGTTGCCGACGTCGAGCAGGGTGAACGTGTGGTCGGCACCGAGGCGCTCGACGGCCGTAGACACATCGGTGCGCCGGAGGCGCTGCTCCCAGCCAACACCGTCGAGCACATGCAGGCCGGTTGGTGCCTCCGCGACCCGTGCCTCGTCGCCGTCGCTGAGGAACCGCCGCACCGACATCGGCGCGTCTACTCCGAGCAGCTGCCCGAGCGAGGCCGTGCCCGCGCGTACGTCGACCGCGACGGTGTGCTCCTCGCGCAACGCGGCAAGTGCCGTGCCGACACCGGCCACGACGGTGGTCGTACCGACACCGCCCTTACCGGCGAAGAACGACACGACCCGGCGCTCGGTCTGGCGCGTACGCAGTGCGGCGACGAGCTCACGCTCATGGGCCGTCGCCTCGGCGGAGTCGGGAGTGACGATCGCCGACGTCATCGTGCGCAACAGGCCGCCGGTGCGCGACGGTGCCGGCATGTCGCCCGCGGTGCGCGCGAGCAGCTCCTCGACCGGTGTGCGCTGACGCGGTGGCGCGGGCGCCGGCTCGACGGGCGGCGCAGCGTGCTGCGGGGCGTACGTACCCGGGGTACGCGGTGGCATGGGGCCGCGGGGCGGCACAGGACCCTGCGGCGGCGCAGGGGTGGGCTGCTGGAATGGCGGATCGGGCGGCCGCTGGGCCGGTGCCGTCTGATGTGCGGCGAACTCCGGCCGCAACGGAGTCACGCTCGCCGGCGGCGCAGGTGCCAGGGACGCCGGTGGCTGCGGCTGCTCGATCGGTGGCTGCGGAGGCTGGGTCGGCGCCGGCGGACGCTGCGCAGGCTCGCGCGGCGGTGGCGGTGTGTCGAGGCCGAGCGCGCGTGGGTCGATGCCCATTCGGTCCAGATCGGCCGCGGCCTGCTGAGCCGTCGCCTTGCGGCGCTCCTCGAGCTCCTCGTCGTCCGGTGTGTCCTGATCGCTCATCGTGCCATCACCTCCCGATGCCGGTGCAAACAGAGGTGGACGCCGACGTACGCCCCGAGATCGGCACGTCTCACATCATCCCTCCGACCTTGTCGAACACGCCCATGGCACCACACATCATCACCAGCATCTCTACGACGATGAGGAACTCCACGAGGTTCAGGGTGCGTTTGATCCGCGCCCGGGTCACATCGGACATGCCGAGCGTGCTCGTGCCGACCAGCGCCGCGGCAGCACCGACGAAGATCAACACGACCCAGGTGTGCATCGCGTCGTACTCCTGCGCGAATGAAAGCCCCTCGAGGACCAGCACGATGGTGCCGGCGACGCGCAGCGGCACCAGATGCTGGATGCGCGAGAACACCCGTGACCGCAGGATCGCGACCAGCCCGAGCGAGATCATCAGGTAGCGGTCCCACCACAGGTCGCTCTGCTGGAGGTACCACGCCGCCCACACGACCACGACCGAGATGCCGACGAGGGCACCGACCAGCAGGCCGTTGCTCTCGCGATATCGCGCCCGCAGCTGGACGCTCGTGACGCTGGCGGCGTTGCGTACGCGGTAGTCGGCGCTCGCGAGACCGCCGACCGACAGCGAGACCCGCGGGAGGATGCCGACGACGAGCAGGAAAACAACGGGGATCGCGCGGACATCCTGCAGCGGCGGGATGTCGATCGCCGTGATCAAGCCGACGACACCGGACGTGACTGCGGCAACCAGTACGAACGCCGACCAGGACACGTGTGCGATGCCCGAAGGAGTGAGGATCCGCCCGCCTCCGGCGACCGCCGCGACGCAGGAGAACCCGATCATCCACGCCCATTCGGAGTCGAGCTCAGCGGTGACGGCCAGCGACGACCCGACCAGGTAGCCCCAGCCCATCGCGACGCCGAGACACACCTGCTCGACCCAGGCGTGTGAGAACTGCGTCGCCCATGCCGTCGCGCCAAGCATGAGCGCGACCACCACGACCGAGCTCACGATCTCAACCGTGTCGTCGCCGGTCACCAGCGACGGCGCAAGCAGCTGCAACAGGCCGATGACGGTGAATGCCGCCGCCGTTGCCAGCAGGGCGTACGTGACCGTGGTGGTCGGCGACCAGACGCCGCCCGCCTCGTCGGTGCTGTCTTCGACCGCGTCGCGTACGTCTTCGACGACGGCGGGCTTGACGTTCGCGCGCTGACCGCGCAGCTCGAGCACCTCGCCGTCGAGCACACCCGCATCGGAAAGGGTCTGGCCGAGCGGAATCGGGGTCCCGCCGACGCGAGCGAGCGTCCAGGCGGTCGGCTGGTCGCGTTCGGTGTTGGGCGAGCAGAACCGAAGAACCTGCGGCACCACCTCCGAGAGCGGCAGCGCGCTCGGCAACGCGAGGTCGACGGTGCGCTCCGGGCTCACGACTGTCACGCGGCTGTACGCAGTCAGCACCGTACTTCCTCTCACCTCACAACTGTCGCGGATCCGGGTCGGCTCCGCTGTCATCCGATCACAGCAGGTCACGATCCTGGCAGACGGTGGTGTCAACTAGACCCGGAGGGAGCATATCGTGGTGGGGGCCGGTCTAAACCCGACGACGGCCCAAATGCTCAACGATCATCGAGGTGCCATGTGACGACGATCCTGGTGAAGCGGCCCGCGCGAAACCAGCCACCGGTCGCCGACTCCAGCGACTTGGAGATCGCGGAGCCCCCGAAACGGGAACAGGACCAGCCGTCGACCATGGGCCTCGGCATGATCCTGATGCCGATCATGAGCGGCACCGCGTCGTTGTCGGTTGCATTGACGAACGACAACCCGATCATGGCGGTCGGCGGACTGCTGTTCCTCGTCGGCTCCATCGCCGTCGGCTCGCTGATGATCATCGGGCAGAAGAGCGGGTCAAAGCGCAAGATGCGCGAGTCGCGGGAACGCTACCTCGACTACATCGAGCAGCTCCGCCATTCGGTCCGCGACACGATCGCGACGCAGCGCGGCGGCCAGGCCAAGCGTCACCCCCCTCTCAGCGCCCTGATCGACATCGCCCGCGACGACGCACGTCGCTGGGAGCGGCGGCTGTCAGACCCCGACTTTCTGGTCGTACGCCTCGGCACCGGCGACGAACCGATCGCGTCGCCGCTGACGATGAACGCCGACACCGGTCCGCTGAACGAGTTCGACCCGGTGTGTCTCGAGGCGGCCAAGGAGCTGCAGACCCGCTACTCGGTGCTCCACGACCAGCCGATCACGATCGACCTCAAGGAGGTCGGATCCGTGAGCGTGCTCGGGCAGCCCGCTCTGTCGCGCTCGCTCGCGCAGTCCGTCATCGCGCAATTGATCGCATTCCACTCGCCCAACGACCTCGAGCTCGCCGTCGTACGCTCCGATGCGACCGCGCACGAATGGGACTGGGCGAAGTGGGCGCCGCACACCCACGACGGAGCCACGTACGACGGCGACCTGGCGGCCCGACGGGTCACGAACAGCATCGCGTCGATGCAGGAGTTCCTCGCCCCCGACCTCGAAGCGCGCCTGGACCGCCATCAGCGCGCTCGCGGACAGGAAGTCACCAAACCGACGCATCTCGTCGTCATCGTCGACGGTGAGGAGCTGCTGACTCAGCAGACGATCGAGTCACCTGATTCGAGCGTCAGTCTCGCCGACCTCGGCGTACACGTGATCTCGTTGGTCACGAACCGGCGCGCCGAGCCCGACACGATCGACGACCGGATCACCATCGGCGACGACCTCACCACGACGATCGCCTCGCGACCCTGGTCGTTCCGACTCGACACCACGCCGCCGGGTCTCACGAACGTCGTCGCACGGCAGCTCTCCGCCCTCCGCCTTTCGGTCGAGGAGGAGGCCGACGAGACGCTGACCACGACCGTCGGCCTGCCCGATATTCTGGGCGTACCCGATCCGGCAACGCTCGACCCGCGGGTGACCTGGCGTCGGCGTGCCCTGCGCGACTTGCTGCGGGTGCCGATAGGTGTCGGGCAGAACGGCAACGCCGTCACGCTCGACCTCAAGGAGTCGGCACACGGCGGTATGGGCCCGCACGGCATGGTCGTCGGCGCAACCGGCTCCGGTAAGTCGGAGATGCTGCGCACGCTCGTCAGTTCGCTGGTGATCGGTCATCCACCGGACCGGCTCGCCCTGATGCTCGTCGACTTCAAGGGTGGTGCGACGTTCGCCGCCATGGAGGACATCCCGCATATGGCGGGCATGATCACCAACCTCCAGGACGACCTGACGCTCGTCGACCGGATGCGTGACGCGTTGTTCGGTGAGATGCAGCGACGCCAGGAGATCCTGAAGGAGGCCGGCAACCTACCGAACGTCACGGCGTACCACGACCAGATCGAGGCGGGCGCGGACCTCGAGCCGCTCCCCCATCTGCTCGTCATCATCGACGAGTTCTCCGAGCTGCTCACCGCGAAGCCCGACTTCGCCGAGCTGTTCGTCGCGATCGGCCGGATCGGCCGATCCATCGGCGTCCATCTGCTGCTCGCCACGCAGAAGTTGGAGATGGGCAAGATCCGCGGCCTCGAGTCGCATCTGTCGTACCGGATCAGCCTGCGTACGTTCTCGGAGTCCGAGAGCCGCGACGCCATCGGCGTCACCGATGCCTATCACCTCCCGCCGGAGCCGGGCTCGGGGTATCTGAAGGTCGATACGACGGTCTTCGAACGGTTCAAGGCGGCCCTGGTGTCTTCGCCGTACACCCCGCCGGTCGAAGGTCCGAAGACCATCGTCCCGGTCGTTCCGTACGTCGCGCTCAACGGTCTCGGCACCTGGATCGCGCAGCAGGCGGCCGCCGCCAACGAGGAGGCCGACCAACCCGACCAGCCGACGGGCCCCGACAACCAGTCGGTGCTCGACGTCATCTGCCACCAGCTGGAGTCCGTCGGCGCCCCCAAGGTACGTCCGGTGTGGCTCGATCCGCTGCCGGACACCCTCACCCTCGACGACCTGATCGACGTCGATGAGCGCGGCGACGTGGCGACCGTCAAGGCGGCGCTCGGCCGAGTCGACGACGCCGCGAAACAGCGCCAGTTCGTACTCGACTGGGACTTCAGCGGCGCGGCCGGCAACCTGGTCATCGCCGGATCGCCGGCATCCGGTAAGAGCGTCCTCCTCGCTACCATGATCACGTCGATGGCGCTGCGGTACGCGCCGAACGACGTGGCGTTCTACTGCATCGACTACGGCGGCGGACTGTTGACCGGGCTCGAACCGATGCCGCACGTCGGTGCGGTCGCGACCCGGATGGACGCCGAGCGCATCCAGCGCACGATCAACGACGTGATGGGCATCCTCAACGCGCGCGAGCAGCTGTTCAAGGACTACGGGCTGAACTCCATGCGCGACTTGCGCAACGCGCGAGCCGAAGGGCGCGTACCCGCCGATGTCCCCGGCGATGTGTTCCTGGTCGTCGACGGCTGGGGTACGTTCCGCGAGGAGTACGACCAGCTCGAGTTCGTGGTCGGCGATATCGCCGCCCGCGGCCTGAACTACGGCGTGCACGTCGTGTTGTCGGTGACTCAGGGAATGCAGATCCGGATGCGGATGCAGCCGGCCTTCGGAGGCCAGCTCGAGTTCCGGTTGAACGACTCGTACGACTCGTCGTTCGACCGCAAGCTGATGGACCAGATCCCGAAGGACACTCCGGGTCGCGGACTCACCGACATCGACGGCAACCTGCAGTTCCACGGCGCCCTTCCCCGCATCGACGGTGAGCAGGACGCCGATGACATCTCGGCGGGCATCGCCCACGCCGCGTCCGTCGTCTCCCAGCGCTGGACCACCCGGGTCTCCAAGGTCAAGGTGCTGCCCAGCCTGGTCCGCCTCTCCGAACTGGACACGCCGAAACCCGGGCAGGAAGACATCCCGGTCGGGCTTTCGGAGCTCAACCTCGGCACGGCCATGGTCGGCCTGTTCGGCTCGTCGCCGCACATGCTGGTGTACGGCGACGGCGAGACCGGCAAGACGAACATGCTGAAGGTCCTCGCGAAGGGGCTGATGGCGAGCCGGCCTCCGGACCAGCTCGGCTTCGTGGTCGTCGACTACCGCCGGACGATGCTCGACATCGTGCCCGACGAGTACATGCTCGCGTACGTCACCGAGGAGCAGCGCGCTCGCCAGGTGACTTCCGAGATCAGTGCGTCGATCCGCCAGCGCGTACCGGGCCCCGATGTCACCTCCGAGCAGTTGCGCAACCGCACCTGGTGGAAGGGCCTCGAGGTCGTCGTGCTCGTCGACGACTACGA
The DNA here is from genome assembly GCA_023100825.1 of Nocardioidaceae bacterium SCSIO 66511. Lineage (NCBI taxonomy): Bacteria > Bacillati > Actinomycetota > Actinomycetes > Propionibacteriales > Nocardioidaceae > Nocardioidaceae bacterium SCSIO 66511. The sequence continues at coordinate 2,299,619 of CP095846.1, read as the reverse complement.
CCTGGTCGTGACCAGCAACGGCAACCCGCTGCAGGAGTACACGGAGTTCGTGCCGCAGGGCCGCGACCTCGGCCTCCATCTGGTCATCGCTCGGCGTACGGGTGGTCTCGGGCGCGCGATCTTCGAGCCGCTGCTGCAGCGCCTCGGCGACATCGGTACGCCGGGCTTCCTGTTCTCGGGCGACCGGATGGAGGGCCGAGTGCTCAACAACGTTGCGCCCGCACGCCTCCCCGAAGGCCGTGCGTTGTACGTCGGCCGGGGTGGCGGCGGCTCACAGGTGCAGACAGCGCTCGACGACGAGTGATCGGGCGGCACCCGCCCCGCCGCCGGACAACGGTCGCCCCGTCGTCGCAGGGACGTACGGCCCGTACCAGTGACCTGCACACCTCGATGGACGACGCTCAGACCCGTCGGCTCTTACACGACGCCCGGCGGGCGCATTGCTCGTAGCACAACAACAGGCGGCCCGGTCATCTCTCGATGACCGGGCCGCCTGTTGCTGGACGAGCGGTTGTCAGAAGTTGATCGGCTTCGTCACTGTCGGCAGCTGCTCGGTGACAAGTGACTTCGCAGGCTCCTGATCGTACGCAGACTGTTCGTCACCCTGCACGCCCTGGACCGCGGCGTCGACGATCTGGGACCCGGCGGCACCGACGTTGTGCACGAGGCGGTTGCCCTGGGTCGCCACATCGGTCACGACCGAGCCGATCCGACCGGCGAGGAGGGGATGGTGAACGGCACCTTCCGCGTCGGCCAACGCGCCCTTGAGCTTGGACACGGCAGACGATGCATCGGTATCCAGATTGCCGACGCTACGGCCGGCGCCGGCCAACGGCGCCGGGTTCATACCGAAGGACATCGGTTCCTCCCTTCACTCAGGTGAAATGACGTCGGTCGGATCAGAGGGCGGTCTGGCCCATCCGGGTGCCGATCGTCTTGGCGGTGGCCGCGGCGGTGCCCGATGCGTTCGCCATGCCTGTCTTGTGCGTGGTGAGCGCGTTCACGTGATCGTCGATCAGCTGGTCGACCATCCGCATGACCTGGCCGTGCTCTTCCGTACCGGCGCCGCCGCCGAAGTTGGCGAGCAGTCGACCGCACTCGGCCTTGATCTGACCGCGGAAACCCTCGACATTGCCGACGTGGGCGCCGAGGTTCGCCGAGCCCTCATCGATCAGGCCGTGGTTCATCACGAGTTGCATCTGGGAGGTAGCCATTGTTCAAGTCCTTTCAGTACGTGCTGGGTGGGTCAGACAGCGTTGATCGGGGGGATCGAGCTCTGCGCGACCATCTCGTTCTGCGAGTGCGCGGCCTGCTGATCGCCGTGCGCCTGCTCGTCACCGGTGATACCGGACTTACCGGCCTGCACGGCGCGAACGGCCTGGTCGGCGATGTGCTTGGCGATCTGCGCGGTCGTGCCGCTGCCGAGCGCCGCGACCGTCTGGGCTGTGTTGCCACCCATGCCGATGAATCCCGGGCGGATGCCCTCCATCTTCGACTGGTGCGTCTTGCTGGCGCTGAAGGTGTCGCCACCCGTGCCGCCGTAGTGCTGGCCGGACTTGAAAACTCCGTCGACCTCATTCATCCGTACTTCTGGCATGATCCGCTCCTTCATCGTTATCGGTCGCCCGTCCGAACGACCCAGGTGCAGGTTCGGTCTTCACCGTAGGAGCCGAAGGGGTCACGCCAAGTCAAATCGGCGCTGTCTCGACGGCCTACGAGCATCAGCCCCGGCCCGATGCCTCTCCGTAACCGCCCGGCAATCTGCTGTGCGCCGAGAAGTATTCACCGGCTCCTAGGTTTTCAACCGCCAAGCGGTCGGCTTCTGTGTTGCCGCGCCAGCACAAGGGGGAAGGCCATGGGCCTGTTTGCACACCACGATGCCCAGCCGTCGGTCATTCGCGACAACGCGACGACGGCGAAGGGCAGCGGCGACGCCTACGGCGTGCTGTCCGGATCGCTGTTCGGCCGATCGTCGACCGCTACCGCCGCCGTCGACAGTTACATCGAAGCACCAACGTCGGCAGTGACCGATGACCCCGAGACGACGAGCACCAAGCTCGGGCAGACGTCGTACCTGTCCAGCGGCGCGCTGAATCGGTACGCCGACGCCGTCGATACCTACAACGACGGCATCGACGACCTCAATCGGCGGTACGAGGACGCCAAGGCGGCCGACTTCTACGTCGGCGCGCCCGTGTGCACCGTCGACGGAACCGTCGAGACAGCCACACCCGAGGATCGCGCCGGCGCAATCCGTACCGCGGACTCCGGATTGCAGGCGACGCTGCGCCGCGAGCGCGACCAGCTGCTTGAGAACCTCGACTCGGAAGCCGACGCGATCGGCAAGATGCTGGACGCCGGGCCGACGGATCAGTCGATCATGCTGCTCATCGCTGCCGGCTACCTCCCGATGGACGTGACGGCGGCATTCCCCAATATCGACCTCGAAACGCTGAACACGATCCGCAGCTACTTCCACGAGGCACGCAAGCTGTGGAAGACACCTGGCAAGTTCCGCAAGCTGTTCGCGATGTTCAGCGCATCCAAGGACCTCACCGAGGTCGCGGCAGAGCTGGCACGCACCGAGCACCAATGGGGTGCCGTGCTGACCGCGATTGGCCGAAACCTCGACACGACCTCGCTTGCGTCGCTGAACACCTATATGAAGTCCCGCGAAGAGATCAGCCTGCTGCAGTACACCAAGCTCTTCGCCGAGGCCGACAAGGCGGCTGCCGCGAGCAAGTGGGTCGATGCCGCGAAAGCAACCGGCAAGCTCGGCGGCACGCTGGCCGTCCTGAGCGTTGTCGCCAACGGCACGGATCTCGTCGACCTGATCATGAACGGCAACGACGGCAAGAGCGGGTGGGACACCGCCCTCCGCGCGACGGGCGATGTCGCCGGCCTCGTATCGTCGGGCGGCGGCCTGCTCGCGCTGACCCCCGTACTCTCGCTCGGACCGGTCGGTGCGGGCGTCCTGATCGGCGCGGGGCTGGTGTCCGCGGGGATCATGATCTATCGCAACTGGGACGACATCACGGCCGGCGTCTCCACTGCTGTCGATTGGACCGGCGACCGGGTCGAAAATGTCGTGAACTGGACCGGCGATCGGGTCGACGAGCTCGGAGACTGGGCCGGTGACCGGCTGGACGACCTCGGAGACGTTGCCGACGACGTCGGCGACACGATCGGCGGAGCGTGGGATGCGGTCACGCCGTGGTGATGCGTCGATCGGATGCCGCCGGTCGGCCGGCACCCGGAGCGACCGTGCAGCCCGCTGAACTCGGACGGCTGATCTCGAGTCACACCCCGATCAGGCCAGCAGTTGCCCTGGCCGCGTGTTCCGCGCCGGGCCTGGCGATCGGCGCAGGACTCGCGTTCGGAGCAGTCGGGTCACCTGTGATCGGCGCGTACGTATTCGTCCTGACCACGCTACTGCTGATCGGACTGTTCGCAGAGTCACTGTTCGTACGACAGCAGGTCTATGAACACGGGCTGCTGCTCGACAGCTCCGTCCCACTGACGCCGAGGTACGCCGTCCCGTACGCGACCATCGCGCCGGAATCGGTGACGGTAGAGCCGTACCGCCGGGTGCGTGGCGCCGCCGATGTGACCGACACCTTCGCCCGCCGCTACCGGCAGGCGCCGATGGTCGAGGTGGTGAGTTTCGTCGGCCCGGCTCCGGCAGTCGCGCGCCGGCTCGCGCGGCGCCACGCGGACTGGCGGTCGACCATCGCCTCGATGACGGCTCTACCGATCGATGTGCGGCCTCGGGCAGCCGACAGCGAGCGTTGGTACGTGAGCTTCCGGGACGCAGTGACCGTCGCGAACGACCTGCGTGCGCGAGCACAGGCAGGAGGCCGACCGTGAGCATCCCGGCCGACTCCGTACGACTGCTGCGCGCCATGCTTCGGCGCGCGCAGGACGAGCCGCACACCATCGCTCTGTTGACCGATGAGGAGCTCGCCGCGCTCGGCCAGGACCCGTCGTCGACTCCCGAACCCTTTCCCTGGATCAGCCGAACACGCGGCGTCGACCAGGAGCTGGCCGGTCGTTTCGGCGTACGGAGTCTGCTGGCCCGCGGGCTGCTGCGAGAAGCGGCCGACAACAACGGTGGTCCGGCGGTCCTCGATGTACCTCCCGAGGTCAGGGTCGTGCTCGACACGCGCCGGATCGGCCTCGGGTACGTACGAGCGCTGCGCCCGAACGAGGCGTCCAACAGCAGCAAGATCATGGTCGTTCAGCCGGAGCTCGGTGTATTCGAGGAAGAAATCTCGCCGCAGGGGTTTCATCTGTTCACCGCCTGTGCGTACGACGCGGCCATGGCACGGCTGGCGCGCTGGTGCCTGCCCGCTGACTGTGCGGGTCACCTCGGCGGAGGCGTTCGGATTCCGGCTGCTCAGTGGGCGGAGTACCTACTCGCCGAGCTGCCCACCGAGCCGACTGTCATCGCAATCGAGGTGTATCTCCCGTCGCCGTCGGGAGAGCGAGCCGCCGAGCAGTGGATGGTCGCGTACGGGGGCTCCTCCGCCGTGCTCGCCAGACCGCTCGGTGCCGAGCTGCTCGACGTACAACCGCTCACCGTCGAACACCTTCGCGAGTTACTCGCCGACCGCATCGACCAGTCCCTCCGATTCGCTCGGGGTGCGTGATCCGCACAATGAGACGAGACATCGCAACGGACGCGTACGAACGAGGTGTCGTCGAGTTGCTCGACGCCGTCGGCCCGAGGCCAACACACGTACTGACGATCCACGAATCCGAGCTCCTCGCCCTCGACGGCCCGGATGTGGCGCGGGTCACTCCCCTGCTCCAGCTCACCAACAAGGTGCCGCACGAACACCGGATTCGTGCGGTCAATGACGCTGCAGCACGTCTGCGCGAAACCGAACGCACCCTTGACGGCACGCCGCTCGGCGGGCCGGACTCGCAGGCCGCGGAGCCGACCGTACGCACCGTTCTGCGGATGCGGCGGTCCTGGCTGGGCGTACTGCTGATCGATCAGCATGCATCCATCGGACGGCAGTTCATCACCGTCTATCTGCGCGCCGACGGCCTGGCGATGACCGAGTTCGCCGGCCAGGACTGCATGCACCGGTTCACGCTGCTGGAGCGCACGGCGGCGCTCGATGCGTCGGCACAGCTCCTCACTCCGTTTCCCGAGGTACGCCACGCGGACGGGCCAACGACGGCGTACGACACCGCCACCTGGGCCGAGACCGCGATGAGTCGGCTCGCGACAGCGAAAGCCGTGTCGACCGTCATCGCTCGTCGGCACGACCGCGAGATGGCTCGTCCTGCCGACGACCGATTCACTGTCTACAACTTCGACGATCGTACCGAGATCCTGTACGCCGAAAGCGCCCAACGGCTCGAGATGGCACCAAGCTCTCGGGAGACGATCCGGGCCCGTCTCGGGGCCATCACTCGACCACTCGACCTCTCCCGAGCACCGTAGACCTGCGCCCGCGGAGGGTCACGGGGCAACGGGCCCGGCCCACCGAAGGGTCTAACCTGTGCCGGTACGCAGTCCCGATCGTCAGGGAGAGTGATCCGGCCATGGCGGCCAGCACAGATCGGTCGATCACGCGGTGACCGACGCCGAACACGACTTCCAGCAGCGCACCCGCCAGATCTTCGACGGTGTCGAGTACGCGCCGAAACCGGTTCTCGTCATCTCCGACGCCGAGATCCTTGCGCTCGACGGACCCGACAAAGCCAGCCTGGTGCCGATGCTCGGCCTCGGCGAACCCGTCTCCGACCAACAGCGGGCGCTCGCGACCGAGGAGGCCGCCCAACGGTTGTTCGAGACCGGGCGTACGGAGACCGGCACTTCCCTCGGCGGCCCCAATTCCGTCGACGAGGAGCCTACGGCTCGCACCGTGCTTCGTCTCCGTCGCCAGTGGCTGAGCGCTCTGCTCATCGACCAGAACAGCGGCCTCGGCCGGCAGTTCACGGCCGTGTACGTACGCGCCGATCGCAGGGCGCTGGTCGAGGTGACCACACACGACGGCCGGCATCAGTTCACCGCGATGAAGCGCGCTGCCGCGCTCGATGCCGCCGCAGGTCTGCTCAACCCGCTGCCGGACGTGGCCGACGACGACGGCAAGGGCCGCGTCTACCCGGTCGCGACCTGGCAGCAGGACGCACAGACGCTGCTCGGCCAGGCCAAGATCGCAGCCAGCGTGATCTCGCTGCGGCACAACAAGACCATGGACCGGCGAGCCGAGGACCGGTTCGCGCTCTACAACTTCGACGACCGGAGTGAAATCCTCTACGCCGAGTCACCAGAGCGCGTACGCATCGCGCCGATCTCCCGGCGCACGCTGCGTGAACGGTTGGAGGAAATCACCAGCCCGCTCGATGCACAGGGTGCCGACCATGAGTGAGCTCGTGGAGTACCTGCGCTCGGCGCTGACCGGCACCGGGAAGGACGTCGCCACCTACGAGTGGATGTCCGACGAGGAGACGGCGGCGATCGAGCAGACCGACGATTCCCGGTTCACCGTACGCCCGTGGCTGGAGCAGCAAGACGACATCCATCCGAGCGTGCCTGCCCGGTTCGGCGAGCGAAGCCTGGTGATGCGCGGACTGCTGGTCGCGGGTACGGACCCCGAAACCGGGGAGCCGGCGCTCGTACCCTCCGATGAGCTGCGCTTCCTGGCCGACACTCGTCGGCTGGGGGTGGCGTACATCCTCGCGCGAGCGATCGAGCGCGGTCGCCGAAGCGCGCGCACGAACATCCTGCAAGAGCAGATCGGGTCGTACGAGGAAGACATCGACGATGAGGGAATTCACCTGTTCTCCGCCTGCACCTACCGGGCCACGGTGAGCAGGCTCGCCGAATGGGCCCTCCCGAACGCCGACCGAGGCGGCGTACAGATGCGTACGCGGATCTCCACCGACCGCTGGCAACGCTGGATCATCAACGAGCTCGGAGTCGACGTACGCGCGGTCGAGCTGGACCTGTTCTTCCCCGGGACAGACGGCGAGGTGGCGCCGCAGACCTGGCTACTCGCACAAGGGCTCGAGACGGCGATCCTCGCAGAACGAGAAGGCGAATCGTTGCAGATCACGTCCATGACTCGGACCCGACTCGAGGAGCTGCTGGCCGAGCGAATTGCGGCCTCGCTCGGAGTCCAGGTGTGACCTGACCCCCCTGTGCACGCACAGGGGGACATCCACGAGTTCGGTGACCCAATGCGGGGATAACGTTGCCGAGACGTGACAGAACGTAACTGCGGAAGGAGTCGGACGGGACCATGGCCAAGCTACCTTTTCCGCACTACGAGGGAAGTGCCGATGCGGCCGCCGACGCCGGAGGTCAGGCGAAGGACATGCAGGCGACGTTCGGCGCTCTGACGTCGAACCTCTCCAGCCAGAACGACACCGCCGCGAACCAGTCCGTCGGCACCATCAAGTCGAACGTCGAGAACATCACCGCAGATCCTCAGGAAGGCTCCGGTGAGCAAGCGACCTGGGCCCTGGTCGGCGGTGGGGCGATCAACCATTTCGCGAGCGCCATCCGTACGTACAACGGCCACGTCGACGACCTCAACGAGGAGTACAAGACCGCCAAGGCGAACGACTTCGGCGTCGCCGACGACGCAGGTCACAAAGAGGGCAACACCGACGCCGAGAACGACAAGGCACGCGATGGCCTGATCGACGCCGCACGCACGAAGCTCGAGGGCGAGCTGGAGGAGAAGCGCAAGGGCTACGAGGGCGACCTCGACGATGCTGCCGACTTCTCTGCGGCCATGCTGACAGCAGGCCCGACGCGCGAGACCGTACTGGCGTTGTACCTGATCGGCTCGATCGATCCGGAAGAGGCGGCCGTCGCACTCGGCACGACCGTCCACGGCCTCAACGAGCTTCGCAAATGGGTCGGCACCGTCAAGGGGGCGTTGGGGCTGAAGGGCAGCCTGGCATCGGTCGCCCAATGGCTCGCCGGCAAGGACCTGAACAAGCTCACCAATGGCTCGATGCAGAAGTGGGACGTGCTGCAGAAGCTGCGTGAGCTGGTGCGAACGAACCGTGGCACGACGATGCCGTTCGCCGACCGCGTCGCTGCCTACAAGACCGCCAAGCAGGCACTCCGGGGCGATGCTCTCGTCAAGGCCGCACAGCCCGGCAATCTCTTCGGCAAGTACGGCTACGTGGGCAAGCACGCGGCGAGCGTCAGCAAGTGGACGAAGTTCCTCAACGTCACCGGCAAGGTCGGTAAGGCGTTGCCGCCGCTGGCCGTCCTGGCCGGCGGTTACGGGCTGTACGACTCGATCGCCAACTGGGAAGGCGACGGCCCGCTCGGCGGCACACTCGACGACTACAACAACGTCGTGGGCAGCACGGCAACGGTCGTGTCCGGCGGCCTGGGTACCGGGATGATGATCGCCGCCGCGGCCGGGATGGCGTTCCCGCCGGCCGGTGCGGCGATTGCGATCGGCGCCGGAGTCGTTGCCCTGGGCAGCCTGGCCGTGACGTATCGCCACGAGATCGCCGACGGTGCGAACTGGGTGTACGAGCACAGCGGGGCCAAGGACGTCGTCGAAGGCGTCGGTGATGTCGTCGAAGGCGCGGGCGACCTGATCGACGACATCACCCCGTGGTGACCGGCCGGCACGGTGGCCGCATCCGACATCTGCGACACTGACGCACCATGGCGAGGCCCGGAGACCTGCAGGAGCTCGGCCGGCTGATCGACAGCCACCGGCCGGTGAGCACGACCCTTGGCTGGGCCGTCGTGTTCGCGATCAGCATTCCGTTCGCACTGATCCCCGTTCTCGCTGCGCCGAACTCGCTCGGCCTGACAGCGGGCCTCTTCGTATTCGTCGTGCTCATGGTGTCCTTCACCTATGGGCTCGGCGAATGGCTGTTCCTGCAGCACCTGCTGTACGAGCACGGCACGGTGCTCCGTTCGCTGCCCGGCATCCGTACGTTCGTGGTTCCGCACTACAGCGTCGACACCGCGAGCATCCAGGTGGCAGGTCGTCGTGTGCATGACGGCGGCGTAGTCACGTCGGTGGAGGTCGGCCGCGTGGGGTCGTTCCGGGTGACCCCGCTGGCAGCGCAGACCGTGCGGTTTGATGCCCTGGACCCCGCGTACGCACGGCCGCTCGCCAAGGGCAAGCTCGACTGGCAGGGCGCTGCGGGCGAGTACGAACACGACGGCCGGCAGCAGGTCTGGAAGCCGCACAGATCGATGGTCTGGGCACTCAGCCATCGCGACGCCGAGGCCTATGCACAGCTCGTGCGAAACACCGTGCTGGCATCCCAGCAGGTCTACACCTACTACCGCGCCGATCAGCGGCACTGACCGGCATCGACCAGCACGGCGCGAAGCAATCGACCGAGGAGCGAGCTTGACCGACCACCTGGTCCAGTACCTGCAGGAGGTCGTCGCGCCGTCGGACAACGGCTGCGTGACTTTCCTGGCCCTGTCCGACGAGGAGACGGCGGCGCTGGAGTCCGACGACCGTTCGGGACTGACTGTGCGTCCGTGGATCGAGTCCCAAGATCGCCTCGACGCCGAATCGGCAGCCGTCTTCGGTCGGCGCAGCCTGTACATGCGAGGTCTCGCCACCATCGATCAGGAGCCCGGAGGGTACGCGCTCAACCTCACTCAACAGCTGCAGTTCGCCGCTGATGCCCGTCACCTCGGGGTCGGCTACATCTTCGCCCAGGCGGCGCAGAACGGCCAACGCACCGGTCGCAACAACGTGCTGCAGAGCCGGGTGGGCACGTTCGAGGAAGACATCGACGACTTCGGTATCCACCGGTTGTCGGGCTGTACGTACCGCACAGCGCTGCAACGACTGGCCGCGTGGGCGATTCCGCCGTCCAGCAACGGCCAACCGATCCGGGAGTCGGTACCGGCGCGACGGTGGCAACGCTGGGCGAGTAAGGAGCTCGGGCCAAACGTGCGTACGGTCGAGATCAACCTGGCGCTGCCCGACGGCAGCGGATCCTTCGCGGAAAGCGTCTGGCACACCGCATTCGGCAACGGGAGCTCCATCCTCGGGGTGCCCGCAGGTGGCTCCATCAATGTCTCGTCGGCGACCCCGAGCCAGCTCGAGTACGCGCTGGCCGAACAGGTCACGGCGGCACTCGGTGTGGCCGTCTGAGGTCGTCGGCACGCCCCGACCATCGACTGATCAGTCAGGCGAGCTCGTTCAGCTCGATCGACACTGCGCGTACCTGCTCGCTAGCAGCATCCAACGTCTTTCGGCGCGGCTCGCCGATATCGAGCCAACGGTCGGCATGCGTGAGTCCGCGGACGCGGGAGGTGTCGACCGCGGCGTCGACCAGCCGCCGGTCTCCCCCGCCGTACGCGAGGAGCGGAGTCGCGGCGCCGAGGACGCGGTGTACTGCCTCACCGGCGGCGGCAGCAAGCTCGTCGGCCTGGTTGGCACGGCGGCGCGCGTAGCGCTGTTGGCTCCAGCCTCCTGCTTTCGTCCGCCCTTGTACGTAACGCGTTCCGCACTTCGAGGCAACGATCCGCTTGCTCTCGACCAGGCCGATCGCGTACCCGCCGCGGCGCACCAGGATCAACCCGAACCGGGTCGGCGGGGCCTCGGCGACGTACTCGGCGACGGCGCCGTCTGCGCCGGTCAGCCGGACTAGCCCGCCGCTTTCGGCACGCGTGTGCCCGCCGTGGCGGGCGCCGAAGCGCTCGCACCAGCCGTGGATGCGTTCGTAGGCGACCAGCACCGTACGGTGCGGCGACTCCACCTCAGGTCAGACGTTGAAGCCCAGCGCGCGCAGCATCTCGCGGCCGTCGTCGGTGATCTTGTCCGGACCCCACGGCGGCATCCAGACCCAGTTGATCCGGAAGTCGTTGACCAGGCCCTCGAGCGCCTGTCGTGTCTGGTCCTCGATCACATCGGTCAGCGGGCAGGCCGCCGACGTCAGCGTCATGTCGATCGACGCGTTGTTGTCCTCGTCGAGCTGGACGCCGTACACAAGGCCGAGGTCGACGATGTTGATGCCGAGCTCGGGGTCGACGACGTCCTTGAGCGCCTCATTGACATCGTCTACTGCGACCGTGGTGTCCGCAGACAGGTCGACATCAGGCAGATCGGTTGCGTTCTCGGTCATGCTTCCTCCTTCTGGCAGCGCAGGCCGTTGCGCGCGCTGCTCATTCGGGCCCTGCCGCGGCCTGCGCCGTTGCGTCCTTGAACGCCATCCAAGACAACAGCGCACACTTTACCCGCGCCGGAAACTTCGCCACACCCGCGAACGCGATGCCGTCCTCGAGACGGTCTTCATCGGGCTCGACCTGGCCGCGACCCTGCATCACGGCCTGGAACTCCTCCAGGATGCCCATGGCGTCGTCGACCGATTTGCCGATCAGCAGGTCGTTCAGCACCGACGCCGACGCCTGGCTGATCGAACAGCCCTCCGCGTCGTATGAGATGTCGGCGACCTGACCGTCCGCAAGATGCACCCGCATGGTGATCTCGTCACCGCACGTCGGGTTGACGTGGTGCACCTCGGCCTCGTACGGCTCCCGCAGACCCTTGCCGTGCGGGTTCTTGTAGTGGTCGAGGATGATCTCCTGGTACAGAACGTCGAGATCCATCCGTCACCCCACCTTGAAGTAGCGCTTGGTGTACTCGATGCCGTCGACGAGCGCATCGATCTCGGCCGGCGTGGTGTACAGGTAGAACGACGCCCGGGTCGACGACTGCACGCCGAACCGCTTGTGTGCCGGCTTCGCGCAATGGTGACCCGCGCGCACCGCGATACCGCGCGAGTCGAGGACTTGGGCGACATCGTGCGGGTGCACGTCGTCGAGCTCGAACGACACCGCTCCCCCGCGGTCGACCGATTCGGTGGGGCCGAGGATGTTCAGGCCCGTGACCTCGCCGAGTCTGCCCAGCGCGTACGCCGTGATCTCCTGCTCATGCGCCGCGACCGCATCCATGCCCAGCGCCGACAGGTAGTCGACGGCTGCGCCGAGACCGATCGCCTGCACGATCGGCGGCGTACCCGCCTCGAAGCGTGCCGGCGGCGGCGCGAACGTCGAACGCTCCATCGCCACCGTCTCGATCATCTCGCCGCCACCGAGGAACGGCGGCAGGGACGCAAGGAGGTCGTAGCGACCCCAGAGCACGCCGATACCGGTGGGGCCGACCATCTTGTGGCCGGTGAACGCGACGAAGTCGGCGCCGAGTGCTGCCACGTCGACCGGCAGCTGCGGGACCGCCTGTGACGCGTCGACGACGACGAGGGCGCCGACCGCATGTGCCTTCTCGACGATGACCGACAACGGGTTGACCGTGCCCAGCATGTTCGAGACCCACGCGAGCGAGACGACCTTCGTATGCTCGGTGATCAGCGAATCGAGGTCCTCGAGGTCGAGCCGACCGTCATCGGTGAGCCCGAACCACCGCAGTGTGGCGCCGGTGCGGTCACGTACGAGCTGCCACGGCACGATGTTGGAGTGATGCTCCATCTCGGTGATGACGATCTCGTCGCCGTTGCCGAGACTGTGGTCGCCCGTAGAGTTGGCGAGCACGTTCGCGACCAGGTTGAGCGCCTCGGAAGCGTTCTTGGTGAAGACGACCTCATCGCGCGACGGCGCGTTGATGAAGGCCGCGACCTTGTCACGTGCACCTTCGAACGCCGCACTCGACTCCGCACCGAGCTGATGCATCGCGCGGGCGACATTGGCGTTGTAGCGACGGTAGTGCTCGTCCATCGCATCCAGCACGACACCCGGCTTCTGCGAGGTGTTGGCGCTGTCGAGGTAGACGAGCGGGTGGTCTGCGGCCAACCGCCGACCGAGCACCGGGAAGTCCTGGCGCACCAGGTCGACGTCGTAACCGACGTGCGTACCGGGCTCGGCGACAATCATCAGACGCTCGCCCGTACGTACTTGTCGTAGCCCTCGGCCTCGAGCTGCTCCGCGAGCTCAGCGCCGCCTTCGTCGGCGACCTTGCCGGCGACGAACACGTGCACGAAGTCGGGCTTGATGTAGCGCAGGATCCGCGTGTAGTGCGTGATCAGCAGCAGACCGCGGTCACCCTGGCCGGTGAAACGGTTGACGCCGTCGGCGACGATGCGCAGCGCGTCGATGTCGAGGCCGGAGTCGGTCTCGTCGAGCACTGCGAACTTCGGGTTCAGCAGCTCCAGCTGCACGATCTCGTGGCGCTTCTTCTCGCCGCCGGAGAAGCCGTCGTTGACGCTGCGCTGGGCGAACTGCTTGTCCAGCTTGAGGCCCTCGAGCGAGTCGTTGACGTCCTTGACCCACGTACGCAGCTTCGGCGCCTCACCGTCGATCGCGGTCTTGGCAGCGCGCAGGAAGTTCGCGACCGAGACGCCCGGGATCTCTACGGGGTACTGCATCGCGAGGAACAGTCCGGCACGCGCGCGCTCGTCGACGGTCATGTCGAGCACATCGGTGCCGTCGAGGGCGACAGAGCCGCCGGTGATCTTGTACTTCGGGTGGCCGGCGATCGAGTAAGCCAGCGTCGACTTGCCCGAGCCGTTGGGGCCCATGATCGCGTGCGACTCGCCCGACTTCACGGTGAGGTCGACGCCGCGCAGGATCTCCTTCGGGCCGTCCTCGGTCTCGACCTCGACATGCAGGTCGCGGATGTCCAGTGTGGCCATGTCTCTCGTACTCCGTCTGTTTCGTGGGATCTGTGGGTCTATTCGGGTGCGGGCAACGGGCTCTCGACATCGACCACGATGTCGTCGCCGTCGCGTTTGCACGGGTATACCGAAACCGGTTCGGTCGCCGGCAGGTTGAGCACTGCGCCGGTACGTACGTCGAAGCGAGAACCGTGCAGCCAGCACTCGATCTCGCAGCCTTCGACGTCGCCCTCCGACAGCGGGATCTCCGCATGCGAGCACTCGTCGTGGATCGCGTAGACGTCGTCACCGTCACGCACCAGCGCCACGTCGACTCCGCTCACCTCGATCCCGATCGAGCCGCCTTTCGGCACGTCGTCGAACGACGCCGCACGCACGAAGCTCATCGCCGTGCCCTCATGCCGTCGTCTCGCTCGTCGCCGCGGCGACACCGATGTTCTTCGCCAGCTCGGCCTCGACAGCGCTCAACAGTCGCGGCTCGATCTGAGGTACGCCGATGCGCCTGATGATGTCGTTGAAGAAGCCGTAGACGACCAGCCGCCGCGCTTCGTCCTCTGGGATGCCGCGGCTCTGCAGGTAGAACAGGTGCTGATCGTCGAACCGGCCCGTTGTGCTCGCGTGGCCGGCGCCGGCGATCTCGCCCGTCTCGATCTCGAGGTTCGGAACCGAGTCGGCCCGACAGCCGTCGGTCAGCACGAGGTTGTCGTTGCTCTCGTAGGTCTCGATGCCCTCGCCGGACTTGCGGATGAGCACATCGCCGATCCACACCGTATGCGCCTTGTCGCCCTGCAACGCACCCTTGTAGTCGACGTGGCTGCGTCCCTTGGGCCGGTTGTGGTCGACGAACAGCCGGTGCTCGAGATGCTGCCCGGCGTCGGCGAAGTACAGGCCCAGCATGGTGACGTCACCGCCGGAGCTGCCGTACTCGACCGAGGAGTTCAGCCGTACGAGGTCGCCGCCGAACGACACCGCGACATGCTTGTACGTGGCGTCGCGCCCGACCACCGCGTGGTGGTGTGCGACGTGCACGGCATCGTCGTCCCAGTCCTGTAGCGACAGCAGGGTGAGAGTCGCGCCGTCGCCGACACGCACCTCGACGTTAGCGGCGAGCAGAGCACTGCCCGAGTGGTCCAGCAGGATCGTCGCGGACGCGAACTGCTCGACGTCGAGGAACACGTGCCCGAACGTGGCCTGGTCGGAGTTCTCTCCGCGCACGCTGACCACGATCGGCTCATCGACCTCGGCCTCCGCAGGCACGGTGACGACGGTCGCCTCGGTGAAGGATGTCCAGGCCTGTGCGCTGATCCGGTCACCCGGGGCGTACACGCTACCCAGGCGTGAATCGTCGCGACCGACGGTCTCGACCCGCACGCGCTCGTCGGCGTCGACGCTCGCGACCAGCTTGCCGTCGGGGTTGAACTTGCCGTTGTGCAGGCCCTTCAGCCGTTTCAGCGGCGTGAATCGCCAGATCTCCTCCAGGCCGTTCGGGACGGCATGGTCGTCAAGGGAGAACGAACCCGTCGGGTGGAGATGACTTGCGATGCGCTCGGTCGTCTCGATTGCTCCCGAGAGATTCTCTTTGTCGGTATCAGTGGTGACGGTCACCCGACGGCACCTTCCATTTGCAGCTCGATCAGACGGTTCAGCTCGAGGGCGTACTCCATCGGCAGCTCTCGGGCGATGGGCTCGACGAAGCCGCGGACGATCATCGCCATCGCCTCGTCTTCATCGAGGCCGCGGCTCATCAGGTAGAACAGCTGGTCGTCGCTGACCTTCGAGACGGTTGCCTCGTGGCCGAGCGCGACGTCGTCCTCGCGTACGTCGACGTACGGATACGTATCCGACCGGCTGATCTGGTCGACCAGCAGCGCATCACATTTGACCGTGCTGGCCGAGTGTTCGGCGCCTTCGAGCACCTGCAGCAGGCCGCGGTACGACGTACGACCGCCGCCGCGCGCGACCGACTTGGAGATGATGGAACTCGACGTGTGCGGTGCGCAGTGCACCATCTTGGCGCCGGAGTCCTGGTGCTGGCCCTCGCCGGCGAACGCGAGCGACAGCGTCTCGCCGCGCGAGTGCTCACCCATCAGGTAGATCGCGGGGTACTTCATCGTCACCTTGGAGCCGATGTTGCCGTCGACCCACTCCATCGTCGCGCCCTCCTCGCAGGTGGCGCGCTTGGTGACGAGGTTGTAGACGTTGTTGGACCAGTTCTGGATCGTCGTGTAGCGGCAGCGGCCGCCCTTCTTCACGACGATCTCGACGACGGCCGAGTGCAGCGAGTCGGTCTTGTAGATCGGCGCGGTGCAGCCCTCGACGTAATGGACGTAGGCGTCCTCGTCGACGATGATCAGGGTGCGCTCGAACTGGCCCATGTTCTCGGTGTTGATCCGGAAGTACGCCTGCAGCGGGATGTCGACGTGCACGCCGGGCGGCACGTAGATGAAGGATCCGCCGGACCAGACCGCGGAGTTCAGCGCGGAGAACTTGTTGTCACCGACCGGGATCACGGTGGTGAAGTACTCCTTGAACAGCTCCGGGTGCTCGCGCAGCGCCGTGTCGGTGTCGAGGAAGATGACACCCTGCTCCTCGAGATCCTCGCGGATCTGGTGGTACACGACCTCCGACTCGTACTGCGCGGCGACACCAGCGACGAGACGCTGCTTCTCGGCCTCGGGGATGCCGAGCTTGTCGTAGGTGTTCTTGATGTCCTCGGGGAGGTCCTCCCAGGACTGGGCCTGCTTCTCCGTCGAGCGGACGAAGTACTTGATGTTGTCGAAGTCGATGTCCTCCAGGCCGGCGCCCCACTGCGGCAGCGGCTTACGGCCGAACAGCTTGTGGCCCTTCAGCCGGAGATCGAGCATCCAGTCGGGCTCGTCCTTCTTCGCGGAGATGTCGCGTACGACGTCCTCCGAAAGGCCGCGCTGTGCCGCGGCGCCCGCGGTGTCGGAGTCGGACCAGCCGAAGTCGTACCGGCCGAGACCGGCGAGCTCCGGGTTGGCTTCCTCGACCGCATTGCGCTCGTTGGACGTTGTCGTCATCTGGGAGTCCTCCCGGGGTTGTTCGAACCTGTTGTGGCAGCTGCCGGTGCGCCCGCAGTGCTAACAGCGCCGGCCGCCGTGGGATTCCTGTCGTGGTCGGGAACATTCGTGGTGCACACGCCGTCGCCGTGCGCGATGGTCGCCAGCCGCTGGACGTGCTGACCCAGCAGCCGGGAGAACACCTCTGTCTCGGCGTCACACAGCTGCGGGAACTCCGCGGCCACGTGAGCCACCGGACAGTGGTGCTGGCAGACCTGATCGCCGCTCGGTGCAGTACGAACCGATGCGGCATACCCGTCGGCGCTCAACGCGTCGGCGAGCACTCGGGGTCGATCCTCGACCGGCACGGCCTCGATCAGCGGCCGATAGCGCTCCTCCAGCTCGCCGACCCGGCGCCGCGCGAACTCGAGAACCGCCTCGTCTCCCGAGGTGTCCGCGAGGAACCGCAGCGCGTGAACGGCGAGATCGTCGTACTGCTGCGCGAACTCATCACGGCCGGCGTCGGTGATCACGAAGATCTTCGGCGGTCGACCACGGCCGCGATGCCCGGTGACCCTCGGCTCCCGCGCCTCGATCGTGCCCTCGGAGAGCAACTGATCGAGATGCCGGCGTACGGCTGCGGGAGTGAGCTCCAGGCGTTCGGCGAGGTCAGCGGCCGTCGACGGGCCGGATTCGAGGATGCTCTTGACCACGCGGTCACGCGTCGGCGCGTCGTCGGGCTGCGACGACTCGGCGGCACGCGTGTATTTCACAACACCAGTGTGATGTTAATGCTCGGTGCGTTCAACCAAGGTTGACCTTAGTCACTACCGACCCGGAATCGGCCGCGTACGCTGCGTGACCCTTCCGCGTCATAACGTCCTACATACCAACCGTCCAAGCAACGCTCCCGGGATGACTTCATGGCGCACTACGAGTACTACCCGGCGACCTCGGGTTCCGTCCGAGGCATCGCTCGCCAGTCGAATGGCTCCGCCGATGCGATCGCAGGCGTCGAGAGTAACGTCGAGTCCGACCATCGAGCGGCGATCAGCGAGGCCGCCGGCGACGCCCAGACCGCGATCAAGCCGATCACCAAACCGATCGTCGGTGACGCGGCGCAGGTGAAGCGCCGGGCGATCTGGTCCGCGTGCCAGCTGGAGAAGTTCGCCGATGCGATCGACAAGTACAACAAGACGTCGTCGGACCCCCGGTCGATCGACCGGCTCAACAAGGCGTTCGACAAGCTGACGAAGGAAAAGAAGGACAGCGGCGGCCGGGCGCTCGACGTCGAGAAGGGGCGCCTCGACACCCAGATCGACGACGCCGCAGAGCAGGTCGCGAACAACCTCGACCGAGAGCCCACCGACGCTGAGGTCCGGTTGGAGTGGAGGGCGGGCAACCTTCCCGCGTCCGCAGTCATGGCATTTCCCGGCGCACATCTGAAGCTCGGTGACCTCCCCCCTGGCACAGCTGACACGGCTATCACCGAAGACGGCCTGAAGGCCTTCACCGACGGGGGTCTCGCCGACGTGCTGGCAGACCCCGACCTGAACTCGAAGGTCCGCGACCTCATCCTCGACACCCGCCAGGGTGCGGTCGATGAGTTCGCCAAGGACTGGAAGATGGGCGATCACCTCCACCCGGGCGGCAACTGCAACGCGAAGACGGGCTCGTCGATGGGCAGAATCATCGGACCGGACGGGCGCGTCTACGACCTGTCACCACCCGGCGACGGTACGGAGAACGGGTGGGATCCGGTCATGTCGAAGAACGGCAGTATCACCGTCGGCGACGACTCGGACCCGACCGCCTTCTTGTTCAGCCCGTACGGGCCGAACGGTGACTACCAGTCGATCGGCCCCGACCAGGAGAAGTACCTCCACGACGCCTTGACGGCACCGCCGGTCGGAGTCGAGGGCCCGCTGACCGGCCCCATCCCCGACTCGCAGAAGCCGCCGCCCATCGATCGCATGGTCGGCGCGTCAGACCTGGTCCGGGACGCTCTGGAGAAGCTCGAGAACGTCAATCAGGCCGAGGCCAATCGCCACTACGCCAGCCAGATCTCCTTCCAGGAGAACGAGGACGGCTCACGGCGAGCGGTCATCACCACATACCAGGTGCAGAGCGACGGCGAGGACATCCGGGTCAAGGTCGGCTACGCCACCCTCGACCCGGAGAGCGGACACCTCGAGCCGATGACCCCGTGAGCCGCGACGGCGTCACGGCGGCGCCATAGCCGGTCTGTGGTGCCTCCGTTCGAACTATCAACCGCTTCGCCCTACTTTCGGGAGGACTAATGGGGCACTACGAGTACTACTCCGCCGACGCAGGCTCGGTACGCGAGATCGCGCGGCGATCGAACGGGTCGGCAGACTCGATCGCCGGCGTCGAGCGCACGGTCGACTCCGACCATCGCGCCGCGATCAGCGAGGCCGCGGGCGAGGTCCAGGAGGCGATTCGGCCGACGACGACTCCGTTCAAGGGCGACGCGTCACAGATGACGCGTAAGGCGATCTGGTCTGCGTGCCAGCTGGAGAAGTTCGCCGACGCCATCGACGAGTACAACAAGACGTCGTGCGATCCGCGCTCGATCGACAGCCTCAACGCTGCGTACGACAAGCTGACGAAGGACAAGAAGGACAGCGGTGGTCGAGCGCTCGACGTCGAGAAGGGGCGCCTGGACACCCAGATCGACGACGCTGCGAACGAAGTCGCGACCAACCTCGATCGGGAACCGACGAACGAGGAGATCCGCCTCGAGTGGGCCGAAGGCAACCTTGCGGCCGCCGCCGTCTCGGCGTGGCCGGGTGCGAACCTCAAGCTCACCGACCTCCCAACACTGGGCAGGGATACCGCGATCACCAAGGATGGACTCGCACACTTCAGCGATGCCGAGCTCGCCAAGGTACTCGGCAATCCCGACCTCAACTGGTCGGTTCGCGAGCTCATCGCCGGGAACCGTCCCGAGGCAGTCGCCGAGTTCGCCAAGGACTGGAAGCTCGAGGACAACGTCCACCCCGGTGGGACTTGTCTCCCGGGAGTCGGCCACTCCACCGGAAGGATCATCGGCCCCGACGGACTGCTCTACGACCTGGCGATACCGGGTGACGCACCGCCGACGGACGGCCCCGTGATGAGGCCCCAGTACGACGCGATTCCCGATGACGGTCCTGGATCCGGCTGGAACACGGTCATGTCGCAGGACGGCAGCCTCGCCTTCGGCGATCCGGTCGACGCTTCGGACACCATCGCATGGATCCTCTCCGGAGCGAAGCCGTACGGTGAATGGCAGTCGGTCGGCGCCGACCAGTACGACTATGTGGTCACCGACAACGGAGTGGCGTACCTCAACGACGGCACCACCGCCCCACCCGACGTCGAGAAGCCGGTGACCGGGCCGATTCCGGACTCGCAGAAGCCCCCGCCCTCGGTCGAGCGCAAGCTCGGCGCATTGTCGCTCGCAATCAGTGGTTTGGAGGGTCTCAGCGCCGCCCAACAGGCCGAGTACAACCGGCACTACTCGAGCGAGGTCGTCTTCCAGGAGAACGAGGACGGATCGCGACGAGCCATCATCAACACGTACCAGGTGCAGGGCAACGGCGAGGACCTCCGCATCAAGATGGGCTACGCCACGGTTGACCCGACGACCGGCGAGTTGGTTCCGTACACACCGCCGCCGGAGTAGGCGCGGCCGACAGCGCCGGATCGCCCGGTTGCGATCGGTTACGCCCAGATCTCATTCCGTTGCGATCGGTTACGCCCAGATCCACTAGGTAGCGACCGGGGACGCCCAGATCCCGCCCCGTTGCGACCGGGGACGCCCAGATCCACTAGGTAGCGACCCGGGCGTAACCGATCGCAAAACACCGGCCCGCCAGATCACGGCCGTACGAGGGTCTGCGACGGAGCGAGCTCAGCGCTCCTGCCAGTCCGGCTCCTGCACCGGCCCGTCGGACGGACCGTTCTCGCCGCCCCAGTGCTCATCGCGTCCTTGGAACGGCCAGAGCGTTGCCGTACCGTCCAGAGGCGACATCTCGTCGCGGCCGATCTCGGTCGTCGTCCCGTCGCGGTTCTGGCGGTAGAGCTCGAAGTCGGGGTAGTCGTCGCCCTGTAACCGTGCGTAGTTCTGGTCGGGGTCGATCGTGATCTGCGTGTCGACGGCACCAGCAGGCGTCTGTGGATTCACCGCGTGTACGTCGATCGTGATCCGACCATCCGAATGGGTCTGCACGGTGGGATGGGTGTTCGTCCACGGCAGCTCGTCGTCGACGATCTCCCGCGCGTCCATATCTGCACCGGCGCGCGTCGTACTGCCGCTGACGGTGTAGCTCATCTCCCCCGTCGCTGTGTCGTACGCGAACGCAATTCGGTACGGCGCGTTCGCGTCACTGGTGAATCCACGGTTGTCCCCGAGCAGGTCCGCGGGTTCGGCCGCATCGTTGCGGCTGATGAAGTAGCGGCCGTAGATGATGCCGCGATCGGGACCGGGCTCGCCGACCTGTGCGGTGACGGCCTGCGCGCTCGTGGGTCCGGGCCCGAAGAACGTCGCCCAGGTGCGGCGTTGCTCTCCCCCGGTCGGGAAGTCGCCACCCTTCTCCCATGCCTTGAACTCCGGCAGGTCGGTGAAGTCGTAGTCGGAGTACACGGCCGCGGCAGCAGGTGGCAGTACGCCGGAGGCCATCCATCGCCGTACTTCGGCCTCGCTCGGGTCGTAGTTGGTGACCATCCCGGCGGCCTCGTCTCCGGCCTCGTCCAGATCCTTCTCGAGCTCCGCGTACCGCTTGTCCAGGTTCGCGATCATCTGGCCGCGCAAGATGTCCTCCGAACCCGGGGGAAGCAACGGCGGGTTCATCGGGTCGACGTGAACCGCGGTCTCGGTGACGTAGAAGTCGTGTGCCTGCGCATTGGCGTACTGCTCGTTCAGCTCGTCGACTTCTTGGTCGAAGATGAGCACGGCGTCGCCGAAATACCGGAGCCCTGCTGCGGATGCGAGCGCCATCCGCATCTGCGTGAATGCCTCGCGGCGTACATCCGGCGGGACCTTGTTGATCGGGCCGGAGATGTCGCCCGCAACCCCTTCCCTTGCGGGCCCGTGCGCTGTCCAGACGTTGGTCGAGAGGTTCTCGTAGTCACCGGCGGAGCTCTCGACCGTTTCGGCGCGGTCCCAGTAGAACTCGGCCGAGTGCGGGTGCTTCTCCCATGGTGGAGACATGGTGTTGCATCCCTTCTCACCGCCCGATCGGTCGTCGCAACCCTAGGCTGTCCCAGGGTCAGCCTTGTCCACTCGCGCACCCGAGCGAGGAGTGTCACCGGTCACGTAAATAGACTGGCCTGGTGGAGCCCCCGGTCGTCGAAGTCAGCGGCCTCGTCATGCGCTACGGGGATGTACGCGCCGTCGACGGCCTGAGCCTGCGCGTCGACCGCGGCACCGTCACCGCGGTACTCGGCCCCAACGGCGCGGGTAAGACGACCACGATCGAGACGTGCGAGGGCTACCGGCGTCCGCAGGTCGGCACGGTACGCGTGCTCGGGCTCGATCCGGTTGCCGACGCCCGCGAGCTGCGACCCCGTGTCGGCGTGATGTTGCAGCAGGCTGGTTCGTGGTCGGGTGCTCGCGCGCATGAGATGCTCGCGCACGTCGCGTCCCTGCATGCCCACCCGCTCGACGTCGATGCACTCGTCGACCGGCTCGGCATCGGATCTCTCGGACGTACCCCGTACCGCCGGATGTCCGGAGGGCAACGCCAACGCCTCGGCCTGGCGATGGCGATCGTCGGGCGTCCGGAGCTCGTCTTCCTCGACGAACCCACCGCCGGTCTCGACCCACAGGCCCGCCGCGCGACCTGGCAGCTCGTCGACGACCTCCGCGATGCGGGAGTCAGCGTCGTACTCACCACGCATTACATAGACGAGGCCGAGCGGCTCGCCGACCACGTCCACGTCGTCGACAACGGTCGCGTGATCGCCAGCGGTACGCCGATGCAGCTCACGTCGTCGGGTGCAGAGAACACCATCCGCTTCACAGCGCACCCAGGCCTGGACGTCGGCGAGCTCGCGCAGGCACTTTCGGCCGCGACGAAGGTCGTCGAGACGATGCCCGGCTCGTACGTCGTGACCGGCGAGATCGACCCTTCGCTGCTCGCAACGCTCACTGCGTGGTGCGCCTCGAACGGCATCATGCCCGAACGCCTCTCCGTCGAGCGACGCACGCTCGAGGACGTCTTCCTCGATCTGACCGGTCGGGAGCTCCGGTGACGCTCGATCTGACGCCGCGCCCGGGGGCCGCACCGCTACCACGGATGGTCCTTGCCCAGGCACGCATGGAGAGTCGCCTGCTGCTGCGCAACGGCGAGCAGATCCTGCTCGCATTGGTGATCCCGTTGCTAGTGCTCATCGCCGGCACGGAGTCCGGCGACGTGGTCGATCTCGGCTCGGGATCGCGAATCGACATCCTTGCGCCGGGCGTGCTCGCCCTGGCGATCATGTCGACGTCGTTCACCTCGCTCGCCATCGCCACCGGTTTCGAGCGCCGGTACGAAGTGCTCAAGCTGCTCGGGTCGACTCCCCTACCGCGAGCCGGCCTGCTGGCCGGCAAAACCATCGCGGTACTGGTGGTCGAGGCGCTGCAGCTGGTCGTGCTGGCTGCTACCGCGCTGCTGCTCGGGTGGAACCCGTCCGGCGGGGCAGCATCGGTCGCCATGCTGGTCCCGGTCGTGTTGCTCGGTACGGCTGCATTCGGCGCATTGGGACTCCTGGTCGCAGGCGTGTTACGCGCAGAGGCGACGCTCGCCGCGGCGAACCTGATCTACGTGCTGCTGCTACTCGGTGGGGCCATCGTCGTACCGCTGCAGCGCTACCCCGAATCGGCCCAGCCGTTCCTCGAGCTGCTGCCATCGGCGGCACTGTCCGAGAGCATCCGATCGGCGACCGCGGGCGACGTACCCGGCATCGCTCCGATCGTCGTACTGTTCGCCTGGACGGTGCTCGCCGGATTCACCGTCGCCAAGACATTCAGGTGGGAGTGAGATGCGGCGGCTGATCGACGCTTTCGTCACTCCGTCCGATGGATTCGTACGCGGGTTGGCGATCGCCAACCTGGTCGCGAACATCGGCATCGTCGTCACGGGCGGAGCTGTACGGCTGACCGGCTCCGGCCTCGGCTGCCCGACCTGGCCCAAGTGCACCGAGGACTCCCTCACTCCGCATTCGGAGCTGGGCATCTACGGCGTCATCGAGTTCGGCAACCGTCTGCTGACGTACGTACTGGTGGCCGTCGCGATCGCCACCTGGCTGGCGATCCTGCGCTGGCGGCCGCGGCGGCGTAGCGCGCTCGTGCTCGCGACGATGATCGCGTTGGGCATCCCGTTCCAGGGAGTGATCGGCGGCATCACGGTTCTCACCGACCTCAACCCGTGGGTCGTCGCGCTGCACATGATGCTGTCGATGACGCTCATCGCCGGTGCAACGGTCCTTCTGGTCTGGGTCCGTCGACCGTACGGCAGCAGCGGTGAGCGCGTCGTACCCGGTGCGGCCCGCCAGCTCGTCGTACTCACCTATGTCGCGCTCTGGGTTGCCTTGTACATCGGCACGATCGTCACCGGGAGCGGCCCGCATGCCGGCGACCTGGACGCGCGGCGCAACGGCCTCGATCCGGCCGATATGAGCCAGCTGCACGCCGATGCCGTACTCGTCCTCCTCGGTCTGTCCGTCGGCTGCGTGTTCGTTTTCCGCGCGTTGCACCTCCCGGCGCGCCCCACCGTCGTGTTCCTCGCCGTCGGACTCGCACAGGGTTTGATCGGCTTCGTCCAGTACTTCACCGACCTGCCGATCGTACTGGTCGCCGCTCATATGCTCGGCGCATCGGCCCTCGTTGCCGTTGGTACGTGGCTGATGTGCGCGGCGTACGGTCGTGCCGCCGACACGATCACGCCCGTCACCGCACCAAGCTCGAAGACCGCCGAACCTCGGCCATGACGCGTTGACGTCCGGCGACGACCGCGAGGACATCGCAGCCGGCGGCCGGCAAGTGCTCACGTCGGCTCGGACGAGGAAACGCGTGCGTCGAGCAGGGTTGCGACGTCATCGAGTGCCATCTCGATCCGACCGTAGACACGCGGGTTGAGCAGTATCGTGCCGTCGAAGTCGCCCGACGACGCAAAGACCGCCACGGGCACGGTCATCGCCTGAAAGAACCCGAACAGCGGACGCAATGCGTGCTCCAGCACCAGGGCGTGGTGGTCACCGCCGCCCGTCGCCGCAAGCAGTACGAGCTTGTTCGCGAGCGCGTACTGGTCGATGAGGTCGAAGAAGTGCTTGAACAGACCGGTGTACGAACCCCGAAACACCGGTGTCGCCGCGATCAGCAGGTCGGCGCCCTCGGCGAGCCGGAGGACTGCCTCGATGTCGGCGGGCGCGTCTTCGCGATCGGTCAGACCGGTGAAGCTCGGCCCGAGCCGGTAGACATCGATCCGTTGCACGCGGATGGCGCGAGTGGCTCGCAGCGTGTCCAGCACGACGTCGACAAGACCCATGGTCTTCGACTTCTCACTCGGGCTGCCGTTCACCACGACCACCTCGAGGGCCGCGCCGGCCCCGCCGACATCGTGCGCGGCATCGATGAGCGTCGTCGTCATGCGGCGCTCCCCTCTATGGCGTCCACCTCGCGGCGGACGACCGGCGCAACCTCGGTGCCGAGCCGCTCGATCGCATCGAGGTGATCGCGCTGCGGGACACCGCCGAACCCCATCTGGATGAGGGCGCGGTTCAGGCCGTAGACCCGGTGGTACTCCATCAGCTTGTCGATGATCTCCTGCGAGCTACCGACCAGCAGGCCGGACTGCGGAGTCGCCTGCGCGTCGAATGCAGGCCTCGGGATGCGAATGCCCTCGCCACGTTGATGGTTGTTGTCGGCCATGCCCTTCGCGAAGTACGGGTACATCGTGTCCCGCGCTCCCTGGCTCGTACGACCGACGAAGCCGTGCACGTTGATGCTCACGGGCAGATTCATCGCGTCGTGGCCCGCCTGCTGAGCCGACCCCCGATACAGCTCGATGGTCTGCTGGTGTGACCTGAGCGGCCCGAGGAGCAGTGCCATGGCCATCGGGAGGCCGAGGCGTCCCGTACTGATCGCGGAGGCCGGTGAGCCGCCGACCCCGACCCAGATCGGGATCGTCTCCCCATCGGCTCGTGGCGCGATGTCCGCGTCGACCAAAGGTGCCCGGAACTCACCGGACCAGGTCAACGGGTTGCGCTCGCGGATCTGCAGCAACAGGTCCAGCTTCTCGCGAAACAGGTCGGCGTAGTCGGCCAGGTCGTAGCCGAACAGCGGGAAGGACTCGGTGTACGACCCGCGTCCGGCGATGATCTCCGCTCGACCCGCGGAGAGCAGGTCGATGGTCGCAAATTGCTCCCACACGCGTACCGGATCCTCCGAGCTGAGGACGGTCACCGAACTGGTCAGCCGAATGTCCTTCGTGGCCTCGGCCGCGGCGGCGAGCAGGATGGTGGGAGCAGAGCCGACGAAGTCGCTGCGGTGATGCTCGCCGACGGCGAAGAGGTCCAAGCCCACTGCGTCGGCGAGCCTTGCTTGCTCGATCGTCTCCTGCACGCGTTGCCGCGGCGATGGGAGGTGCCCGGTGAGCGCGTCCTCGGTCACTTCCCCGAATGTCATGATGCCGATCTCGAACGTCATGTTCCTCGCCTCCGATATAGTTGCCTATGCAGACATCTATAACGGCGACCAGCAAGACACTATTCCCGCCCCGTGGTTAGATTTCCGATATGGCGACCGAGAAGCTCCGCGAACTCGAGGACGAGGCATGGCGCGGCTTCCTGCTCACCCACGACTCGATCTGGCGCGCGCTCGAATCCGGCCTTGCTCAGGTGAGCGTGAGTATGTCGGAGTACAGCGTGCTCAGCCTGCTGGGCGAGGCGGGCCGTAACGGCATGCGTATGTCCGATCTCGCCTCTCGCCGGCTGATGTCGACCGGCGGATTCACCCGGCTCGCCGATCGTCTCGAGAACCGAGGACTCATCGAGCGCCGACGATCCCTCGACGACGGCCGCGGGAGCAATGCCGTGCTCACCAAGGACGGGCGCGCACTACTGCGCAAGGCATGGCGCCAGCAGCACGCAGATCTTCGACGGCTGTTCTTCGACCGACTCGACGATGACGACCTGCGGGCTCTTGTGCGTATCTGGACACGACTCGGACACGCCGAGCGGCCGTAGCCGTCCGGACACACACTGACCCCGCGCGAACCGCGCCGGTCATTCTCCGCACGCCTCGACAAAGCCCTTGAAGATCGTCGCCGCATCCACGGACGGGCCGTCGGGGTCCTCTGGATGCCACTGCACTCCGACGCACCAGCCGGACTCGGCCTCGACTCCCTCGACGATTCCGTCGTCGGCCACCGCACAGGTACGTAGGCCGGTGCCGACCTCACGTATCGCCTGGTGGTGTCCGGAGCGTACGACCAGGCGGTCGGTGCCGTAGAGACGCGAGACCCATGAGTCCGGCGCCAGCGTCACTGCCTCGTCGACGAAGAGCTGTGCCGGAGCGACCCCGTGATGCAAGGCCGGGTCGGCGATGTCGGTGTACAGAGTTCCGCCGGCAGCGACGTTGATCAGCTGGTTGCCACGGCAGATCCCCAAGACCGGTATCCCTCCGCGTCTGGCGGCGGTGATGACCTCGATGGTGTAGTCGTCGGCCCGCCGATCGACGCCATACAGGTTGGGGCCGGATTCCGCTCCGTACAAGGCGGGGTCGATGTCTCCGCCGCCCAGCAACAGCACACCGTCGGTCGTACATGCGACGTCGACCGGTAGACGCTCGGCCGCCGAAACGTCGATCACGGACACCTCTGCACCCGCATTCGACAGGAGCCGAAGCGCCGAGACGGCAAGCCGGTCGACGAGGCCGCGGACCTCATCGGACGCATCCGGAACATAAAGCGGCGCGAGCACCCGAATGCGCGGGATGGACGCGGAAACAGTCATGGACGATCCTGTCGACTCGGCGTAGATAAGGTCCCCACGGCGAGACTAGGTTGCCACCTCGACCTCGATGCCCGCATCGGTCAGCGACGCCCGCTGAGCGTCTGACGTACCGGCATCGGTCACGACCCGGTCGATCCGCTCCAACGGACACAACAAGACCGGGGCGGTGCGCTCGAACTTGCTGTGGTCGGCCAGCAACACCACCTGATGCGCCCCCGCCATCAGCGCGAGTTTCGTCGGCCGCTCGACGTCGGTCTCGACGTACACGCCCCGCTCGTCGATCGCCGAAGCGGCCAGGAAGAACGTACGCACCCGGAGTCGCTCTGCGGCCTCGACGGCCGACGGACCAACGAACGCCTGGCTCGCCGAGTGCAGATCGCCACCAAGCCCCACGACCCGGACCTCGGGTCGCCCGAGCAGTGCATGGACAACCGGGACGGAAGGCGTGACCACGGCGCCCGCGAATGACGACGGCAGCGCCTGCACGATCGGATAGGTGGTCGTGCCCGCATCGATGCCGACGACGTCGTCGGTGCGTACGGACCGTACGGCGTGCCGTGCAATGAGGTCCTTCTCCGCCGCTCGCAGCTGTGCTCGCGTGACGAACTCCGTCGACCTCAGATGCGCGTGCGGGAGACGAACGCCGCCGTGGACCATCACGACCTCGCCTTCGCCCTCGAGTCGGCGTAGGTCTCGGCGGACCGTCATATCGGAGATGCCGAGCTCTTCCGCGAGTCCCGGAACGGAAAGAAACCCAGACACATGGAGTTGGTCGACAATCCACCGTCGTCGCTCCGGCGCGCCGTCGTACCGGAGCCTCGTCACCAACGCGATCTTCTCCTATCTCGTCACCGCAAACAACGGATGTTGCTATTCCAACATTCTATGTTAGCGTTTCGACGAATTTACGTCCGTGCCGCCCCCGGAGGACCGCGTGTCGACCTCGCTCTCGCGTCTCGTCTTCGTCGGTGCTGCCACGTTCGATGCGATCGCGCTCGTCCCGGAGTTCCCGGCGGGCGACCAGCGCACCATCGCCGACGACTTCGAGGTCGCGGGCGGTGGTCCGGCCGCCACTGCAGCGGTAGCCGCCGCTCGACTCGGGCAGACGAGCCAGTTCGTCGGAGCGGTCGGCGCCGACGCCGAGGGTGACCGGGTGCTCGCCTGGCTGGATGACGAGGGCGTCGACACGGAGTGCGTCGAACGCACGACAACCCGTCGCACAGGTGCAAGCG
Organism: Nocardioidaceae bacterium SCSIO 66511; assembly: GCA_023100825.1. NCBI lineage: Bacteria > Bacillati > Actinomycetota > Actinomycetes > Propionibacteriales > Nocardioidaceae > Nocardioidaceae bacterium SCSIO 66511. The sequence goes on along the minus strand of CP095846.1, from coordinate 2,270,770 downwards.
TGATCCTCGTACACGCCCGCGACCGGGTACGCGCCATCGCGACTCGCCCGGTCGCGCCGCTCGAGATCGGCGCCGACTCCCCCGCGGCAGAAGCGATCCGCACCGCGGACTGGGTGCACGTCGACCACATCGGCTGGCCGGCGATCAGAGGTCTGGTCAACCCGTCGGCGAACAGCGCACCGAGGGTCTCCGTCGATGCGGGCAACCCGATCGACGCGTTCACGCCGACGGGCGTTGCGCTGCACGTACCGACCGTCGAGTCCCTGCGTCGTACCTACGGTGCGCTCGACGTACCCGCACTCCTCGACCGAGCGCTGAGCGACGGCGCACACACCGTTGTTGCGACGAACGGAGCCGAGGGATGTTTCGCCGCTTCGCAGGGCGGTGAGCAAGCGAGCGCCGACGGGCATCAGATCGACGTGGTCAGCACCCTCGGCGCCGGAGATGTGTTTCACGGTGCGCTGCTCGCAGCAACCGTACGCGGGCTTCCGCTCGAGCAGCGTCTCGCGTACGCGAACGTCGCAGCCGCACTTTCCTGCCGCGCCCTCGACGGGCGCTCGGCCATACCCGATCACGACACCGTTGTGACCGCGCTCCGCTCCGACAACGACGCGAGGTACGAAACAGAATGACGACCGCCCGCCGGGACCTCAGCTCGATCACCCGACCCTCCGGAGCATTCGCGATGCTCGCCATCGACCAGCGTGAGGCGCTCCGGGCGATGTTCGCGGAGCATCAGACCACGCCGGTCTCGGACGAACAGGTGACGGACTTCAAACTGGCGGCGACCCGCGCTCTGACCCCGTACGCGTCTGCGGTACTGCTCGACAAGCAGTTCGTGCTCGACCGCGCCATCGAGGAGGGCGCGATCGACGAGAACTGCGCACTGGTGGCGGCGGCCGACGAGTTCATCCCCAGCCGCGACGAGCTGGTCGCGGACACCAGGATCGACCCGGCCGTCGACCCCGCCGAGTATGCGCGTCAGGGCGCGAAAGCACTGAAGCTGCTGGTGATCTACCGGCCCGACACCGATCCCGTGGCGCGCGCCTCGATGGTCGAGGAGTTCGTCCGGCGATGTCGCGCGCACGACCTGATCAGCATCGTCGAGCCGGTCTCCCGCGCGCCCCTCGGCGGCGACCATTGGGACTGGAACGCCGGCGTACTCGCTGCGGCCAAGGAGCTAGGAGCGCTCGGAGCCGACCTCTACAAGGCCGAGGTCCCCCACCACGGTGAGGGCGACGCCGATCTGATCCGCGCCGACTGCGCCGCCATCACCGATGCCGTCGACTCGCCCTGGGTCGTACTGTCCAGCGGCGTACAGGCGGATACGTTCCCCGAAGCGGTACGAATCGCCTGCTCCGCCGGAGCATCGGGGTTCCTGTGCGGCCGAGCCGTCTGGAGTGGCGCCGTCGGCCGCCCCGACTACCCTGCGGCACTCTCGACCGACGCCGTAGCGCGACTACAGCGTCTCTGTGCCGTCGTCGACGAAACCGTCGCAGGGCGCTGACAAAGGGAGGCGACCACATGACACGCATCGCGATGATCCCCACCGCACGACCGACGTTCGCCGTCGACGTTGCCGAGCTGCGTGCTGCCGCCGCTCGCGAGCTGCTCGTCGAGCTCGGCGCCGAGGTGGTCGGTCCGACCGACCTGGTGATGACTCCCGACGCCGTCGAAGCGGCCGCCGATTACCTCGGCGACGACGTCGACCTGGTGATCAACGTGTGTGCGTCGTTCTCCGACGCCACTCCGGCTCTTCGGCTCTACGGTGACGCGGCTCCGGTGCTGCTCTGGGCGTTCCGCGAACCCGGACCTGTCGGCGACCGACTCTGGCTGAACTCCCTGTGCGGCGCGAATCTCTTCGGTCACGCGGTCGTCCGCGCAGGAGGCGAGGTCCGACTTCTGTACGGCGACCCCGACGAGTCCCACGTACGTGATGCGTTGTCGGAAGCCCTCGACGGCAGACTTCCGGCCGCCGCGGACCTCCCCGCAGCTCACCGGCCGCGTGCGAGCGACGACACCGCCCGAGACGCGCTCGCCACCCTCCGAGGGCAGCGCATCGGGATCGTCGGCGACGCACCGGCCGGATTCACACCCAGTGAGTACGACGAGGCGATGCTGGCGAAGCTGCTCGGTGTCGAAGTCGTCGCGTTGACCACCGACGACGCGTTCGCCAAGGTGCGCAAGGTGAGCGACGCGGACCGCACGCGCGAACTCGCCGATGCGCGCCGGCAGCGACCGACCCTCGACGACCTGGATGACTCGCAGGTCGCAGGCTTCGCGGCGATCACCTCGGCACTGCGCGACTGGACCGCCGACCAGGTGCTGTCTGCGCTCGCCGTTCGGTGCTGGCCCGAGTTTCCGACCGAGCTCGGCACCTGCCCGTGCTCATCGCTGTCTCGCCTCGCAGACGCGGGCACGCCGACCGCATGCGAGCGCGACGTGTACGGGACCGCGACCATGCTTCTCCTCGAGGCCCTCGGCTCAGGACCCACGTACCTCGTCGACACGGTCGACCTCGACGTACGAAAGAACATCGTCCGGGTGTGGCACTGCGGCTCCGCCGCGACCGAGCTGGCAGCAGACGGCGCCCCGTCAACCCAGTCCGTGCACTGCAACCGCAAGATCGGCGTCGTCGGCGACTTCCCGCTCAGGACGGGCCCCGTCATCCTGGCCCGGCTCACCGAGGATCCGAACAGCAACGGACTCCGGCTGTTGATCGCATCCGGAGAGTCCGTACCGGAGCCGAACAGGTTCCAGGGCAACTCCGCCGCGGTCGCCCTCGACGCCGACGCCGAGAACTTCGTCAACGGACTGGTGACCGGCGGATTCCCACACCACACGGTCCTGGCCTGGACCGACGTACGCCCCCAACTTCGAGCAGCAGCAGATCTGATCGATATCCCAGTCGTGGAGTGGTAGGCACTCACGCAATCTGGAAGGAACCCTCATGTCACAGCCAAGGCACAACCCACTCGACCGGCGTCGATTTCTCGGGCTGATCGGTGCCGCCGGGGCCGGCATGGTCGCAACGGCATGCGCAGGGCCCGGCTCCAGCTCGTCCGGCAAGTCGAGCACTGCACCGGCCGTCGAAGGAGCCGTTGAAGGCGACGTCTCGTTCGCCCACTGGCGCGCAGAAGACCAGAAGGTCTTCGACAAGATCCTGAAGAAGTTCACCGCGGAGTATCCGGACGTCTCGATCCAGCAGGACATCTCGGCGGCCGAGGACTACCAGTCGAGTGCGTTGCAGCGCATCAAATCGGGCAACGTCGGTGACACCTTCGTGGCATTCCGAGGTGCACAGTTCGAGGACATGACCAAAGCCGGCATCTATGCCGAGCTGACCAACGACGATCTGGTGTCGGCCTTCGCCCCCGACGCGGCGAAGCTCGGTCAGCGCGACGGCAAGCAGTACGGCCTGCCGTACCAGAGCGTTTTCCTGATGCCCGTCTACAACATCGACCTCTTCGACAAGCACGGCGTCTCCGAGGTACCGACCGACTGGGACGGCTTCCTGTCGATGTGCGACACGTTCAAGAGCGCCGGGATCACGCCGATCGCGTGGCCCGGCGGTGAGCCCGGGAACGCCGCACAGCTGATGAACTCGATGATCATGAACAACGCACCCTCACCGGACATGTGTACGAAGATCGAGCAGGGCGAGTACAGATGCACCGATGACTGGTTCCTGAAGAGCCTCGAGCAGTACGCCGAGCTCGTTCCGTACATGCAGGACAACGCATCGGGCACCCAGCCGGAACCGCTCGAGCAGATGTTTGCCTCGCAGAAGGCGGCGATGCTGGCGACCGGCTCGTACCACATCATCGCGGTGCGCTCGCTCGGTGCGAAGTTCCCCATGGATGTGCTCTCCCCCATCACCACCTCGGCCTCCGAGGCGAAGTACGAAGGCGTGCACAACCACACGTTCCTGCTCGGCGTGAACTCCGCCTCGGACAACGGCGAGGCCGCCTCCGCGTTCCTCGAGTTCCTCGCGAAGCCCGAGATCGCTTCGGAGTACGCAAACGGTACGCGCCAGCACGTACCGGTCACCGCTGTCGAGTACACCGATCCGGACCTCGCACGGCTCGAGCCCTGGCTCGACCGGGAGACCATCCTCGCGCCGCGTTACCAGTTCCTCGACCTCGATGTCGCGACTGCGGTCCAGGGATCATGTATCGAGGTCGTCGCCGGCTCGTCGCCGGAGCAGGCCGCCGAGAAGGCGCAGGGCATCGTCGACCAACAGATCAAATGACGACCTCGACCGACGAGCGATCAGCAGACGTGCCCGGCTCGACCGGGCCGGGCGAACCGAAGACGAAGTCGAGGCGCCGACGGGGCAGGCAGCGGCGTACGCACCCGGTCCACTACCTGTTCACGCTGCCGGCGGTGGTGCTCTACACGGTCTTCTTCGCCGTTCCGACGTTCCAGGCAGTGCAGTACGCAACCACGGACTGGGACGGCTTCAGCCCGGACTTCAACCAGGTGGGGGCGCAGAACTTCGTCGACATCCTCACCGACGACTCGCTGTTCACCAACGCGCTGACCAACAACGTGAAGTTCCTGCTCGTGGTCGTGATCGCCCAGACGGTGCTCTCACTTGCGCTCGCACTGCTGCTCGTCCGAAACTCCCGCGGCTCGACCTTCCTGCGCGCGTTGTACTTCGTGCCGACCATCCTGTCGTCGGTATCGGTCGCGTTCATCTGGCGGTTCATGTACGACCCCAACTTCGGCCTGATCAACCAGACACTCGGCGCGATCGGTCTTGACGGGTTGCAGAGCGCGTTCCTCGGCGATGCCCGGCTGGCGATCTACTACGTCGCCATCACCCAGGTCTGGGCGCACGCCGGCCAGCTGATGGTGTTGTTCATCGCCGGTCTGCAGCAGATACCGCGCGAGCTCTACGAGTCGGCCGACCTCGACGGTACGTCGAGGTGGCAGCGGTTCCGCTACGTGACCTGGCCGATGGTCGCGCCGACCACCGCGATCGTCGTCGCGTACACGACGATCCAGTCGTTCAAGGCGTTCGACCTGATCCTGGGGATGGGCGGTAACCCGCCGAAGCAGTCGCTCGACATCCTCTCGACCAGGATCTACACGACGTTCGCGAACTCCGAGTTCGGGTACGCCGCGGCCGAGTCGCTCGTGTTCATGGTCATCATCGCCGTCGTGACGCTGCTGCAACGCCGGGTGCTCCGACTGACCCAACAAGGCGCCTGAGCGAGGAGGAGACAGATGACCGCCACACTCGGACGTCGCGCCGTACTCGGCGTGTACGCGCTACTCATCACTGTGCCGCTGTTGGTCGTGCTGACCGGCACGTTCAAGACCTCGCGAGAACTCTTCGACTCGCCGTTCTCGTTACCGAACTCCCTCGACCTCGGCAACTACCGGACCGTCCTCGGCAGCCAGGCGATGTCGGACGCGTTCGTGAACAGCGTGATCGTGACCGGTTGCGCCGTGACCGTCACGTTGTTCACGGCGAGCCTCGCCGCGTTCGGCATCTCGCGGATCCCCGGCTGGAGAGGCTGGGCGATCTACGGATTCCTCGTGATCGGGATGGCGGTGCCGGCTCAGGCGAACATGATTCCGCAGTACGTGCTCTTCGATCAGCTCGGTCTGTTGAACAGCCTGGTCGGCCTCGTGCTGATCGAGGTGGTCGTCACCCTCCCGGTCGCGGTGTTCATCCTGACCGGATTCATGCGTACGCTCCCGCGGGAGCTGTTCGAGTCGTCGGAGATCGATGGCGCGGGGCCGTGGCGTACCTTCCGGTCGGTTGCGATTCCGCTGTCGCTGCCTTCCCTCGCCGCGACGGCGATCTTCCTGTTCGTCATCCAGTGGAACGACCTGCTGTATCCGCTGCTGTTCATCCAAGAGCCGTCCAAGCGCACGCTTCCCCTTGCCCTATTGGACTTCCAGGGCCAGTACCTCACCAACTATCCGTTGCTCTTCACCGGAGTGGTCATCGCCTCGACGCCGATCGTGGTGGCGTACGTCTTCCTGCAGCGGTACTTCGTCGCAGGTTTGACCGCAGGCGCAGTGAAGGGCTGAGCATGAGCACGTACCTCGTACGCGAGCTGACCGACATCAAGGTCGACGACCGCAGCGCGAGCTGCACACTCCGTGCAGTGGCCGCTGCAACTGTCGCCGGACTACCCGGTTACCTGACGGGTGAGCCGCCACAGGTACAGGGCATCGAGACAACCCTGCCGAACCTCCCGTCGTTGCTGACTCCATCCGCCGATGATGAGGTCTCACTGGCCATTCGAGTCACGGTCGTGGCCCCGGACATCGTTCGGCTCGTCGTGGGTCCGCCGGACGACGACCCGGTCGGAGGAGACGGCACAGGCACGGGCATCGTCATCGACCCCGTACCCGGGCCGACCGATGCATCGGTACGCGACCTTCCGGATGCAGTCGAGATCGCAACTGAGCTGTTTCGCGTACGCGTCACCAAGAATCCGTTCACCGTGCTGATCGAAGATCGGCAGACCGGTCGGATCGTCCTGCGCTCCGCCGACAGGTTGCGGCAGGCCGCCGGTCTCCCCCTCGCACCATCCATGGTCGCCACCGAAGACGCCCTCACGGTGAACTTCGAACTGGAGGCCGACGAAGAGGTGCTCGGCTTCGGTGAGCAGTTCTCCCGGTTGGCGAAGAACGGTCAGCGCCTGACCCTGCGATCGGCCGACGCACTGGGCACCGGCACGGGAGCCGCGTACAAGCCGGTTCCGGTCTGGCACTCGACAGCCGGGTACGCGGGGTTCCTCAACACCGGTGCGGTCATCACCGCAGACGTCGGGCACTCGATGCCGAGCGTTTTCGGCCTCACCACCCAGGACACCGCAATGGACCTGTACGTCGTGGTCGGCGCCGATCCCAAACGCCGACTCACCTCGTACACCGAGCTGACCGGACGGGCAGAAGTGCCGCCTCTCTGGGCGTTCGGCTACTGGATGGGTCGCTGCCGCTACCACTCGCGCGAGGAGATGCTCGACGTCGCAGCCGGTATGCGCAACCACGAGGTCCCGTGCGACGTACTCCACCTCGACCCCGACTGGCTCGTCGTCGACCGGTTGAACTGCGACTTCATCTGGAACACCGATCGGTTCGGCGATCGCGGTGACTTCATCGAGGAGCTCGCGGCGCAGGCCCTGCGGCTTTCCCTGTGGGAGCTGCCCTATCTCGATCCGGAATCCCCGCGCTACCGGGAAGCCGAGGACCGCGGCTTCCTGGTGCGTACGACCGACGGCGCGATCGCACGAGTGGCCGGTACGCCGACCCCCGACGGCCGCCATCGTGCACTCGTCGACTTCACCAACCCCGACGCCGTCAGGTGGTGGCAGGAGCTGCACCGCGACTTCCTCGACGACGGTGTCGCCGTGTTCAAGACCGATTTCGGCGAAGGTCTGCCTGCAGACGCAGCGCTCGCCGACGGTACGCCGCCTGCGAACGCGCACAACCTGTATCCGCTGCGCTACAACGCCGCCGTCAGCGACGGCATCGCTCGGATGACCGGGCGTGCGCCGCTCGTCTGGGGACGCAGCGGATGGGCGGGCTCGCACCGCTACCCCGGCCAGTGGGGAGGAGACGCAGAGTCGACCGTCGCCGGCATGCAGGCGACCGTACGCGCCGGACTGTCCTACGCCATGTCGGCACCGGGGCTGTGGAGCCACGACATCGGCGGGTTCTTCGGGCCGGAGCTCACGCCCGGGTTGTACGTGCGCTGGACGCAGCTCGGTGCGCTCTCGCCCATGATGCGGGCGCATGGACTGCGGCCACGCGAGCCCTGGGCGTTCGACGACGAGACGCTACGCATCGCGCGTACGTGGATCCGACTGCGGTACGAGCTGCTGCCCTATCTGTGGCAGGTGGTGCACGAGTCGCTCCGAAACGGGTGGCCGGTGATGCGTCCGCTCGCGCTCGAGTTCGCCGACGACCCGATCGCCGCACGCATCGACTCGCAGTTCCTGCTCGGATCGGACCTCCTCGTCACACCGGTCTTCGACGACGGCACCGAGCCCGTCGACCGGCGCTTCTACGTACCGTCTGGCGAGTGGACCGACCTGCTGAGCGACGAGCGGTTCACCGGCCCCGGTTACGTGACCCGGACGGTCCGGATCGAGGAAATGCCGGTGCTCGTACGCACCGGTGCCGTGATCCCACGGATTCGCGTCGATGAGTCGGTTCGCAACACCGACGATCTCGCCGAACGACCATGGACGCTGCAAGCGTACGGCTCGTTCGATGAGGGGCACGAGGTGACGCTCGTCGGGTTCGACCGCGTCCCGTTCACTGCACGGCTGACCGGCGACACCGTTCTGCACAGCTGACGGCTTCGGGCGTCAGTGCTCGGCGAGAGCGGCAAGCCACCACGCGGCGAGCGGTCGCATGTTCAGCGGGGCACGGAACTTGCCGTCGGCATTCACCGCGGCCGGCGACCGGAACTGCAGCCCGCTGTCGCCGTACAGGACGTTTCGGATCGCGTCCGCCACGGTGCTCGCCTGCTCGGCCAGCCCGTACCGCGCGAGCATCGCGGTGAAGAGCCAGGCCGAACCGATCAGCACCTCGTTGACCTGAAGCTCCTGCCCGCCGTCGCGTTCGTACTCACGAAGAGTCTCCTCGGCGATCAGCAGTGGCCCAACGGCACCGCCGCTGTTGGCTCGATGAGCGAAGTCGTACGCGGTGCTCAGATGCTCTCGTATGCGCACCTCGGACACGATGTCGCCGACGCCGGCGACATCGGCGTAGAAGACGCCCATCAACGAGTCCGGCATCACCGCATCCACATACTTGCCCTCGGATGCAGCGCGGAAGCACCGTCCCGTCCACAGTTCATCCAGTACTTCGACACTCACGTCACGCCGCCGCTCGTACGACGACGGGTCGACGCCTCTGGCGACGGCCTCCTGTGCAAGCACCGCCCACATGCCAGCGCACAGCCCCGTTGTGTAGGTGGAGTACCCGCGCAGCCCGAGGTTGTCCCAGGTGCTGTCGCCGAACTCGTCATGGCGCGGCACCGAACCGTTGTCGCCGGACTGCCTTGCCGTCACCTCTGCTGCGGCCTGCAGCCGATCCCACGTCCGCGCGTCGAGCTCTATGCCGTGCATCCGGTGATGAACGACGGTCGCCAGTACGTACGCGGGGTTGGAGTCCCGCCACGTGTTCGGGTCGTCGCGCATCGAGTAACCGTTGACGCGTACGAACGGGTCTTCGAGCGGGTTGCCGAGATCGTGCGGGAGCTTATCTGCCACCAGGATCGGACGCGGTTCGGCCGGTCGATAGATCGGACGCCGATCGGTGATCTCTCGGTCGAGCGCATCACCGAGATCGGAGACGACGAGGTCGGCAAGCCGCGGCCAGTTCAGGCCGATCGCCGGAAACGCGTAGTGCCACAGATCGGAGGTGTTGTAGTAGAAGTAGCCCTCGTCGAACCCCTCCAGCAGACCGAGGTGCTCGGGGCCTTGTGGCGATGAGGCAGACCCGTCGACCCAAGCCGTGCCGAGTGACACGGCGAGGTTGAGCTCGTTGACCACGCAGCCCGCGACCGAAGGCGACCACCCCGCTCGCGTCAGGCGTTCGAGCGTCGACTCGTGCCACGCGTCGATCGACGCCAGCCAGCCATCGCCCGCTTCGAGCGCCTTACGTGCCAGACCGACACAGTCCGTCGCCGCCCGAGCCGCGTAGCGTCGCCTCCAGGTTCGTCCCATGCCGAAGGTGACCTCCGGCCAGTCGAACGCAACGACGAACCGGGTACGTGCGGGACCCGATGCTCCGTCGATATGTGCCGCGACCGCGCTACCGACCGGCTCGTGCCAATGTGCCTCCCACGACGCGTCGGGTGTCATTCCCAGCCGACCAGTTCGCACGAATGCGTCGTAGGTGCCGGCGAGGGTGTACGCCTGCTCCTCGTCGGGTACACCGGTGGCCATCGGCGTCAGCCGGAACTGCTGTTGGACGCTGTACTCGGAGGTCCCACCGGCAACGGCGACCGACACTCCCTGACGCGGCTGAGTGCCGGCGGCGCTCGTACGCGACTGCACGACGCAGACGCCCGTGTCCAGTGGCGACTCCTGGTTGACGTTGCCGGCGTGATGGAGACCCGGCCAGGCGACATCGCCACGATCGGTCGAGGTGACGGCGGACGCCCGCCAGCCGTTGAGATTCGGCCAGAACAACGCGATGTCGATCGGCGGCAGGCGATGCTCACCCGGAAGCGGAACCGCATGTACGTCCATCACGACGACCGGGCCTGCACTCGCGTCCTCGTCGCCGGGGATGACCGGCGAGAACGACGTCACGACGAGCTCGAACGGTGCATGCCGCAGCCCGATCACCTCATGGCTCATCGGGTGCAGAGCGGCCACCTCGTGCGTCTCGACTTCGTTCCGCCGCAGGCGGGCCGATCGCGTCGCGCCACCATCGACCCAGCGAACGGCCAGGAACGCGGCGTCGACATCGGCGACCAGGTGCATACCAGGATGGAGATGCCAGCGGGAGAACCGGCCGTTCAGATCGCGCGAGAACGCAGGTCCACCGATCGCGCCGAGGAACATGCCGTGGCCGGGCCCGTCGTCGTGGCTCTCGTCCTTCGCCGTGAACCGGGCCTCGGGGACGTCTCGGACGTTGAACCCGAACCGCCGAGCACGTGCGATCCGGTCGTCGACGTTCGCTTGGTCGGCCATCGCGTCACCGTTTCGTCTCCCGATCTGCAATACGTTGAGAAACTATCAGTGAATGTTGTTTTTCCATCATTCGCATGGCGTGCGTCTGCCCCGGTCGCGTGCTGGAGCTGCACTCAGCGCAGGAAGGGGTCGACCGCTGCCGCAACGAACAGCAAGGCGAGGTACGCGTTGGAGAAGTGGAACAGCCGCATCGGCTGCAGCGTCGCGATCGAGTCTCCGGTACGCGCCCGACGCAGCAGGTCGTACGCCTCGACCAGGAACACGATCGCCAACGTGATGGCTACGGCCGGGTAGAACCATCCGGTCGGTGTGACCGGCCAGAGCAGGAGGGACGTGGCGGCCATCGCCCAGGCGTAGTTGACGATCTTGCGCGCTACGACCTCGGTCGGTGCAACCGACGGAAGCATCGGCACATCGGCGGCCGCGTAGTCCTCGCGGTAGCGGATCGCGAGCGCCCAGAAGTGCGGCGGAGTCCAGAAAAAGACCACCATGAACAGCACGACCGGCGCCCAGGCGAGCTCGTTGGTGACGGCGGTCCAGCCGATCAGCGCCGGGAAGCAGCCCGCGGCCCCGCCCCAGACGATGTTCTGAGTCGTACGCCGCTTGAGCAGCATGCTGTAGCCGACGACGTACGAGACGTTCGCGGCGAGCGCGAGCCCCGACGACAGCCAGTTGACGAGAAGGCCCAGCCACACCGTCGAGACGACGCCGAGCACCAGGCCGAAGACGAGGGCCGATCGCGAACTCACCGCGTGCCGGGGCAACGGGCGGCGGCGGGTCCGGCGCATCCGCTGGTCGATGTCGGCGTCGACAACGCAGTTCAGGGCGTTGGCGCTACCGGCCGACAGGGTGCCGCCGACGACGGTGGCGACGACGACCCACAGCCCTGGTACGCCCTGCTCGGCGAGGAACATGACCGGGACCGTCGTGAGCAGGAGGAGCTCGATGATCCGCGGTTTGGTCAGGGCGACGTAGGCCATGACCACGTCGCGCGCCGTTGGATCCGGAGTCGGCTCGGTGGCGACCTCGCGTACCGGCACGGCGTGCGGATCGACGGCAGTCACAGACACCTCGTAACGACAGCGCGACTCGGCCGGGGCCGAGCCCTGACATTGGCGCGTACGGACCGAACGCGCACCCGCCGATTCTAGAACCCGAGAGCTCGTAAGCCGACACCGGGGATGCCCGGGCATTTCGGGGCCGAGCAGACCTGAGCGAACGTTGCGCGACGAGTAGGCTCGACCCCGGGTGCATGTCGCATGCGACTGACCCACGAACACGTCCGATGAGCACGAACCCCGATGAGAAGGACAGAGCGCTGTGACCACTGGTAACCATCAGCTCGAGTGGACCGATCTCGATCGCAAGGCGGTCGACACCGTCCGAGTCCTCGCGATGGACGCCGTGCAGAAGGTCGGCAACGGCCACCCCGGCACCGCGATGAGCCTGGCCCCGGCCGCGTACCTGATCTACAACCGCCTGATGCGCCACGATCCAGCCGACCCCGAGTGGATTGCGCGCGACCGCTTCGTGCTCTCGTGCGGGCACTCCAGCCTGACCCAGTACATCCAGCTCTATCTGACCGGGTACGGGCTCGAGCTCACCGATCTGGAGTCCCTGCGTACGTGGGGCAGCCTCACACCCGGGCACCCGGAGCACGGCCATACGAAGGGCGTCGAGGTGACGACCGGCCCGCTGGGTCAGGGTGTCGGCAACGCCGTCGGCATGGCGATGGCTGCGCGGCGCCAACGCGGCCTGCTCGACCCGGACGCCGCAGAGGGCCAGAGCCCGTTCGATCATCACGTCTACGTGATCGCCTCGGACGGCGACCTCGAAGAGGGCGTGGCAAGCGAGGCGTCGTCGCTGGCCGGCCACCAGCAGCTCGGCAATCTCACGGTGCTCTACGACGACAACCGCATCTCGATCGAGGACGACACGGCGGTGGCGTTCTCCGAAGACGTCGCCAAGCGGTACGAGGCGTACGGCTGGCACGTTCAGACCGTCGACTGGACCAACGACGGCACCCGCTACGAGGAAGACGTCCAGGCGCTGTACGACGCGTACCGTGCGGCGGAGGCGGTCACCGACAAGCCGAGCTTCATCGTCTTGCGCACGATCATCGCGTGGCCGGCGCCCAATAAACAGAACACCGGCGCCTCGCACGGTTCTGCGCTCGGCGAGGACGAAGTGCGTGCGACCAAGGAGATCCTCGGCTTCGATCCGGATAAGACGTTCGATGTCGACCCGGACGTGATCGCGCACACCCGTAAGGCACTCGACCGCGGCCGCGAGGCGAGCACCGAGTGGGCCAATCAGTACACCACGTGGGCGGCCGCGAACCCCGAGCGCAACCGACTCCTGCAGCGGCTCGAGGCGCGTGCACTTCCCGACGGCTGGGACTCCGAGCTGCCGACGTTCCCGGCCGACGCCAAGGGCGTCGCGACCCGGAAGGCGTCCGGAGAGTTCCTGTCCGCGGCGGCGCCGAAGCTCCCCGAGCTGTGGGGAGGATCCGCCGACCTCGCCGGCTCCAACAACACCACTCCGAAGGGCGAGCCGTCCTTCCTGCCGGCCGAGCATTCGACGAAGGAGTTCTCCGGCGACGAGTACGGCCGCGTGCTCCACTTCGGCATCCGCGAGCACGGCATGGGCGCGGTCCTCAACGGCATCGCGCTCAGCGGCCTTACCCGTCCGTACGGCGGCACCTTCCTGGTGTTCAGCGACTACATGCGTCCGTCGGTACGCCTCGCGGCGCTGATGGAGCTACCGGTCACGTACGTCTGGACCCACGACTCGATCGGCCTCGGCGAGGACGGCCCGACCCACCAGCCGATCGAGCACCTGGCCGCTCTACGAGCCATCCCGGGTCTCGACGTGATCCGACCGGCCGACGCCAACGAGACGGTCGCCGCCTGGCGACTGGTCATGCAGCACACCGACCGTCCCTCGGCACTGGCCCTGAGCCGGCAGAACCTGCCGACCTTCCCTCGCGGCGAGGACGGATACGCCACGACCGACGGGGTCGCCAAGGGCGGATACGTACTCCTCGACACCGACGGCGATCCCGACGTCGTGCTGGTCGCGACCGGGTCCGAGGTACAGCTCGCCGTACAGGCACGCGACCGGCTTGCATCCGACGGCGTCAGCGCCCGAGTCGTGTCGATGCCGTGCCGTGAATGGTTCGACGCGCAGCCGGCCGCGTACCGCGACGAGGTGATCCCACCGCACGTACGTGCTCGGGTCAGCGTCGAGGCCGGCATCGCACAGGGCTGGCGCGAAGTGGTCGGCGATGCCGGTCGCATCGTCGCCATTGAGCATTTCGGCGCTTCGGCCGACTACGCGACGCTGTACGAGAAGTTCCACCTCACAGCCGACGCGGTCGCTGCGGCCGCCCGCGACAGCATCAAGGCCGCCTCCGAGCTCGGCGGCGCGGGAGTCTCGGTGTTCGCGCGCCCGTCCGGTCCGGTCGGCCCCGGCGACAATCCCGACGCGCCCTGACCGTCCTGCCGCACAACCTCCACAACGGCAAACCAGGCAAGGAGAATCATGAACGACCGACTCCAATCACTCTCCGATGCCGGAGTCTCCATCTGGCTCGACGACCTGTCTCGCGAGCGGATCGAGAGCGGCAACCTGTCCGAGCTGATCGCCGGCTCCAACGTCGTCGGGGTGACGACCAACCCGACGATCTTCGCCAAGGCGCTGTCCGACGGCGAGCGCTACACCGAGCAGATACGTGAGCTCGCAGCGGCGGGCGCCGACGTACAGACCGCGGTGTACGAGCTCACGACGCGCGACGTACAAGAGGCATGCGATCTGATGCTCCCCGTTTTCGACCGCACCGACGGTGTCGACGGCCGGGTCTCGATCGAGGTCGAGCCCGGTCTCGCACATGACACCGATGCGACGATCCGGAGGGCGAAGGAGCTGCACGACAAGGTCAACCGACCGAACCTCCTGGTGAAGATCCCGGCCACCGCCGCCGGGGTGCCAGCGATCGAGGCGAGCATCGCCGCGGGAATCAGCATCAACGTCACCCTGATCTTCGCGCTCGAGCGCCACCGCGAGGTGATCGGCGCGTACCTCTCCGGTATCGAGCAGGCCAAGGCCGCAGGCCATGACGTCTCGCGCATCCACTCGGTCGCATCGTTCTTCGTCAGCCGGGTCGACACCGAGATCGACAAGCGGCTGGAGGCGATCGGCACCGACGAAGCACTCGCGCTGCGCGGCAAGGCCGCCGTCGCCAACGCGCGGCTGGCGTTCGAGCTGTACGAACAGGAGTTCTCGTCCGAGCGTGCCCGGTCGCTGCACAGTGCAGGCATGCGGATGCAGCGTCCGCTGTGGGCGTCGACCGGCGTCAAGAACCCCGACTACTCCGACACGATGTACGTCGACGACCTGATCGTGGGGCCGACGGTCAACACGATGCCGGAGGCGACTCTGCGGGCGGTAGCCGACCACGCCGAGGTCCGCTCCGAAGACACCGTGCACGGCACGTACGACGAATCCCGAGCCGTACTCGACCAGATTGCGGCGGTCGGCATCTCGTACGACGACGTCGTCCAGGTGCTCGAGGACGAAGGCGTCGACAAGTTCGACAAGTCGTGGGCAGAGCTCGAGGAGACGGTGCAGAGCGAACTCGACAAGGCGCGCCGGTGACCGGGCCCGACTGGAACGCCGCGGAGGTACGCGCCAATGGCACGTTCCATCTGCGGGCGGGATACCGCGACGTCACTGCGTACACGAGCGCCGTCGAGGAGCTCGTCGAGAACCGCGTCGCCAGCCGCATCGGCGCTCGCGATCACACCCTGTGGGGCCCGGCCGCCGAGTCGGAGGCGGCAAAGCGGCTCGCCTGGGTCGGGCTGGCCGAGGAGTCGCGGCCCCTGGTCGGCGACATCGAACAGCTGCGCGCCGAGCTACGCGCCCGCGGTGTCGACCACGTCGTGCTGTGCGGCATGGGAGGCTCATCGCTCGCACCCGAGGTGATCTGCGCATCCGACGGCGTTGAGTTGACCGTTGTCGACTCGTCGCATCCCGACTTCGTACGGGCCGCCATCGCTGACCGGCTCGACCGTACGGTCGTCGTGGTCTCCAGCAAGTCCGGCGGCACGGTCGAGACCGACAGTCAGCGGCGGGCGTACGAGCGGGCGTTCCGCGACGCTGGTATCGCCCCGGCCGAGCGCATCGTCGTCGTCACCGACCCGGGCTCGCCGCTCGATGAGCAGGCGACGGCGGACGGCTACCGGGTGTTCCACGCGAACCCCGACGTCGGGGGTCGCTACTCGGCGCTGACGGCGTTCGGCCTCGTACCAAGCGGTCTCGCGGGCGCCGATATCGGCGGGCTGCTCGACGACGCCTCGGCGATCAGCACGGCGCTGACCTCCGACGACGTCGACAACCCTGCCCTCCGACTCGGCGCGGTTCTCGGCGTGGCCAACCGCGCCGGAGCCGACAAGGTCGTGCTCGTGTCCGTCGACACCCCGATCGTCGGGTTCGCCGACTGGGCCGAACAACTGCTTGCCGAGTCGACAGGCAAGGACGGCAAAGGCGTGCTGCCGGTCGTGGTCGAGGGAGTCAATGCACCGAACTTCGACCCGAACACCGACGACGAGGGGCTGTACTCGATCGGCGCCGGATTCCCCTTCGAGACCGTCGTACCCGCGTCTGGCTGGGGCGCCGCTGTCGATGCCGGACTCGGCGCACAGATGCTGCTCTGGGAGTACGCAACCGCGGTCGCCGGCCGCATCATCGGCATCAACCCGTTCGACCAGCCCGACGTCGAGAGCGCGAAGGCGGCCGCCCGCGGGTTGCTGTCCGGCGGAGGCGAGCAGCCGACGCCCGCATTCACCGACGGCGCGGTCGATGTGTACGGCCCGGCCGACGTCATCGGCGACGCCACGACGGTGACCGATGCGCTCACGACCTTGTTGGAAAAGCTCGATCCCGACCGCGGATATCTTGCGGTGATGGCCTACCTCGACCGACGCCGCGACGCAGAGCTGGCGACCGTACGGCGATCGCTCGCCCGGCGTACGGGTCGGCCGACGACCTTCGGCTGGGGTCCCCGGTTCCTGCACTCGACGGGTCAGTACCACAAGGGCGGCCCGTCGACCGGTGTGTACCTCCAGATCACCGACGACGCCGACCAGGACCTCGACGTACCGGGCCGGGACTTCACCTTCGGCGAGTTCATCCATGCACAGGCAGCGGGCGACGCATCCGTCCTCGCCGACCACGACCGGCCGGTGCTGCGGCTCCACCTGACCGACCGAGCGGCCGGCGTGGCCGCGATCCTGAAGGCGGTGGGATAACGCATGGAGCAGAACCCGCTGCGCGATCCGCGTGATCGGCGGCTCCCGCAGATCGCCGGGCCCTGCAGCATGGTGATGTTCGGCGTCACCGGAGACCTTGCCCGCAAAAAGCTGATCCCGGCGATCTACGACCTCGCGAACCGCGGCCTGTTGCCACCGGGATTCTCGCTGGTGGGATTCGCGCGACGAGACTGGGAGAACCAGGACTTCGCGCAGGTCGTCTACGACTCGGCCAAGACTCATGCGCGTACGCCGTTCCGCCAAGAGGTGTGGGACCAGCTCGCCGAGGGCTTCCGCTTCGTCTCGGGCGACTTCGACGACGACGAGGCGTACGAACACCTCCGCGAGACCGTCGAGGAGCTCGATGTCGCCCGCGGCACCCGCGGCAACCACGCGTTCTACCTGTCGATCCCGCCGGGATTCTTTCCCACGGTCATCGACAAGCTGCGCAAGCACGGACTCGCCGACCAGCACGGCGACTCCTGGCGCCGGGTCGTCATCGAGAAGCCGTTCGGCCACGATCTGCAGAGCGCGAAAGAGCTCAACGCGATCGTCTCCGAGGTCTTCCCGCCCGAGTCGGTGTTTCGCATCGACCACTACCTCGGCAAGGAGACCGTCCAGAACATTCTGGCGTTCCGTTTCGCGAACGGGTTGTTCGAGCCCGTGTGGAACTCCAACTATGTCGACCATGTGCAGATCACGATGGCCGAAGACATCGGCATCGGCGGTCGAGCCGGCTACTACGACGGCATCGGAGCCGCCCGCGATGTGATCCAGAATCACCTTCTGCAGCTGATGGCCCTGGTGGCGATGGAAGAGCCGGTGTCGTTCTCCGCGCGGGCGCTGCGGATCGAGAAGCAGAAGATCCTGTCGTCGGTACGACTTCCCGCGCGGCTCGACGAGCACACGGTCCGCGGCCAGTACGCACCGGGATGGGCCAGCGGCGAGAAGGTACCCGGCTACCTCGAGGAGAAGGACATCTCGTCGAGGTCCACGACCGAGACGTACGCGGCGATCCGGCTCGACATCGCGACGCGCCGGTGGGCCGGTGTGCCGTTCTACCTTCGTACGGGCAAGCGGCTCGGGCGCCGTGTCACCGAGGTGGCGGTCGTGTTCAAGCGTGCGCCGCACTTGCCCTTCGAGGCAACGGCCGTCGAGGAGCTCGGCCAGAACGCACTCGTCATGCGCATCCAGCCGGACGAGGGCGTCACGCTCAGGTTCGGCGCGAAGGTGCCCGGTACGGCGATGGAGATCCGCGACGTCAACATGGACTTCGCGTACGGCGGCGCCTTCGTCGAGTCCAGCCCCGAGGCGTACGAACGGCTCATCCTCGACGTTCTCCTGGGTGACCCGCCGCTGTTCCCGCGGCATGAGGAGGTCGAGCTCGCGTGGCGCATCCTCGACCCGATCATCGAGTTCTGGCAGGCCGACGGCAAACCCGACCAGTACCCGTCCGGTACGTGGGGTCCCGCGTCGGCCGACGAGATGCTCGCCCGAGACGGACGTACCTGGCGGCGTCCATGAGGAAGGGACAACGCACGTGTTCGAGCTGACCGATACCACTTCGTCGGACATCGCGTCCGCGCTCGTACACGCGCGCCGGAATGCGGGCAGCCCAGCGATGGACATGGTGATGACGCTGGTGGTCGTCACCGATGAGGCGTCGCACTACGACGCGATGAAGGCCGCGGCGGAGGTGTCGTCGGAGCACCCCTCACGCGTGATCGGGCTGGTGCGACGATCGACGCGAGGCAAGGCCCAGCTCGACGCGCGGGTCTCGATCGGCGATGACTCCCCCGGCGAGTCACTGCTGTTGCGCGTGAGCGGCGAGCTCGTACGTCACGCGGAGTCCGCTGTGCTCCCGCTGCTGCTACCCGACTCCCCCGTCGTCGTCTGGTGGCCGACCGACGCTCCCGACGATCCGAGCGGAGATGCGATCGGGCAACTCGCCCAACGCCGCATCACCGACGCGGCCGCATCCCGCGGATCCAAACACAAGGCGCTGCTCAACGCGGCCAGGCACTACGCCGCCGGTGACACCGACCTTGCGTGGACCCGGCTGACGCCTTGGCGCGCCCTGCTGGCCGCGGCACTCGATCAGGTCGATGAGCCCGTGTTGTCCGGCCGCATCGCCGCCGCTCGCGCGAACCCGAGCGCGGACCTGATGTGTGCGTGGCTGGAGTCTCGGCTCGACGTCGAGATCGAGCATGTCACGTCGCGCGGACCCGGCCTGACCGACGTGCGGCTGCGTACGGCCTCCGGCGATGTCGTCGTCCACCGTGATGCCGGTAGCACCGGCACCTTCACCATTCCGGGCGAGGCCGATCGACCGGTAGCCCTGAACCGCCGCACGGTCGCCGAGTGCCTGGCCGAAGACCTACGCCGGCTCGACGAAGACGAGGTGTACGCGCAGACCGTCAAGCAGGTGCTCAGCCGCGCCGAGCGTACGGCGGCTGCGGCGAGATCCAAGAAGCGGAAGGCGTCGGCATGAGCGAGCTCCCCACAGAGTCCGAGGTCGTACGACACGCAGACGCCACGGGTCTGGTCGGCGACGTGGCCGACCGACTCATCGGACGCCTCGCAGACGTACAGCGATCCGGTCGGGTCCCACACCTCGGACTGACCGGCGGCACCATCGCCAACGACCTCTACCGGGCGGTCGCCGCATCTCCACGCCGGGGCGACGTGGAGTGGACCTCGGTGGAGTTCTGGTGGGGCGATGAGCGGTTCGTAGCCGCCGACTCGCCCGACCGAAATGCCGTACAAGCGCGAGAGGCGATGCTGACCGACCTCGGCGCACGCGAGTCTCGTATTCACCAGATGCCGTCGTCCGACGCAGGCGACCTCGACGCGGCGGCAGACGCCTACGGCGACGAGGTACGAGCATTCGGCGCCGGATCCTTCGATCTCCTGTTGTTGGGGCTGGGGCCCGACGGCCACATCGCATCGCTGTTTCCCGGCTATCCGCAGCTGTCCGTCGATGACCGGATCACCGTCGCCGTCACCGACTCCCCCAAACCGCCTCCCGAACGCATCAGCCTGACCTTCGGCGCGCTCAACCGGTCACGCGCCGTCTGGTTCATCGTGTCGGGTGCAGGCAAGGCCGACGCCGTCGCTCGCTCGCTCTCCGCGGTTACCGACGTACAGGAGTCGCCGGCGACCGGCGTACGCGGCGAGGTCGAGACCGTCTGGCACCTCGATGCCGCGGCCGCGAGTGCCCTCTGAGGCACTGACTCCCGGGCTCCCCGACCCGACTACCCGCCTGCCCCGACTTGGCTTCACAGTCGGGCTTCCCTGCTTCTTCGGCCGACCACTCGACGCTTCCCTTCTCGTCACGGTCGGCTCTCCCGCTCCTTCGATGCGACCACTCGGCTGCCCGATTTCGCCTCGCTGTCGGCATCCCGTCGCGTTCTGGCTCGGCAAAAGACGCGGCGACGCGGGAGCCGCAGCTACCTGGCTGGGGTTGCCCGCCGGCTTTCCCGTTCCGGTTGGCTTCTGCGCGGTCGGTGCTGGCAGTTCACCAAGTAGACATGGTGAAGTGCCGCTTTGCATGGCAGGAACACCATGCAAAGCGGGCGGTTGCCGTGCCCGTTGGTACGTACGGGGCTGCCGTGACAGGAGTCCCGTCGCGCAGGTGCGCGACCGCACACCAAGATGGCCGGATCCCGCCGTGACGACCTAGTAGATCGCTTCGCCGTTCTTGCGACGGGTACGAAGGTCCGAGAGCGCTTCGTTCAGGATCGCCGCGGCCTCGTCGTCGGAGCGACGCTCCTTGACGTACGCGAGATGTGTTTTGTACGGCTCGATGCGCACCGGCGGCGGCGGGTTGTTCTCGTCATCGCCGGCGGGTAGCCCGCAGCTGGGGCAGTCCCACCGCTCGGGTGGTTCGACTCCCGCGTTGAAGCTCAACGTGGTCGCATGACCATTGCCGCAGTAGTAGTTGATGTACGTACGCGGGGCAGGCGCGCCGCGTACATCCTCGCCCATGGGTCCCGACCCGATTCGGGTCCCACGGATTGCACTTCCACTGGCCACGAATTGACCTCCCGGGTCGGGCTCTCAGTGTGCAGTGTGGCTATTCGGCGGCCACTATTTCAGGCCGACACCTTCAACAGCAACCCCAGGGCAACGATGCTGACCGCCCAGATCACCGCGGTGCCGATCGTGAGTCGGTCGAGGTTGCGCTCAGCGACCGACGATCCGCCGAGGCCGCTCGAAACACCGCCGCCGAACATATCGGACAGTCCGCCGCCACGGCCCTTGTGCATCAGCACGAGCAGAATCATCACCAGGCTCGAGACGACGAGGACTACCTCGAAGAAAATAATCACAGCGGAGGGGCCTTACGTGTTGTTGTCGAGGTTCAGATCGGGCATGTCGTAGTACCGGCCGATCGCGGCGAACTCATCGGCCTTCAGGCTAGCGCCGCCGACGAGGGCTCCGTCGACGTCGGGCTGCGCCATGATCGACGCGATGTTGGTCGCCTTGACCGACCCACCGTACAGGATACGCGTCGCCTCGGCGGCCTCTGGCGCGACCGTCTCGGCGAGGCGGCCACGGATCGCCGCACACACCTCCTGCGCATCGGCAGGTGTCGCGACCTCGCCGGTGCCGATCGCCCAGACCGGCTCGTACGCGATCACGAGACCGGCGACCTGCTCTGCAGTCAACCCGGCCAGTGCTCCGTCTACCTGCGCGACCGTGTGCTCGACCTGCTCGCCCGCCTGGCGTACCTCGAGGCCTTCGCCGACGCAAACGATCGGCGTCATATCGGCCGCGATCGTCTTCTGTGCCTTGACCGAGACCGTCGCGTCGTCCTCGCCGTGATACTCCCGGCGCTCGGAGTGTCCGACGACGACGTAGGTGCAGCCGAGCTTGGCCAGCATCGCCGCGGAGACCTCGCCCGTGTACGCGCCGCCGTCGTGTACCGACACGTCTTGCGCGCCATAGGTGATCTTGAGTCGGTCGCCGTCGACCAGGGTCTGCACGCTGCGCAGATCGGTGAACGGCGGGATCACGGCGATCTCGGAACGCGCGAAGTCGTGCTTCTTGTCCTGCAGCGTCCAGGCGAGCTTCTGCACCAGGACGACGGCCTCCTGGTGGTTGAGGTTCGACTTCCAGTTGCCCGCCATCAGCGGGGTGCGGCTGTTTGCCACGTCAGTTCTCCAGTACGTCGAGGCCGGGCAGTGTCTTGCCCTCGAGGAACTCCAGGCTTGCTCCGCCGCCGGTCGAGATGTGCCCGAACCGGCTGTCGGCGAAGCCGAGCGTACGAACGGCGGCCGCGGAGTCTCCCCCGCCGACGACGGACAGACCGTCGACCTCCGTGAGCGCCTCGGCGACGGTACGCGTGCCCGCGGCGAAGGCTTCCATCTCGAAGACGCCCATCGGGCCGTTCCAGAAGACGGTACGCGCGCCGCGGATCGCCTCGGCGAATGCCGCCGCCGACTCGGGCCCGATGTCGAGGCCGAGCTGGTCGGCGGGCATCGCGTCCGCAGCGACGACCGTCGCTGGAGCATCGGCGGCGAACTCCGGTGCGACCACGATGTCGGTCGGCAGCACGATGTCGACGCCGCGCTCCTTCGCTTCCGCCAGGTAGCCCCGAACCGTGTCGAGCTGATCGGCCTCGAGCAGCGACTTGCCCACCTCGTAGCCCTGCGCGGCGAGGAAGGTGAACACCATCCCGCCGCCCACCAGCAACGTATCGGCCTTCTCCAGCAGGCTGTCGATGACGCCGAGCTTGTCGGACACCTTGGAGCCGCCAAGCACCACGGCGTACGGCCGATCGGGTGACTCGGTGAGGCGTCGCAGCACCTCGGTCTCCTTCTCGACGAGCCCGCCGGCGGCGTGCGGCAGCAGTTTCGCGACGTCGTAAACGCTGGCCTGCTTGCGATGCACGACACCGAAGCCGTCGGAGACGAACACATCCGCAAGGCTCGCGAGCTCACCGGCGAAGGCGGCGCGCTCGGCGTCGTCCTTGCTCGTCTCACCCGCGTTGAAGCGGACGTTCTCGAGGACGCAGACCTGGCCGTCGTCGAGGGCGTTGACCGTACTGCGGGCGGACTCACCGACCGTGTCGGTCGCCAGCGCCACGTCGCCGCCGAGCAGCTCGCCGAGTCGCGCGGCGACCGGTGCCAGCGAGTACGCGGGGTCGGGCGTACCCTTCGGACGGCCAAGATGTGCCGTGACGATCACCCGAGCGCCCGCGTCGCGCAGGTGGGTGAGGGTGGGCAGGCTTGCGCGTACCCGCCCGTCATCGGTGATCGTCGTGCCGTCGAGCGGAACGTTCAGATCGCTTCGTACGAGTACGCGGCGCCCGCGGAGGTCGCCGAGGTCGTCGATCGTTCGCACTGGTCGCGGGCTCAGAGGGACGAGCCGACGATCTTGACCATGTCGACGAGACGGTTCGAGAAGCCCCACTCGTTGTCGTACCAACCGAAGACCTTCACCTGATCGCCGATCACCTTCGTCAAGCTCGCGTCGAAGATGCACGACGCGGGGTCGGTGACGATGTCACTGCTGACGATGGGGTCCTCGGTGTAGGTGATGATCCCCTTCAGCGGGCCTTCGGCGGCAGTGCGCACGATCTGGTTGATCTCGTCTGACGTCGTCTCCCTTGACGCAGTGAACGTCAGATCGGTGATCGAACCGGTCGGCACCGGGACCCGCAGCGAGTAGCCGTCGAGCTTGCCGTCGAGCTCGGGGAGCACCAGACCGACGGCCTTGGCAGCACCGGTCGTGGTCGGGATGACGTTGAGCGCGGCGGCCCGGGCCCGGCGAAGGTCCTTGTGCGGGCCGTCCTGGAGGTTCTGGTCCTGGGTGTACGCGTGGATCGTGGTCATCAGGCCGCGCTCGATGCCGATGCCGTCGTTGAGCACCTTGGCCATCGGCGCCAGGCAGTTGGTCGTGCACGAGGCGTTGGACATGATGTGGTGCGCGCTCGCGTCGTACGACTTTTCGTTGACGCCGACCACGAAGGTGGCGTCGGCGTTCTTGGCCGGCGCGGAGACGATGACCTTCTTTGCCCCACCGTCGAGGTGCGCCTTCGCCTTCTCGGCATCGGTGAACAGCCCGGTCGACTCGAGGACGACGTCGACGCCGAGGTCCTTCCACGGCAGCTGTGCTGGGTCGCGCTCGGCCAGCGAGGTCACCACGCGGTCGCCGATCTTGATGCCGCCGTCGACGACTGAGACATCCTTGTCGAAGCGCCCGAGGATCGAGTCGTACTTCAGCAGATGCGCCTGCGTCTCGTCGTCGCCGAGGTCGTTGAAGGCGACGATCTCGATATCGGCGCCCGCCTCCTCGACGGCCCGGAAGAAGTTGCGGCCGATGCGGCCGAATCCATTGATACCTACACGCACGGTCACGGCGTCTGCTCCTCGGTGCAAGACATACTCAGGTCTTGACCGAGACTACCGGTTCCGTGCGATCGGGGCCGAAGCGGGAGCCCGCCGGCAGGCCGTCGTACGCTCGGTGCGTGGACCTCTTCGACGGCCCGCCGACGATCCTCGATGGCGGACTCGCGACCGAGCTGGAGCGACGCGGTAACGACCTCTCGGACAAACTGTGGTCGGCGCGACTTCTCGTCGACGATCCTGCCGAGATCACTGCCACACACGAGACGTTCTATCGGGCCGGCGCCCAGGTCGCCACCACTGCGACGTATCAGGCGAGTTTCGGCGGCTTTGCCGAGCGCGGACTCGCGGAGTCCGAGGCAGCACGGTTGATCCGTCGAGCGGTCGAGCTCGCTGTCGCGGCGCGCGACGAGGTCGGATCCGATGGCGTCCGCCGTTGGGTGGCCGCATCGGCCGGACCTTACGGCGCGGCTCTCGCCGACGGCTCGGAGTATCGCGGCCGTTACGGCCTCTCCGTCGCCGAGCTCGCCGCATGGCATACGCCGCGCCTCGATGTCCTCTGCGATGCCGGCGCAGATGTACTCGCACTGGAGACGGTTCCCGACACAGACGAGGCCGAGGCGCTCGTACGCGCGATGTACGGCCGTGCGGTGCCGGCGTGGCTGACGTACACCATCGACGGCGACCGCACCCGCGCCGGGCAGCCACTCGACGAGGCCTTCGCCGTCGTTGCCGACGCTGCCGAGATCGTCGCAGTCGGCGTCAACTGCTGCGCACCTGCCGACGTCGAACCCGCCGTTCGCGTGGCCCGTGCGGCGACCGACAAGCCGATCGTCGTCTACCCGAACAGCGGCGAGGGCTGGGCCGACCGGCAATGGACCGGGCAGTCGTCCTTCGACGCGGGCCTTGCCGAACACTGGGTCGCGGCCGGGGCCGCCGCCGTCGGTGGATGTTGCCGGGTGACACCGGCCGATATCGCCGAACTGGCACGGACCATGCGCAACGACGAGTACTAGGCGTCCTCGCGCAGCATGTCGTCGGTGAGCGACGCCTCGGTGTCGGGTACGCCCTGCTCCTTGGCCCGCTTGTCGGCCATCGCCAGCAGTCGCCGGATCCGCCCGGCGATGGCGTCCTTGGTCAGCGGCGGCTCGTGCAGTTGACCGAGCTCCTCGAGGCTCGCCTGTTTGTGTTCGACCCGCAGGCTGCCGGCCAGCTTGAGGTGATCGGGTACGTCTTCGGCGAGGATCTCCAACGCGCGCTCGACCCGCGCACCCGCGGCCACCGCCGCCCGCGCAGACCGGCGCAGGTTGGCATCGTCGAAGTTCGCCAGGCGATTCGCGGTCGCGCGTACCTCACGGCGCATGCGACGCTCTTCCCAGCCCAGCAGGGTCTCGTGCGCACCGAGCCGAGTGAGCATTGCGCCGATCGCCTCGCCGTCACGAATGACGACGCGATCGACACCGCGTACCTCGCGAGCCTTCGCGGCGATGCCCAACCGACGAGAAGCGCCGCACAGCGCGAGTGCCGCCTCGGGACCCGGGCAGGTCACCTCGAGCGATGACGAGCGTCCGGGCTCGGTCAGCGAGCCGCGGGCGAGGAACGCTCCACGCCAGGCAGCGACCGAGTCACAGGACGAGCCGGAGACCACCTGCGGAGGAAGCCCGCGTACGGGTCTGCCGCGTCCGTCGAGCAACCCGGTCTGGCGAGCAAGAGCCTCGCCGTCACGGACGACCCGCACCACGTACGTCGTGCCCTTGCGAATGCCGGAACCGTTGACGACCACGAGCTCGCTGTCGTGGCCGTACACCTCCTGGATGTCCTTGCGAACCCGTCGTGCTGCCGCCCCCGTGTCCAGCTCGGCCTCGACGACGACTTTGCCGCTGACGATGTGGAGTCCACCCGCGAAGCGCAATAACGACGACACTTCGGCCTTCCGGCAGCAGGCCTTGGTGATCGTCGTGCTCGAGAGCTCCGCTTTGACTTGTGCAGTCATTGCCATAGATCGTTCCTGCCCCGTTTCCGTCGCAACTGCGACCCTCCGTCGTCCGAGTACAACGGACCAACTCTACGTCGAATCCGACGTTACGCGCCGCACGGCCACCTGTCGCTGGTCTACGCGCAATCGGTCGCCGGACCAGCCGCGACTATCCGATGACGTCTTCGAGCACCGAGGCTAGCCGGAGCGGATCATGCCGTGGCGAACCGTCGATGGCGCCGACATCCGCGACGACCAGCTCGGCGCCGAGAGAAGCGGCGGCCTTCGAGAGGCTGGTGGTGTCGTCGACTGTGCCCGGATCGGCAAGCACCGTGTCGATCTGGAGATCCGGTGCGTGGGCAGTGAGCACTTCGAGATGCGTCTCAGGGGAGAATCCGTCCGTCTCGCCCGGCTGTGCCGCGAGGTTGAGCACGACGATGCGTCTCGCCGCGGTGTCGTGCAGCGCATCGAAGATGCCGGGCACGAGGAGGTTCGGAATGACGCTGGTGAACCAGGATCCGGGCCCGACCACGACCCAGTCGGCCGCCCGGATGGCTTCGACGGCCTCCGGACACGCTGGCGGATCGGGTGGGTCGAGGCGTACCGCCATCACCTCGGCATCGGTCGATGCCACCTCGACCTGTCCGCGTACGCGCCCGATCACCTCTTCGCCGTCGAGCTCGCGGCGGACGAGCGCCTCGATGTCGAGCGGAACCGAGCTCATCGGCAGCACCCGGCCTTGCGCTCCCAGCAGCTGACCTACCAGATCGAGCCCGTTGACGTGATCGCCGAGCAGCTCCCACAGCGCGACGATCAGCAGGTTGCCGACGGCGTGGTTGTGCAGGTCGCCTCCGGTGCTGAACCGGTGCTGCAGAACGTCGGCCCAGATGCGGCCCCATTCGTCATCGCCACACAGGGCTGCGAGCGCCATCCGCAGATCACCGGGCGGGAGTACGCCGAGCTCGTCGCGTAAGCGGCCGGACGAACCGCCGTTGTCTGCGACCGTCGCGACGGCGGTGATGTCGGGGGTGATGCGGCGGACGGCGGCGAGGGTCGCCGCCAGCCCGTGACCGCCGCCGAGTGCGACGACCGACGGAAGCTCGCCGGGGCGAGTGATCCCCGGCGCACGCGGCACGCGACGCGGCGTCACTCGCGCCCCAGGTCGCGGTGCACGACCAAGACCCGCATGTCATCGCCGCGAAGGCGTTCGGCGAGCGCCTCGGACATCGCGACGCTTCGGTGCTTGCCTCCGGTGCACCCGATGGCGATGCTCAGGAAGCGCTTTCCCTCACGGACGAACCCGCGCGCGACGCCCTTGAGCACCGCCTCGTAGTTGTCGAGGAACTCCATCGCTTCGGTCGCCGAGTAGACGTACTCACGTACGGGCTCGGTCAGGCCGGTCTGGTGCCGCAGTTCCGGCACCCAGAACGGGTTGGGAAGAAACCGCATATCGGCGACCATGTCCGCGTCGGCAGGGATGCCGTACTTGAAACCGAACGACACGACGGTCGCCCGGATCGGCTGCACCTCGGGGTCAGCGAACGCGGTCGTCACCCGGGCTGCCAGCTGATGGACGTTCAGATGTGACGTGTCGATGAGTACGTCGGCCCGGCCGCGGATCACCCGCAGCATCGTGCGCTCGGCCTCGATGCCGTCGAGCAACCGGCCTTCCGGCATCAACGGATGGGGCCGGCGTGCGGCCTCCTGACGGCGGACGAGGACGTCGTCGCTGGCGTCGAGGAACAGCGTCGACGGTCGCAGGCCGTGCTCGCGTAGATCGGTGAGGGAGCCCTCGAGCTCGGAGAAGAACCACCGCGACCGAGCGTCCACGACGACCGCCAGACGGGTGTCGGATGCACCCTTGCCGAGCAGCTCTATGGTCTGCTCGA
The DNA here is from genome assembly GCA_023100825.1 of Nocardioidaceae bacterium SCSIO 66511. NCBI lineage: Bacteria > Bacillati > Actinomycetota > Actinomycetes > Propionibacteriales > Nocardioidaceae > Nocardioidaceae bacterium SCSIO 66511. The sequence goes on along the minus strand of CP095846.1, from coordinate 2,242,567 downwards.
GCAACTGCGGCGGCAGGTTGTCGACGACGAACCAGCCGAGGTCTTCGAGCACCTTTGCAGCCGTACTCCGGCCCGCCCCGGTCATCCCGGTGACGAGCAGTACCTCGCGGATCGCTGACATCGCGTCCCCTCTACTCCTCGGTGATCTCGCCGGTCGCGGTGTTGACCGACGTGGTCCGGTTGCTGCCGTTTCCGTTGACTGCGGCGAGCGCCTCGACGACGTTGGCTGCCGTACGTATGCCGAATCCTGGCACCTCGGCGATCTCTTCGACGGTCGCCGCGCGGAGCTTCTTCAGCGAGCCGAAGTGCTTGAGCAGTGCCTTGCGTCGAACATCGCCCAACCCCGACACCCCGTCGAGCTGGCTTTCGACCATCGACTTCGAGCGGCGTTTGCGATGGTGCCCGATCGCGAACCGGTGCGCCTCGTCGCGGATGCGCTGCAGGAGATACAGGCCTTCGCTCGTACGGGGCAGGATCACCGGATCGTCTTCGCCGGGGACCCAGACCTCTTCGAGCCGCTTCGCCAACCCGCACAGGGCGACGTCGTCGACGCCCAGCTCGTCGAGTGCGCGCTGCGCCGCGGCGACCTGCGGAGGACCGCCGTCGACGACCACTAGCGACGGGCTGTACGAGAACTTGCGCGGTCGGCCGGTCTCGGGGTCGATCAGGCCCGGTGCGGCATCGTCGTCCTCGGTGGCAGCCGATCCGTCACCCGCCGCGGTCGCCCCGGCCGCGGCCTGCTCGTCGAGCAGCCTCCGGAACCGTCTGGTGATCGTCTCGTGCATCGACGCGACGTCGTTCTGACCGTCGACCCCGCGAATGACGAACCGGCGGTACTCGTTCTTGCGGGGAAGGCCGTCCTCGAACACCACCATCGACGCGACCACCTCGGTGCCCTGGAGGTTCGAGACGTCGTAGCACTCGATGCGCAGCGGCGCCTCATCGAGGTCGAGGGCAGCCTGGATCTCCTCGAGTGCCTTGCTTCGAGTGGTCAGATCGCTTGCCCGCTTGGTCTTGTGCATTACCAGCGAATGCTTCGCGTTGCGCTCGACGGTCTCCATCAGCGCCCGCTTATCGCCACGTTGAGGTACGCGCAGGGAGACCTGCGCGCCCTTACGCTCGCTCAGCCAGGTGCGAACGGCCGTGGCGTCGTCGGGTACGACGGGTACGAGGACTTCCTTCGGGATCGCCTCATCGTCTTCCCCGTCGTACAAGGTGATGAGGGCGCGTTCGACCAGATCTGCCGTCGACGCGTCATCGACCTTGTCGGCCACCCAGCCGCGCTGCCCGCGGATGCGACCGTCACGGACCGAGAAGATCTGAACGGCCGCTTCGAGCGGGTCTTCGGCGAGGGCGAGCACATCGGCGTCGGTGCCGTCACCGAAGACGACGGCGTTCTTCTCCACCGCCTGCTTGAGGGCGCCGAGGTCATCGCGTACTCGCGCGGCCCGCTCGAAGTCGAGCTCATCGGATGCGGCCTTCATTTCGCGTTCGAGACGCTTCACGAACTGTTGCGTCTGCCCGGCCATGAAGGCCGTGAAGTCGTCGGCGATCTCGCGGTGCTCCTCGGCGGTCACCCGACCGACACACGGTGCCGCGCATTTGTCGATGTAGCCGAGTAGGCAGGGGCGGCCCATCTGCTTACTGCGATTGAAGACGCCGTTGGAGCACGACCGCATGGGGAAGACGCGGAGCAGGAGGTCGACGGTCTCGCGGATCGCCCACGCATGGCTGTACGGGCCGAAGTAGCGAACGCCCTTGCGCTTCTTGCCGCGGCCCACCATCACCCGTGGGAACTCTTCGTTCAGCGTCACTGCGAGCCAGGGGTACGACTTGTCGTCGCGGTACTTCACGTTGAACCGCGGGTCGTACTGCTTGATCCAGGTGTACTCCAGTTGCAGCGCCTCGACCTCTGTCGATACGACGGTCCAGTCGACCTTCGCCGCCGTCTGCACCATGGTCTGCGTACGCGGGTGCAACCCGGCGGGATCGGCGAAGTACGACGACAGTCGCGAGCGCAGGGACTTCGCCTTGCCGACGTAGATGACCCGGCCCTTGGGGTCGCTGAACCGGTAGACGCCCGGGGACGTCGGGATCGACCCCTGGGCCGGTCGATAGGTTGCAGGATCTGGCACGCATCCACCCTACGAGGTACCTCGGACACCAGCTCGCGCCCGGACGAACCCAGCCGCGGTCTGCCATGCTTGCCTCATGGATCAAGGGGATTCGACGAAGGTGCTCGACCGCGCGGTGACAGCCATGGCTGTCGGACGCATCATCTGGGGAGTCGCCGCGTACGCCTCCCCTGCCGCGAACACGAAGGCGGCCGGGCTGCCGGGTCGGCCATCGGGCGAGGTCGTGTACCTCACCCGTGTCTTCGGTAGCCGTGCTTTCGCGCTCGGCTGCGGCTACCTGCTCAGCGACGAGCAGGCCCGTTCACGATGGCGCAGGCTCGGCCTGGTCGTCGATGTCGGAGACACGGCCGCCGGCATCGCACACCTCGTGCGAGGTGACGTGCCCCGCTCCGCGACCGCGAAACTGGTGGCCGCAACCGGTGCGTACGCGGTGGTCGGCGCACTGCGCGTAGCCAAGGAACTACGCACGGCGCGGTAGACCGAAAATCTGGCGGCGTACGAGGTTTCGGCGGCGTACGGTGGAGGTCTCGGGGATCCTTACCGATCCGTTGTCGCGCGATTATCTACTGAGTTAGTATACTTTTATGTCGGTTGAGACCTCCATTGCCAGCGCTGCAACTCCCGTCGACCTGTACGGACTGCGGCTCACGACATCGGCCGAGGCGGCCGCCCACTACAACGACGGACTCCGCGCACTGCTCGGCGTCCGCCGCGGTGGCGTCGAGGCGGTCGCCGCGGCAGTTGCACTCGACCCGACGTTCGCGGTCGGTCATTCGACGCTCGCCCTGATGGGGCATGAGCTCGGCGCGAACGTCAATCTGCCGGCCAGAGTGGCCTCCGCCTTAAGGCATTCGCGGCGCTCCAGTGATCGCGAGCGCAGCCATATCCACGCTGTCGTCTCGCATCTGCGAGGCGACTCCGATCCGCTCATCGCCCACCTTCGCACGTACCCCCGTGATGCGTTGCTGCTTTCGGTCGCCGTGCCCACGATCGCATTCTCCGGCGTGACGACCGTGCCCGCCCAGGCCTGGCAGATCGTGGAGGGCGCCCAGTCGGCGTACGGCGACGACTGGTGGTTCAACGGGTTGCTCGGCTTCATCCGTCAGGAGCAGGGAAGGTTCGACGAGGCCATGGACCTCGCTCGGCGCTCACTCGACGAGAACCCGGGCGCGGGGCACTCCGTTCATGCACGTGCCCACGTCCATTACGAGACCGGCGACCACGACGCCGGCCTCGCCTGGATCACGGACTGGATCGACACCTCGGGTCCCGATGCCGACAACCTCGCGCATTTCTCGTGGCATGCCGCGCTCCACGAACTCTCGAACGGCGATCTGGCGTCGGTGCGCCGCCGGTTCGAGAACGAGCTCGCCCCACCTCGGGTCACCGGCTGCCGTGCGCTGGTCGACTCCGCGTCGTTGCTGTGGCGGTGGTCGCTGTCTCCCGGTGCCGACTCGGTGCCCGACGCAGCCGAGGTGCTCGAGCAGGTGAGCAACTGCGACCTGGTCGAGCCGGATACGCCGTTCCTCGCCATGCATGCCGCCCTCGGCCTGTGTGCGGCCGGCGACGACGACCGGCTCGAGCAGCTGAGCCGCCGATGTACGACGCACGACGACCAGGTGTTGCGCGAGGTCGCCGCACCGTTGTGCCGAGCTCTTGTCTCGATGCGGGGCGGCTCGTACGACGCGGCGGCGGACGGCCTTGCCTCGATGGCATCGACCACCTGGAAGCTCGGTGGCAGCGACGCGCAGCGCGAGGTCATCGAGGACACCCGCATCGCGGCGCTGATCGCGGCGGGACGCAACGCGGAGGCCGCCACGATGCTCGATGAGCGGCTCGACCGTCGACATGCTCGACGCGACCAACTCTGGCGGGGCGGTCTCCCCCAGGCCTGACCGCCCGCTGAGCGTGACAGGACGTCAGCGCCGGGTCGCCTTCTTCGCGGCCGTTTTCTTGGCAGGCGTCCTTTTGGCGGGCGCCTTCTTCACCACTGCCTTCTTCGCCGCTGCCTTCTTCGCGGTCGGCTTCTTCTTGACAGCCTTCTTCGCCGTCCGTTTCGCGCCGACCGCCTTTGCGGGCCGCGCCTCGGTCGGTACGGCGCCGACCGTGGCCTCGCGTCCGTCGAGCACCGGCCCGAGGAAGGCCCCCGTGTGACTGTCCGGCGTTGCCGCGATCGTCTCCGGCGTGCCCTCGGCCACGACGGTGCCGCCGCGGTTGCCGCCGCCGGGCCCCATGTCGATGATCCAGTCGGCCGTCTTGACCACGTCGAGGTTGTGCTCGATCACGACGACCGTATTGCCCGCATCGACTAGGCGACCGAGTACGCCGAGCAGCTTGTTGATGTCTTCGAAGTGCAGGCCCGTGGTCGGCTCGTCGAGTACGTACAGCGTGCGGCCGGTCGATCGCTTCTGCAGCTCGGATGCGAGCTTCACCCGCTGAGCTTCACCACCCGAAAGCGTCGGTGCGGGCTGGCCGAGGCGCACGTAACCGAGACCGACGTCGACCAGCGTCTTGAGATGACGCGAGATCGCCGGAATGGCCTCGAAGAAGTCAACCGCCTCCTCGATGGGCATATCGAGCACGTCGGCGACCGATTTGCCCTTGTAATGCACCTCGAGCGTCTCGCGGTTGTAGCGCGCCCCGTGGCACACCTCGCACGGGACGTACACATCAGGCAGGAAGTTCATCTCGATCTTGATCGTGCCGTCACCGGAGCAGGCTTCGCATCGGCCGCCCTTGACGTTGAAGGAGAACCGACCCTGCTGGTAGCCGCGCACCTTCGCCTCGGGTGTCTGCGCGAACAGTTTGCGCACGTGGTCCCAGACTCCGGTGTACGTCGCCGGGTTGGACCTCGGGGTGCGCCCGATCGGTGACTGGTCGACGTGGATCACCTTGTCGACCTCGCCGACGCCTTCGATGGTGCGGTGCCGCCCAGGAATGTCGCGCGCGTTGTAGATGTGCTTGGCAAGGGACCGGTAGAGGATGTCGTTGACCAGCGTCGACTTGCCCGACCCGGAGACACCGGTGACGGCCACCAGCACGCCGAGCGGAAAGGTCACGTCGATGTCTTGCAGGTTGTGCTCGTACGCACCGCGTACGACCACCTCGCGCCCCGGAGTCGCGGGGCGCCGCACAGGCGGGATCGGGATCTCCCGGCGGCCGGAGAGGTACTGGCCGGTGAGGGAGTCTGCGTGCGAGTACAGCTCGTCGACCGTGCCGGACACGATGACCTGACCACCGTGCTCTCCCGCACCCGGACCGATGTCGACGACCCAGTCGGCGGTGCGGATGGTGTCTTCGTCGTGCTCGACGACGATCAGCGTGTTGCCGAGATCGCGCAGGCGTACGAGGGTCTCGATCAGCCGGTGGTTATCGCGCTGGTGCAAACCGATCGACGGCTCGTCGAGTACATACAGGACACCGACCAGGCCGGCGCCGATCTGCGTGGCCAGCCGGATGCGCTGCGCCTCGCCGCCCGACAACGAGCCGGCGGCCCGGTTGAGCGTGAGGTAGTCGAGGCCGACGTCGAGGAGGAACCGCAGCCGCTCGTGGATCTCCTTGAGCACGCGCTCGCCGATCTGGCGCTCGCGCTCGGTCATGTCGAGGTCGCGGAGGTACTCGGCGGCCTCGCCGATCGAGAGTGCACACAGCTCGGCGATGTTCTTCTCGCCGTAAGTGGGGCTGTTCATGGTGACCGCGAGGATCACCGGGCGCAGCCTGGTGCCGTTGCAGGTCGGGCACGGCACTTCGCGCATGTAGCCCTCGAGTCGCTCGCGGCTCGTATCGGACTCCGCTTCGCCGTGCCGGCGGATGATGTACGGGATCACGCCTTCGAACGTCGTGTAGTACGAGCGCTCGCGGCCGTAACGGTTGCGGTAACGCACATGCACCTGGGTGGGATGCCCCGTGAGCAGCGCTTCGCGCGCCTCGTTGGGCAGCTCACCGAACGGCGTCGAGGTGTCGAAACCGAGCTCATCGGCGAGCGCACCGAGAATGCGACCGAAGTAGTCGGCGACGTGGGCCGACGCCCACGGCGTGATCGCGCCCTCGTCGAGCGATAGATCGGGGTCGGGTACGACGAGCTCGGGGTCGACCTCCATCCGGGTGCCGAGCCCGGTGCAGTCGGGGCAAGCACCGAACGGAGCGTTGAACGAGAACGACCGCGGCTCCAGCTCGTCGACCTCGAGCGGATGGTCGTTGGGGCATGCGAGCTTCTCCGAGAACCGGCGCTCGCGTCCGGGGTCGGATTCGTCGAGATCGACGAAGTCGACCACGACCAGGCCACTGGACAGCGCAAGTGCGGTCTCCACCGAGTCCGTGAGGCGTCGCTGCGCACTCTCCTTGACCGCGAGACGGTCGACGACGACGTCGATCGTGTGCTTCTTCTGCTTGGCCAGCTTCGGAGGCTCGGTCAGCAGATGCGTCTCGCCGTCGACACGTACACGGCCGAACCCCTGCTGCTGCAACTGCCGGAACAGATCGGTGTACTCGCCCTTGCGGCCGCGGATGACGGGCGCGAGCACCTGGAAGCGCATCCCCTGCTCCAGCGCGAGAATGCGGTCGACGATCTGCTGCGGCGTCTGCCGGGTGATCGGCTCACCGCACCGCGGGCAGTGCGGCCGCCCGGCGCGCGCGTAGAGCAACCGGAGGTAGTCGTACACCTCGGTGATCGTGCCGACGGTGGAGCGTGGGTTGCGCGACGTCGACTTCTGGTCGATCGAGACGGCCGGTGAAAGGCCCTCGATGAAGTCGACATCGGGTTTATCCATCTGCCCGAGGAACTGTCGGGCGTATGCCGAAAGCGACTCGACGTAGCGCCGCTGGCCCTCGGCGAAGATCGTGTCGAACGCGAGCGACGACTTACCCGAACCGGACAGGCCGGTGAAGACGACGAGCGAGTCACGCGGCAACTCGATCGAGACGTCTTTGAGGTTGTGCTCGCGTGCGCCGCGAACGAGGAGGCGGTCTGCCACGACTCTCCCGATGGTCGAAACGATGTGGAACGTGCTTCCGGCCCGGCCGAAGGCCGGATTTCAGGGCGACTATCAGGGTAACTGCGCCCACTGACAGAACCATCCCACTGGCCACCGACACCGCCCCTCCGAACACCTCTCGCGGCCGGACCAGCCGCCTCTCTCGCACCCCCAGGGCCGGTTCTGACACTCTAGGGCCCATGACGCTTCCCTCACCTGGCATGCCGTGGCCGACACCGGAGCTCTCCCCTGCGGCGACTCTGGCACTACTCCGCGACCAGACCGACCGGCTCCTCGACTCGATCCGCTCGCTCAGCGACGACCAGGCTCGGGAACCGACCGCGTTGCCCGACTGGACCCGCGGTCATCTCCTGACTCACCTGGCGCGCAACGCCGAGGCCGTGACGAACCTCTGCACCTGGGCCCGCACCGGCGAGGAGACGGCGATGTACGAGTCGAGGGAGCAACGTGCGGCCGACATCGAGTCCGGTTCAGGCCGCAGCGCCGACGACCTGGTCAAGGACGTCGAGGTGACCGCGAAAGCCCTCGCGCTCGAACTCGAGCTGCTCCCCCAGCGGAGCTGGCTCGCCGAGGTACGACCCGGACCGGACACTGCGCGGCCCGCCTGGTGGATCCCGATGCTCCGACTCGGCGAGGTCGAACTGCACCACGTCGACCTGGCGCTCGGCTACGAGCAGGGGTCGTGGCCCGACGCCTGGGTACGTAACACGCTGCCGGAGGCGGCCCGCGACCTCGCATCGCAAAGCGCCAAGCCGGTCGCGCTGCACGCAACCGATATCGGACTCGACATCGGCGAAGGCAAACGCACCGTCTCGGGCAGTGCCACAGACCTTCTCGCCTGGGTGACCGGCCGCGGTGACGGAACGCCGCTCTCGATCGACTCCGGCAAGCTCCCCGAGCTCGGCGCCTGGCGCTGACCGGCCGGTCTTCGTAGCCTGACCTCTGGAGGAAGTAGTGACGTACAGCGGCAACGTACAAGTCGGCGGAACACCCGACACACGCGAGCTCGCCGACCTGATCATCACGAAGGTCGCTGTCGGCCCGATGTCGAACAACGCCTACCTCCTCCGTTGTCGCCACGACGACACGCAGGTCCTGATCGATGCCGCCGCAGAACCCGACACCCTGCTTCGCGTGATCGGTGACGGCGGCCTTCGTACCGTCGTCACGACCCACCGGCACCCCGACCACTGGCAGGCGCTGGCGCAGGTCGTCGACGCCACCGGAGCGACGACCGCCGCCGGCGAGCTCGACGCCGACGACCTCCCGGTCACCGTCCGCGAACGCCTCGACGACGGCGACCGCATCCCGGTCGGCAGCTGCGAACTCGAGGTCATCCACCTCGTCGGACACACACCCGGCTCGATCGCCTTGCTGTACGACGACCCGGACGGCGAACCACATCTGTTCACCGGCGACAGCCTTTTCCCCGGCGGTGTCGGCAAGACCGGCTCCCCCGCCGACTTCGCATCTCTGTTGGGCGACGTCGAGCGCAAACTGTTCGACCGGCTACCCGACGAGACATGGGTCTATCCCGGTCACGGAGACGACACCACACTCGGTGCCGAACGTCCGCAGCTGCCGCAGTGGCGCGAGCGCGGCTGGTAGTCGGGGGTTCCGGGGGTTCGGTGCGACTACCCGCGTCGTCTCTGTCGGCTTCGCGTACTTCCCTCCGACTTCCCGCCGCTTCGGCTCGCGTCGCCGTCGGCGTTGCCGCTTCTATAGTGCGACTACCCGCCGCTTCGCGTCTCGTCGCGGTCGACTTTCCCGCTTCTGCTAACCGCGCGACTACCCGGTTGCCCGATTCCGGCCCCCCGTCGGCTTTCCCGGCTACCTCGGCTGGGCTAAAGACGCGGCGACGCGGGAGACGCAGCTTCGGGCTGGGGTTGCTTGCCGGCTTTCCCGATTCGGTCGGCTTTTGCGGGGTCGGTGGTGGTGCTTTACCAGGTAAACATGGTGAAGTTCCGCTTTGCACGGCAGATTCGCCGTGCAAAGTGGGAGGTTGCCGTGCTCGTTGGTACGTACGTGGCTGCCGTGGCAGGAGTTCACTCACGCGCGTCGTCGGTCGTGCGGTTTGCCTTGGTACCAAGGCAAACCGCAGCTCGCAGCCGTACGCCCCAAGGCAAGTGGTCACTGTCCCAAGGGACATGTCCCGTGGACAGTGACAATCCGCCTTGGGAGGCACCCGCCCTTACCCCGCGATCGCCTCAAAGTGGCGGGAAAGCCGCCGAGCAACCGAACCGAAATGGCGGCTCCGCGCGTCGCCGCGTCTTTTGCCCAGCCGAAGGAAGCGGGGAGCCGACAGCGGCGAGGATAGGGGTGACGGGTGGTCGAACCGACTGAGACGGGAACGCCGACAACGAGCCGGAATCGGGCAGCGGGGTGGTCGCACCGAAGGAAGCGGGAAGCCGACAGCGAAGCCGAACCCGGCAGCCGGGTAGTCGCACCGGAGCGAGCAGAAGACCCGCAAATCAGGTGAACGGACGGTTAACTCCAGGCATCGTGTCTATAGTCATCAGATGGCCGTCCTGCAAACCACCGGCGCCGCACCGTCCGCGGCACGGGTCAGCCACGCGCTCAACGGCATCCTCGCCGTCCTGCTCGCGGCCGTCGGACTCTCCGCTGCGGGCTACCGCCTCGCGCTGCCCGAGGAGGCCTCCGGGCATCCGTACGCCGTGATCGCGACGGCATGCGCCGTTCTGCTGGTGTTCACCGCCGTCGCCGAGGTCGGCTTCCACACGACGCATCGGTTAGCCCGCGCTGCGACGTGTGTCGCGTGGATCGGCGCGTGGCCCGTGCTGTTCATCGGGCTCACCTTGATGGTCGTCGACGGTGCGGCCGCGACGATCGCGTTCGCTACGTGCATCGGCGCCTGCTCGCTCGGAGTCACGGCGGTCGGCGAGGAGGCATTGCCCCGGGGGTGAGAGAGTCGGCGGGTGAGCACCTCCGCCGTCGGTCACCTCCCGGGTACGACCGGTCTGCGGCGGCTCAACACCGCGATGCTGGCCGCGGGGATCGCCGCATTCGGCGCGCTCTACAGCACGCAGGCACTCATGCCGACCCTCGGCTCCGAGTTCGACGTCTCGGCGACCAAGGCGAGCCTGACGGTTTCCGCAGGCACGGGCGCCCTCGCCGTCGCGGTCGTACCCATGAGCATGGTCGCGGAGTCGCTTGGCCGCGCGCGCGTCATGCGGATCGGGCTGTGCGCCGTGACCCTCGTGGTACTCCTCAGCGCCGCAGCGCCGTCGTTCCCGGCTCTCGTCGTAGCGCGCGCACTGCTCGGTGTCGCAATCGCGGCCGTCGTCGGTGTGGCCATGGGCCACGTCGGCGCCGAGGTGCACCCGCGCGCCGTCGGAACCGCGATGGGCATGTACGTCGCGGCCAACTCCCTCGGCGGGATCGGCGGGCGGCTCGTGTCGGCGTCCGTGGACGACCTGCTCGGCTGGCGCGCCTCGCAGGCCGGTATCGGGCTTGTCTGCGCCATCGCCGCGGTCGTGTTCTGGGCCAACCTGCCGCCAACGGTCTCCCAAGCGCACGGCGCCTCTACCCGAACAGTCGTACGCGACGTACTGCGGCAACTGCGCAACCCGCCGCTCGTACTGCTGTACCTGTTGCCGTTCCTGCTCATGGGCGGTTTCGTGGCGATGTACAACTACCTGACGTTCCGGCTGGAGTCGGCGCCCTTCGATCTACCGAGCAGCATCGTGTCGTTGGTGTTCCTCGCGTACCTGTCGGGCACCGCCGCATCGGTCGTCGCGGGCAGGTTGTCCGACCGGTTCGGGCGTCCGCCGGTCGTCTGCGCGGCCATCGTCGCGATGATCGCCGGCCTCGCCATCACCCTCGCCGACTGGCTCCCGTCGCTGGTTGTCGGCACGGTGTTGTTCACCACTGGCTTCTTCGCCGCACACTCCGCCGCGAGCGGCTGGGTCCCTCGGCTCGCGCAGGGTCCGACGACGATAGCGAGCGCGATCTACGTGCTCGCCTACTACGCCGGGTCGAGTGTCTTCGGCACCTCGGTCGGCATCGCGTGGTCCCACGGCGGCTGGTCTGCGACGGCGGCCGCGGTCGGAGCACTCGCCCTCGCAGCCCTCATCTCCGCGATCGCAGTGAGCGTCCTGGCACGATCTCCGAGATCGCCTGGGCGATGATGCTTGCCGTTGACCCCCGAACAGTACAAGGTGTCTCTCGACGACAAAGGAGAGGCCGATGAGCGAGTCAACCGCGCCCACGCCTGAAACGGGGCAGCCCGAACTCAGACGAGTGATGGGCACGAAACTTCTGTTGCTGTTCATCGTCGGCGACATTCTCGGCACGGGTGTCTATGCACTCACCGGCCAGGTCGCGGGCGAGGTCGGCGGAGCTGCATGGCTGCCGTTCTTGGTCGCCTTCTCGATCGCGATGATCACGGCGTTCTCGTACCTCGAGCTCGTCACGAAGTACCCGCAGGCTGCGGGTGCGGCGCTCTACACCCATAAGGCCTTCGGATTACATTTCCTCACCTTCCTGGTGTGCTTCACGGTGATGTGCTCGGGCATCACGTCCGCATCCACCGCCGCCAAGACCGTCGCCGACAACTTCGCCGTCGGGTTCGACCTGGAGATCTCCGACGCCGGACTTCTCCTCCTCGCGCTCGGCTTCATGGCACTCGTCGCCGCAGTGAACTTCCGCGGTGTCGCCGAGAGCGTCAAGGCGAACGTCGTGCTGACGATGATCGAGCTCTCCGGCCTGCTCCTGGTGATCCTCGTCGGCTTCTGGGTCATGGCCGGCGGCGACGCCGACTTCTCCCGCGTCGTCGCGTTCGAGACGGCCGAAGACAAGAGCGTCTTCCTGTCGGTCACCGCGGCGACCTCCCTCGCCTTCTTCGCGATGGTCGGGTTCGAGGACTCCGTGAACATGGCCGAGGAGACGCACGACCCGGCTCGCACCTTCCCGAAGGTCATGCTCACCGGTCTGTCGATCACGGGCGTCATCTACATCCTGGTGTCCATCTGCGCTGTCGCGGTCGTCCCCGTCGGCGTACTGACCGAGAGCCCGACACCGCTCGTCGAGGTCGTACAGCGGGGCGCTCCGGACGTACCGATCGACGACATCTTCCCGTTCATCACGATCTTCGCCGTTGCCAACTCCGCGCTGATCAACATGCTGATGGCGAGCCGACTGTTGTACGGCATGGCCAACCAGGCCGTCCTTCCGCCGTTCCTCGGCAAGGTGCATCACAAGCGGCGTACGCCGTGGGCATCGATCCTGTTCACAACCGCCATCGCGTTCGGCCTGATCATCTACGTCTCCAACGCGAGCGACAACGCGGTCAGCGTTCTCGGCGGTACGACCGCCCTGCTACTGCTCGGCGTGTTCACGGTCGTCAACATCGCCGTGCTCGTCCTGCGGCGCGACTCCGTCGACGGGTACCACTTCCGGGCGCCGACCGTGCTACCGATCATCGGCACGCTCGCCTGCGCGTTCTTCGTGACGCCGTACACCGACCGTGACGGTGAGCAGTACGAGGTCGCCGGTCTGCTGCTGGCGGTCGGCGTTGTGCTGTGGGCGATCACCTGGTTCGTGAACCGCGCCATGCGTGCCCAGCGCACGTACTTCAAAGATCCGAGCGGGCTCGAGTGACGGGGGCAGGCCTCGACGACCGGCTCTCGTCGATCGCCGCGGAGTACGACGCGACGATCTCGGTCTGGATGGGGACTCTCGACGGCACCGCCTCGTTCGTACGAGACGGCGAACACGAGCATCCGGCGGCCAGCACCCTCAAGCTGCCGCTGCTCATCGCCGTGCACCGCGCCGCCGAGTCGGGCGATCTGAACCTCGACGAAGAGCTGACCGTGCACGACGAGTTCGCCTCCGTGCTCGACGACGAGTCGTACGTGATGACCGAGGACTACGACAACGACCCGCAACCGTGGGCGCGACTCGGACAGCGGGCCACCATCGGATGGCTGGCGGAGCGCGCGATCATCCTGTCCAGCAACCTCGCGACGAACCTGCTGATCGAACGGATCGGGTTCGCTGCCGTCAACGACGTGTACGAACTGGCGGGTGCGACGACTGCCCGGCTTCGGCGCGGCATCCAGGACGAACCGGCCAGCGGTGCGGGCGTGTTCAACACGGCTACCGCGTCCGATATGGCCCGTGTGCTGGTCGCGCTGCTCGCCGGGAAGCTGGTGCCGGCGCAGCGCACGACCGAGGTCGAAAGGGTGCTGGCGGCCTGCGAGACCAACGACGCGATCCCGGCGGGGCTACCGCCCAACACCTACCTCGCGCACAAGACAGGCTGGATCGACGAGGCCTGCCACGACGTCGGCATCGTTCGGCCCGACGGCGCGCGGCCGTTCATCCTGTCGATCTTCACGAGCGCATTACTCGATGATCCGACCGCACATCGGCTCGTCGCCCGGGTCGCCGCCGAATGCTGGCAGGTACGCCCCAGATAGCCTTCGGCCATGATCTCCGCCGTCCGTACGTACCGGCTCAGCGTGCCGCTACACACACCCTTCGTCACCGCGCTGCGGCGTACCGACACCACCGACACCGTCGTCGTCGAAATCGAGGATGCCGACGGCGCACGCGGCTACGGCGAGGCCCCGGCCGTCTGGCAGGTGACGGGCGAGTCGTTGGCGAGCGCCAAGGAGTGCATCGACGGCCCGCTCAGTGCGCTGGTGACCGGCCGCGACCCCGACGACCTCGTGGCTCTCCTGCGCGACGTCTCGGCCAGCGTTGTGGGCAATGCTGGGGCGAAGGCGGCCGTCGACATCGCACTGCACGATCTCGCCGCGCGCCGCCTCGACGTCTCCTTGCCGCGATTCCTCGGCGCGACGGCGCACGAGGTGCCCACCGATGTCACGCTCGCGGCCGCCGACGCCACGGCATTGCCCGATACGACGAACGCTCGGATCTCCGACGGGTTCGGCATCGTCAAGATGAAGGTCGGTACGGACGCCGCCACCGACGTCGAGCGGGTACGCGCGGTGCGCGAGGCAGCCGGGCCAGACGTACGCATCCGACTCGACGCCAACCAGGGATGGACCCCTCGCGAAGCCGTCTCGGTCATCGGCGCGCTCGAGGACGCACGCCTCGACGTCGAGCTGATCGAGCAGCCCGTCGCCGCCGCCGACCTCGACGGGCTGGCGTGGGTGACCGATCGCGTTGCGACACCGATCATGGCCGACGAGAGCCTGCATTCGATCCGCGACCTGGTCGAGCTGATCCGCAGACGAGCGGTCGACATGGTCAACGTCAAACTCGCCAAGTGCGGCGGGCTCCGCACGGCGCGTACTCTTCTCGAGGTTGCGCACAGCCACGGCGTCGGCACCATGGTGGGCTCCATGATGGAGACGCACGTGGGCGTCGGTGCGGCCGCCAGCCTGGTCGCCGCGTACCCGACCACGGTCGTCAACGACCTCGACGCCGCCTGGTGGGCCGCGGAATCTCCGTACAGCGGCGGCCTGCACTACGAACGCTCGACCATCGTCCTTCCCCGTACGCCGGGGCTCGGCATCGACGGAGTGAACACGTGACCACTGTGATCGCAACGCCGGTGACGACCGTATGGACCTCCCCGGACGCCCCCCGTGACATCGACGCCGCGATCGTGGCGTCGACACCCGACCCGGTCGCCTGGAACACCGCACTCCTCGACGCTCCTCCGTCGGCATTGCACGGACGTACCGAAACCCAGGCCGTCCTCGGCGAGCCGGTGCGGATCGTCTCCGAACGCGACGGTTGGTTGGAGGTCGTGCTGCCGTGGCAGCCGTCGTCCAAGGACCCTGACGGATATCCCGGCTGGGTACCCGCGGCCCACGTCGCGGAACTGGACCCGACAGACGCTCCCCTCGCGGTCGTGACAACGCTCGTCGCCGAGACTTCCAATGGCGCGATCTCGTACGGCACGGTCCTGCCGGAGCTGGAGCGTACGCCCGACGTCGTCCGTCTAGCAGCGCCCGGCGGCCCCATCGAGTTGGCGGCGAGCTCGACAGACCGCGTACCCCAGCCCGCCGACGTACGCGACGTCACCTCGCTCCTCGCCTCCGCCGGGCAGTTCGTCGGCATGCGCTATCTCTGGGGCGGTACGAGCGGCTGGGGCGTCGACTGCTCCGGATTCGTGCATCTCACGCACCGCAGGTTCGGCGTCACGGTGCCGCGTGACGCCCATGACCAGTACGACGCGTCTGCGCAGCTCAATCCGCGCTCGGCGGTTGCGGGCGACCTCTACTTCTTCGGTCGTACGTCTCGCGGCATCACCCACGTCGGCTTCGCAACCGGCGAAGCCGGGGAGACTGCTCAGATGCTGCATGCCCCCGACGGCGACCGGCAACAGCACGTCGAACACGCGCCGATGGCCAAGGAACGCGCGGACAACCTCGCCGGCGCGGGCTCGTTCCTCCACCGCTGAAACGCAACGTCGGCCCCGCCCACAACGGACGAGGCCGACGTACTGCAGGAGAGTGCGCTCAGCGCGTCCGCGGGCGCAGGTAGACGGTGGCGCTGGCGTGGCCGTGCGCCGTGGCCTTCTTGATCTTCTTGCGCGGGCGGCCTTCCCATTTGGCCTTGGCGTCGGCGCGGGTAAGGCCGAGCTTGGAGGAGCACGCCGGCCAGGCGCCCCAGCCCTGACCGCGGAGCACGCGCTCGGCGATCGCGACCTGCTGCCAACGCTTGGCCTTGTACGCGTACGAGGCGAACTTGCCGCCGCCGTAGCCACGCCACGTCGAGGGGCTGAACTGGAGCCCGCCGTCGTAGGTGGAGTTGATGTGCCAGCGGCCGCCGGACTCGCATTGGGCCAGGCGGTTCCAGGTGCGGTTCTTGGCCGCGTCGGCTGACGTTGTCGTCATGGCCATGGTGCCGGCGACGAGCGCACCGACGGCTAGGCCGGACGATGCGATGCGGACGGTGCGGCGCATGCCGGATTGATTGCGCAGAGCAATTGAGGACACAGCGGTGATCCCTTCCGACGCCTGTGAGGTGAGCTGTCGGGTTAGGGCCAGAAGGTGCCCCGCCGCTTTCGCGACTTCACCCCGAGGAGCCGAACCTGCACCGTGGTGCGTGTCCTGCTCCGAGGAACTTGTGGTTCCCCCACTTCCGCCCTCGTCGTGCTGTTTGACGGTAGGGACTCGACCGACCGGGCGGAATTCGGCGTGCCGGTACGAGTAGCAAACGACAGACTACGACAGCTTTTCGTACACGCCAACTCGCACCGGCGTGTCGCAATCACCCTCAGTGACGAGGGTCTGAGCGATGCTGCCCGGGTTCCGCAACCCTGCCGCGCGGCCGAACGGTACGAGACGCGCGACAGGACTGCAAAACAGGGCGAATCGAGACCTATCCGATCTCGGACTGGTTCCGTGACTTGAGCAGGCTCGCGACGGCCGTGACGGTCAGTACGACGATGATCACACCCAAGCTCAGCAGCGTGTCGATCTCGGGTACGCCGTGCAGCGGCTCACCGCCGTTGATGAACGGCAGCTCGTTCTCGTGCAGCGCGTGCAGTACGAGCTTCACACCGATGAAGGCGAGGATGAACGACAGGCCCAGCGACAGGTAGACGAGCTTCTGCAGCATGTCACCGAGCAGGAAGTACAGCTGTCGCAGCCCCATCAGCGCGAACACGTTCGCCGTGAAGACGATGTACGCCTCCTGGGTCAGCCCGTAGATCGCCGGGATCGAGTCGAGCGCGAACATGATGTCGGTCGAACCGAGCGCCACGATCACGATGAACATCGGCGTGATCATCCGCTTGCCGTTGCGCTTGATGAAGAGCTTGAGGCCGTGGTACTCGTCGGTCGCGTTCAGGTGGTTACGCGCGAACGCGATGAGCTTGTTCTCCTTGTACTCCTCGTCATCGTGGCTGCGGTAGCTCTTCACCAGCGTGTACGCGGTGTAGACGAGGAACGCGCCGAAGATGTAGAAGACCCAAGAGAAGTTGTCGATCGCCACCTTGCCGAGCGCGATGAAGATCGCCCGGAAGATCAACGCCAGGATGATGCCGACGAGCAGCGCCTCCTGCTGGTACTTCCGCGGCACGTTCAGCGCCGACATGATGATGATGAAGACGAAGAGGTTGTCGATCGAGAGGCTGTACTCCGTCAGCCAGCCGGCGTAGAACTCGACGCCGAAGTCGTGACCGTGGAAGGCCGTGACCCAGATCCCGAACAGCACCGCCAGCCCGACGTAGACCGACAGAGCGATCGCGCATTCCTTGATCGTCGGCTCATGCGGACGACGCGCGACGATGATGATGTCGAACAGGAGCACGGCGACCGTGACTCCGACGGTGATGAGCCATTCGGTTGTGGTGACATCCACAGATTCAGACCTCCGGTCAAGCGGAACATGCTGCCGGAGGTCTCTTCCGCCGCGAGCGGCCCGGTCCACCGGGCCACGCCTGCGTGGCCGAGCTGACGGCGGATCGACGAAGGAATACTCCCCTCCGCCGGTCATTGTGTCAGGAGGTTTGGCCGGGAGCCACCACCGGTCGGCTGTGTCAGTTCTCGCCGGCAGCCGGCTGTTACCACCTACGCTGAACGCATGAAGACGCCTCGTCTGCCGTTCACCGACCGTGCCGGGCTCCCGTTGGTGGTAGAGATCGATCTGACTCGTGGCCTGCTCGCGCACGCTCCGACCGACCCGCTTTCGGCGCTGCGCGCACGCAACACGCCCTCGCTGGCCGAGACGCTGGCCGGACTCCGGTACGCGGCCGACGACCCACAGGTCGCAGGCGTCATCGTGACCATCTCCGATTCGGTACCGATCGCACAGGCCGAGGAGCTCGGTGCGGCGCTCGAGGAGTTCGCGCTCAGTGGTAAGCCGACCCTCGCCACGGCCACCAGCTTCGGCGAGCTCGGTCCGGGCAGTGTCGCGTACTACCTCGCCCTGCACACCGACGCGATCTGGCTGCAGCCGAGCGGCGGCGTCGCCCTGATGGGCGTCGCACTCGATGTGATGACGCTTCGCGGCGTGCTGGACAAGATCGATGCAGAGCCCCAGCTGGGCCAACGACATGAGTTCAAGACCGCGGCCGAGCAGATCATGTCGCGCGAGATCTCCGCGCCGAATCGCGAGATGACCCAGCGCATTGCGGACTCGGTCGTCGACCGCATCGCGTCGGTCGCGGCACGACGCCGCGGTCTGGATGCCGCATCATTCGAGGACGCGATGGCGACCGCACCGGTGCCCGCCCCGATCGCGGTTCAGCGTGGACTCGTCGATCACCTCGGCTACCGCAGCGATGCGTACGCCCATGCCCGCCGCGAATGGGGCAGGGACGGCGAAGTCGCCCTGCGCTACGCCCATCGCTACGCACGCCATCGCGCCAATCGGCCGACTGAACAACTGCGCCGTCGCGGTCGGCCGAAGATCGGCGTCGTGTCGGTGAGCGGCGGTATCACCACCGGACGCACCGGCGGCAGCCCGTTCGGCGGTCGTACCGCAGGATCCGAGTCGATCTGCGCGGCGATTCGGCTCGCCACGGACGACGAGAGCCTGCGCGGGCTGATCCTGCGGGTGGACAGCCCCGGCGGCTCGTACGTCGCCTCCGATGCGATTCGACATGCTCTGCGGGAGTTCCGGGCGACCGACCGGCCGGTGGTCGCGTCGATGGCAGGCGTCGCAGCGTCGGGCGGCTACTTCGTGTCGATGCCGTGCGACGCGATCGTGGCGCTTCCGAGCACGCTGACCGGCTCGATCGGGGTGCTCGGCGGCAAGGTCGCGCTCGGGAGAACCTTCGAACGCATCGGGGTGACAGCGGAGTCGATCGGATCGGGAGCTCACGCGACGATGTTCAGCTCGACGTCTCGGTTCGACGACGCACAGTGGGCGAAGGTCAACGACTGGCTCGACGAGGTGTACGCCGACTTCACCACCAAGGCCGCCGAGGACCGTGGCATGGACGTGTCGACGCTCGAGTCCCTCGCCCGCGGACGGGTGTGGACCGGCGCCGACGCCTGCGACCGTGGGCTCGTCGACCAGCTCGGCGGCCTTCGTACGGCGCTCGACACCGCCGCCGAGCGGGCCGGCGTCGCCGCTGACCAAGTTCGCGCAGTGCCGGTGCCGCACGTGTCTGCGCTGCAGCGGCTGATCCCCTCCGAGTCGAGCGAGTCCCCCGGCGACGCCGTCGCCACGTCACCCGAGGGTCTGCTCGTCGGCGCCGCCCGCGCCGCCGGCCTCACTGTTTCGGGTGTACTCGCGCTGCCCTGGCGGCTGACGATCACCTGAGTCGGTCGGCCGCTATGCGCCCGCGTTGATCATCGAGCGCAGCTCCTTCTTCAGGTCGCCGATCTCGTCGCGGATACGCGCAGCGACCTCGAACTGCAGCTCGGCTGCGGCCGTGTGCATCTGTTCGTTCAGCTCCTGGATCAGATCGGCGAGCTCGCCCGCGGGCATGCTGGCCGTATCGCGGTTGAACGAAGGCCCGAGGACCGGGTTTGCCACCGCACCCTTGCCCCGCGACTGCGATCGCCCGGACCCGCCGACGAGCTCCTCGATCTCGGCATCCTCGCGCGCGAGCATGTCGGTGATGTCGCCGATGCGTTTGCGCAGCGGCTGCGGGTCGATGCCGTGCTCCTTGTTGTAATCCTGCTGCACCTGGCGGCGGCGGTTCGTCTCCTCGATCGCCTGCTCCATCGACGGCGTGATCGCATCGGCGTACATGATCACCTGCCCGGACACGTTGCGAGCGGCACGGCCGAT
Organism: Nocardioidaceae bacterium SCSIO 66511; assembly: GCA_023100825.1. NCBI lineage: Bacteria > Bacillati > Actinomycetota > Actinomycetes > Propionibacteriales > Nocardioidaceae > Nocardioidaceae bacterium SCSIO 66511. Next base: position 2,222,751 of record CP095846.1, on the reverse strand, counting down.
GGTCTGGATCAGCGACCGACCGGACCGCAGGAAACCCTCCTTATCGGCGTCGAGGATCGCGACCAGGCTCACCTCGGGCAGGTCGAGACCCTCGCGAAGCAGGTTGATGCCGACGAGCACGTCGTACTCACCCATCCGCAGCTCGCGTAGCAGCTCGACTCGACGCAGGGTGTCGACCTCACTGTGCAGATACCTCGTGCGAAGCCCGGCCTCGAGCAGGTAGTCGGTGAGGTCTTCGGCCATCTTCTTGGTCAGCGTGGTGACCAAGACCCGCTCCTCGCGGTCGACCCGCTCGCGGATCTGACCGATCAGATCATCGATCTGACCCTTCGTCGGCTTGACCACGACCTCGGGATCGACGAGACCGGTCGGCCGGATGATCTGCTCGACCACCTCTCCGCCGGTCTGCTCCAGCTCGTACGGCCCGGGCGTCGCGGACAGATAGACGGTCTGGCCGATCCGCTGCAGGAACTCCTCCCAGCGCAGCGGCCGGTTGTCCATCGCGCTCGGCAGTCGGAACCCATGGTCGACGAGGGTGCGCTTGCGCGACATATCGCCTTCGTACATGCCGCCGATCTGGGGAACCGTCACATGCGACTCGTCGATCACGAGCAGGAAGTCTTCGGGGAAGTAGTCGAGCAGACAGTTCGGTGCACTCCCCCGCTCGCGGCCGTCCATGTGCAGCGAGTAGTTCTCGATGCCGGAGCAGCTGCCCACCTGACGCATCATCTCGATGTCGTACGACGTGCGCATGCGTAGTCGTTGCGCCTCGAGCAGCTTGCCCTGGCCCTCGAGCTCGGACAGCCTCTCGGCCAGCTCGGTCTCGATGCCGCCGATCGCGCGCTCCATGACCTCGGGCCCGACCGCGTAGTGCGTTGCCGCGCCGACGTAGAGCTCCTTCTCGTCGGTGAGCACCTCGCCGGTCAGCGGGTGCAGCGTCATCAGCCGCTCGATCTCATCACCGAAGAACTCGACCCGCACCGCCAGCTCCTGGTAGACGGGGAATATCTCGAGGGTGTCGCCGCGGACCCTGAAGTTGCCGCGGGTGGTGTTCAGGTCGTTGCGGGTGTATTGCGCCTGCACGAGGGTGCGCAGCAGCTCGTCGCGATCACGATCTGCACCGACCTCGAGATGGATCATCCGGTTGATGTACTCATCGGCCGAGCCGAGGCCGTAGATGCACGAGACAGTCGCGACGACGATCACGTCACGCCGGGTGAGCAGGCTCCACGTCGCCGAGTGGCGCAGCCGCTCGACCTCTTCGTTGATCGAGGAGTCCTTCTCGATGTAGGTATCTGTCTGGGGTACGTACGCCTCGGGCTGGTAGTAGTCGTAGTACGACACGAAGTACTCGACGGCGTTGTCGGGGAACAGCTCGCGCAGCTCGTTGGCGAACTGCGCGGCGAGCGTCTTGTTCGGCTGCAGAACCAGCACCGGACGCTGCAGCCGCTCGGTCAGCCAGGCGACAGTCGCCGTCTTGCCGGTGCCTGTCGCCCCCAGCAGGACGGCATCCTTCGTACCGCCACCGATACGCTCTGCGAGCTGGTCGATCGCCCGCGGCTGGTCGCCGGACGGCTCGTAGTCGGATACAACCCGCATCGGTGCCACCTGCCGGGCGAGCTCGCTCACTGGTCTCATGTCAACGAGCGTACGGCGGGGCACCGACAGCCCGCACGGCAGCGATCTGCGGGCGGACTGTCGTGCGAGTAACCTGGATCGTTGTTCAGGTCTGTACGAGAAGGGCAGAACGTTGGAATCGCCACCCTGGAACGCCAAGATGCTCACTCCCGGACAGGTCGCAGCACGCAGCGGTGTCGCCGTCTCGGCACTGCACTTCTACGAACGCCAAGGGCTCATCAGCAGCGTGCGTACGAGCGGTAACCAGCGGCGCTACGCGCGCGACATCCTGCGCCGGGTGGCATTCATTCGGGTGTCGCAACGCGTCGGGATCCCGCTCGCCGAGATCAAGGACGCGCTCGAGACTCTTCCCGACGGCAAGACTCCAGGGCGCCGGGAGTGGGCCCGACTCTCGCAGTCGTGGCGGACCAAGCTGGACGAGCGCATCGAGCAGCTGGAACGTCTGCGCGACGACCTCACCGACTGCATCGGCTGCGGTTGCCTTTCGTTGAGCCGCTGCACGCTCTACAACCACCACGACGAGCTCGGCGCCGAAGGATCCGGACCGCGCCGACTCGACGTCGACGCGATCCACCAGCGAGCCCGTCAGCGCTAGGGTGTGTCTCCAAACTCCGCGTCGATCAGGGAGCGGGCCTCCGCGCCCGGTCCGGCAAGGCGCGGGAGCGAAGACGTAGCCGATCCTCCTTCGAGTGACCGCAACGCAGCCGGTCGGGATGCGGAGACACGCGAGCCGACGTGGGGTTTGGAGACGCACCCTAGGCGACACCTACTCCCGCTGCGTCACCGCGACCGGCGCCGCAGCCGCGGAAGCAGGAACGACGCGCCGATCGCAACGGCCAGAACGACGCCGACCGTCGCGTACGTCGCGGTGTTCCCGTCGTCACTCGACTCCTGCTCCGAGTCGCTCGCGGTCGTCCCATCCGATGCCGCGTCGTCGCCGCTGGCGTTCGACGAGCCGTTGCCGTCGTTGTCGGAGGAGTTGTCGCCGCCGCCCTGGTCGCGCCCGTCGTCGCCGGAAGTACCCCGATATGGAGTCGCGGGTCCGAGCGCCTTCTCGACCGCCTGGATGACCTCGTCGGAAATCGGCTGGGTGCCCGAGCATCCCGTGGTCGACACGTCGCCATGCGCCTGCTTCTGCTCTCCGACGAACATGTACTGCTTGTCGAGCTCGAGGTCTGCCCCGCAGGCCGCGTCGCTCTCGGCGGTACGAACGGTGGTCACGGGGTCGGCCGTACCTGAGTAGACATCGCTCACGCGCACGTCGTACACCAGGTCGCCTCCGTCGTCTGTCACCTCGACGGGCGTTCCGACGAATACGGCATCGCCTTGCTTGGCCTGGGTCTTCAGATCGGTTGCCACACAGGTGCAGGCCTGTGCCGGAGTAGCCAGGCCGACGACGAGCGCAGTCGCGATCATCGCGGTCGCTGCCGCACCGGCGAGCAGCCTCCTGCGGGCCGCGCGAGCCAGATCACCAATGATCCTCATGTCCGCACCTCCTGGTCGTCATGCTCTCGTGCATCGCTTCGACGTACGCCGTTTCGTCCCGGTTCCGTCCACAGCACGCGACCTGTCCACAGAACCGCGTCGCATCCTCGCATGATCGGCGAAGGCGGCGGCACGCTGCCTTCGAACCCTCCGGCCGAAAGGCAACACCGTGCGCCGAGCGACCATCCGTACCCGTCTACTACCGTCCCGCCGAACGACCGCGACCGCCGCTGTCGGCATCCTGACCGCACCGCTGCTGTTCGCCGCCACCAGCCCGCCCGCGCAGGCGACAGAGCACGAGCGGGTCACCCGCTCAACGACAACCGACCCCGACGACACCGGCGGCCCCCTCGACATAGCGCGCGTGACGGATCGCGTCGCCGTGTACGGCAAGCGGCACGTCGACCTCGCGTACACCGTGCGGACGTACGAGAAGTTCCGTACCGCCGATCTGCACAAACGGCGTCGCAACATTGTGCTCGAGCTCGGCACCGAGCCGGAGCCCGGCGCATCCCGGAACATCACGATCTACGCGCACAACGGCACGCTGCGCGCCGACCTGATCAGCAACGCCACCCGCAAACGCATCGCCCGGCTCGACGTCAGCCGTACGTCCGCCCGTGGAGTGCGGGTACGCGGGCCGCGGCGGCTGATCGGCGCACGCCGCTACTTCGTCGTCTCGCGGTACGAGAAGAGATCGACAGCACCATGCGGGATGGCCGGCGATGTGCCGGTGACATGCGGTGACGATGTGCCGCGCCGCGGATGGCTACGGCTCGATCGCCCCGCCTGGCCGAGGACGTCAGAAGGCTCGTGAGCCAGGCGTCGGCAGATGGCGCCGCGGCGGCATTCTCGGGTGCCTCCGCGGCCGCATCGGCCCTGCGAGCTCGACGAGTCGCTGCACGCGGTAGCGATGCGGACGGTAGTCAGCGAGCACCTCCGCCATCCGGGCATCGTCGATCGGCTCGCCGACCAGCATCAGGCCGACGCGCGAGCTCAGGTGGTAGTCACCGAAGCTGACCGCATCGCTGTGCCCGTGGGCGCGCTGACGTACCTCGGCCGAAGTCCAGACCCCGATACCGGGCAACGATCGCAGTGCTGCATCGGCGTCGGTCGGCGAGGCGTCAACTGTCCGCTCGAGCGCGTCACAGCGCTGCGCAGCGACGGTGATCGCCTTGGAGCGGGCATGGTCGACGCACAGCTGCCGCCACGTCCACGACGGAATCCTGCGAATCGTCGCCGCGTCCGGCGGCACCGCAAGTCGTAGCTCCGCGCCCGCGCCGGGTGCGGGATCGCCGTGCTCTCGGACCAGTCGGCGCCACGCATACCACGCCTCACTGCCGGTCACCTTCTGTTCCAGGATCGCCACCAACAGCGTCTCGAACACCAGGCCCGTCGCCGGCACCCGAATCGGCCCGAACCGTCGCCACGCATTCGCCAACGCGTCGTGACGCGGTACGAAACCCGAGAGATCGTCGTCGTCTCCGAGCATCCGAGGAACGCGATCGAGCGCCCATTCGGCACCGTCGCCCCACGCCTGAGCCACGACCCGCCCGTCCTCCGCCCGTTTCGGCATGGCGAGCGTCGCGGGTCCGGCCGGCGTACGCATCGCCCGCCAGATCCGTCCATCGTGCTCGGCGTACGTCGGGTCACCCGAACCCCTCCGCATGGGCGACAACATGACCTCAACCGGTACCGGACGCCCGGCCAGCCACGTACGTACTGCGGAGCCAGACCTCGAATCGTGCACACGCGCATCGTAGAACCTCCCGCCACGCCGACCGGACAATCGCACATAGCCGCAACGCAGCGTGATCGCTGTCGTAGGATGAGATGGATGGATCCGACCTCTCGATCGGCCTCGCCGTCCCAGCCGCGCGGGTCGAGGCCCAAGTCGACGGCACCGATGAGCGCGACCGCACAACGACGCCGCCAGCGATCCGATGAGATCCTCCGAGCGACGCGCTCCCTCTTCGACGCTGCAGGCGTACGCGACGCACAGATCGAAGACATCGCACGTGCCGTCGGCATCAACCGCGCCATCATCTACCGCCACTTCACCGGCAAGGAGGAGCTGTTCGCGCTGACCCTCGTCTCCTATCTCGACGAGATCCAGTCGCGGATGCGCGCCGCCGACGACGAAACCCAGACTCCGCCCGAGCGACTACGCCTCATCTGCGGCGCATTCCTCGACTACGGCGAGCAATACCCCGCATTCGTCGACTGCGCGCTCACCCTGCTCCGCACACCCGGCACCGAGCTGATGAACGACGTCGCCGAAGGCGCCATGTTCCGGCTCGGACGCGCCATCAGCGGTGCACTACAAGCTCTCGTCGACGTACTCGACGCCGGTTCGAAGAGTGGCGACTTCCAGGTCGACGACGCACAACTGCTCGCGAACGTCCTTTACACACAGGCACTCGGCGGACTACAGCTCGCCCGGCTCCGCCTCGTCGTCAGCGAGTCCAGCCCCGGGCTCCCCGAGGTCCAGTCGGTTTCGTTCGACGTGGTACGCGAGTACCTCCTACAAGCCGCCATCGCCATGGCAACCGGCGTACCCAAGAGCTGACCGGTCGCGCCACTGACCCCGCTGGGCCAGACCGTACCTCGCTGCGTGGTTCACCGCTCGATGATCGCGGTGACTCCTTGTCCACCCGCCGCACAAATCGAGATGACCCCGCTGCCGGAACCCTTCTCCGCAAGGAGCTTCGCCAACGTCGCGACGATCCGACCGCCCGTCGCCGCGAACGGATGACCCGCCGCCAACGACGAACCCGCGACGTTCAGCTTGTCCCGATCGATCGGCCCGAGCGGGGCATCGAGGCCGAGCCGCTCCTTACAGAAGATCGGATCCTCCCACGCCTTGAGCGTCGCGAGCACCTGCGAAGCAAACGCCTCGTGGATCTCGTAGAAGTCGAAATCCTGCAGCGAACGACCCGCACGCGCCAGCATCCGCGGCATCGCATACGCAGGCGCCATGAGCAGACCCTCCTGCCCGTGCACGTAGTCGACCGCGGCCGTCTCGTAATCGCTCAGATAGCCGAGGATCTCCCAGCCACGCTCCTTCGCGAACTCCTCCGACGCGAGCAACACCGCCGACGCGCCATCAGTGAGCGGCGTCGAGTTGCCCGCGGTCATCGTCGCCGCATCGCCCTTGCCGAACACCGGCTTCAGCTTCGCCAGCTTCTCCGTCGACGAGTCGGCACGCAGGTTCTGGTCACGCTCCAACCCGAGGTACGGAGACATCAGGTCATCGAGGAAGCCGCGTTCGTACGCCGCCGCCAACCGATGGTGCGAAGCGACGGTCAGCTCGTCCTGCTCCGCACGGGTGACGTCCCACTCGACCGCGGTCAGCGCAGCACTGTCGCCCATCGACAGGCCGGTACGCGGCTCGGCATTCTGCGGGATCGCCGGCGCGAGATGCGCGGGCCGGACCTTCGCAAGCGCGGCCAGCCGACCCTTCATCGACTTGGCACGGTTCGCCTCCAGCAGGATCTTGCGCAGCCGCTCGTTGACGGCGAGCGGCGCATCCGAGGTCGTATCGGAGCCACCCGCGATGCCGACCTCGATCTTGCCGAGCGCGATCTTGTTGGCCACCTGCACCGTCGCCTGCAGCCCCGTGTCACACGCCTGCTGGATGTCGTACGCAGGCGTGTCCGCGGACAGGACCGAACCCAGCACCGATTCACGCGTGAGGTTGAAGTCCCTGCTGTGCTTGAGCACCGCGCCGGCGACGACCTCGCCGACCCGCTCACCGACCAAGCCGTACCGCTCCGCGAGACCGTTGATTGCGGTCGTCAGCATGTCTTGGTTCGACGCATGCGCGTACGTCTTGTTCGAACGCGCGAACGGGATCCGGTTGCCGCCGATGATGGCGACCCGCCGCGGTGCACTCGCCGAACCCGATTGTGTGCCAGCCATCCGAACTCCTCATCAGTCGGCTCGAAGTCACGAGCCGTGTATGCCAGTCTGTCAGTGACGACGCTCGCCGCCATCGAAGGCGGTCGCGTCATGCGCGCCACACCGTGTGGACTACGAGCGTAACCAGAAGTTACAGTTCGTACGACGTTCGAGATACCACCGGTATGCGAGAGATTGGACACATCGCGAATGACTGACCGCTACCAGTCGCTGATCAACACCCCGGTCGGCCAGCTGATCGCGAAGAACATCGGCCTTCCCAACCCGCCCGTCCTGGACCGCTGGCGCACCGGCGCGCCCCTGGTGGACGGCACGGTGCTGCTCGGCGCTGCCGACGGCGGCAGACTCGTGAAGTACGTCGGCGACGTCCTCGCCACGCGACAGGTCACCGTCGCCGACACGGCCGAGGACGGCAAGCGGTACAAGGGCATCGTGTTCGACGCGACGGGCATCAAGACGCCCGCTCAGCTGCTGGCGCTCCAGGAGTTCTTCGCCCCGGTGCTGCGGAGCCTCGCCCGCTGCGCGCGCATCGTCGTCCTAGGTACGCCCGCCGAGGCGGCCGACTCCGACAGCGAGGCGATCGCCCAGCGCGCGCTCGAGGGCATCACGCGATCACTCGGCAAGGAGGTGGGCGGCGGCTCCACCGTGCAGCTGGTCTACGTAGTCCCGGGCGCCGAGGACTCCATCGCCTCGACCGTCGAGTTCTTGCTCTCCCCCAAGTCGGCGTACGTGTCGGGACAGGTCGTACGTATCGGCACCGTCGCGCACAACGCTCCAGAAGATGCCGACCCGCAGCGGCCGCTCGACGGCAAGGTGGCTCTCATCACGGGGGCGTCGCGAGGTCTGGGCGAGGCGATGGCGCGAGCCCTGCATCGCGACGGGGCCAGCATCGTCGGGCTCGACGTCGCACCGCTCGCCAGTGATCTGAAGGGACTCATGGACGAGCTCGACGGTTCGAGCATCGTCCTCGACATCACCGCGACCGACGCACCGAAGCGAATCGCACGCCAGCTCGACGAGACGTACGGCGGTGTCGACATCGTCGTACACAACGCCGGCATCACCCGCGACAAGCGCTTGCGCAACATGAAGCCGGAGAACTGGCAGTCGGTCATCGACGTCAACGTCGGCGCACCCCAACGCATCACCGCCGAGCTCCTCGCCCAGAAGCTGATCCGCCCGAACGGCCGGGTCATCGGTGTCTCGTCGATCGCCGGCATCGCGGGCAACAACGGGCAGACCAACTACGCCGCTTCGAAGGCCGGCGTCATCGGGTTCGTCCAAGAGCTGTCCACCCGGGTCGCCGACTCCGGAATCACCGTCAACGCGGTCGCACCCGGTTTCATCGAGACGGCGATGGTCAAGACCATTCCGCTCGCGATCCGCGAGGCCGGTCGCCGGATGAACTCCATGTCGCAAGGCGGCCTGCCGATCGACGTCGCCGAGACGGTCGCGTGGTACGCGCACCCCGGTTCGTCGTCGGTCAGCGGCAACGTCGTGCGCGTGTGCGGTCAGAGTCTGCTCGGTGCCTGAGATGTCGGTACGCAACCTCGACCGGGCGCCTTCGGCGCTCCCGCTCTACGCGAAGGCCGCACTGCCGGCACTGCCCGTCGTGGGCCGGCTGCCGGGGGTACGCCACGGCGGTGACGTGGTCCCGGACGTCACGCTCACGCGGGCGGCCGTCACGACCGACGGCGCGCAGCTTGCCGCGTACGCCGATGTCTGCGGTTTCGGGCTCCGCAACGAGCTGCCGGCGACGTACCCGCATCTCGCGGCGTTCGGGTTGCAATTGAAGCTGATGACCGATACGGCGTTCCCGTTCGCGCCGATGGGGTTGGTGCACCTCACGAACTCGATCACCCAGCATCGCCCGATCGAGGTCGGCGAGACGTACTCGATGTCCGTCAACGCCGCCAATCTGCGAGCCCACCCGCGCGGGCGGCTCATCGACCTGGTCTCACGCGCGACGGTCGACGACACGACGGTCTGGGAAGAGACGAGCAGCTACCTCTCCCGCGGACGGCGTGACGAGTCCGCCGTCGCCGTTTCGCCGCTCGACGGCATCGACGCACCGGCCGGCACGTCCCGCTGGCGGCTCGGCGCCGACCTGGGGCGGCGCTACGGTGCTGTGTCGGGCGATCGCAACCCGATCCACCTCTATCGGCTCAGTGCGAAGGCACTCGGATTTCCCCGACAGATCGCCCACGGGATGTGGACCAAGGCGCGGTGCCTGGCTGCGATCGCGAGCGATCTGCCCGCCGCGTACCGCGTCGACGTGGAGTTCCAGAAGCCGATCCTGCTGCCGGGGAGCGTCGTGTTCGGTGCCGAGGTCGGCGTGCGCGAGTCGACGTTCGCCGTATCGGGTACGAAGAAGCCGATGACGCATCTGGTCGGCCGGGTCGCCGCGCTCTGACCGGTCGTCAGGCCTTCGGTTCGATCGGCCGGATCAGGCCCTCCTGTGCAACCGACGCGACCAAGACTCCGTCCTGCGTGTAGATGTTGGCAGTCGCGAAGCCACGCGCACCGGTGGCCGTCGGCGAGGTCTGGTCATACAGCAGCCACTCGTCGGCGCGTACGGGACGGTGGAACCAGACCGCGTGGTCGAGCGACGCCGGCTGGAGCCGTGGTGACCCGATCATCACGCCGTGCGGGAGGAGCGACGTACCGAGCAGGCTCAGGTCGCTGATGTAGGTCAAGACGCAGGCATTGAGCACCGGGTCGTCGGGAAGGTCGCCGTTGGCGCGGAACCACATGCGTTGCACGGCGGGGACGGTCTTGCGAGTCGGGTCGTCCTCGGCGCGGTTGTCGCCGACGTAGCGCAGGTCGAGAGCCGACCACTCCCGTCGCCAGTGCTCCGCGACGCTCTCGTTGAGCGTCTCGAAGAGGTCGACCATCTTGATCGAGTCCTCGACCGGCGGTACGACCGGCATCACGTCCTGGTGGTCGTACCCGAGCTCGTGCTTGTGGAACGACGCCGTCAGGTAGAAGATGACCTCGCCGTGCTGACGCGCCATCACCCGCCGGGTGCTGAACGAACCGCCGTCGCGGATGCGATCGACGTCGTAGATGAGCGGAACCGACGGGTCTCCGCCGAGCAGGAAGTACGCGTGCAGCGAATGCACGCTGCGGCCGGCCGGGATGCTCGAGCAGGCGGCCATCAGGGCCTGCGCGGCGACCTGGCCGCCGAAGACCCGCGTCATCTCGCTCGAGCGCGGATGCGAGCCACGGAACAGATCCTCATCCAGCCGCTCGAGGTCGAGCAGGCCGACGAGTTCGGTGATCGATTCAGGCACGCGGGCATTGTGTCATGGCCGCGCCCGAACTCAGGGCAATCGTCGTCGCGCTAGTCGTCGTCGCGTTTGTCGACCTGGGCCAGGAACTGCTCGAACTGGCGGCCGAGCTCCTCACCGGACGGCAAGGAGTCGTCGGATGCCAGCAGCGACTGGTTCGCCCCGCGGCTGAACGCGTCGTACTGCTGCTCGAGGTTCGCGAGTACGGCACCGCCGTCCTGCTCGCGGATCTGGTCCTCGATATCGGCGATCGCCTCGACCTGGCGGGCGCGTAGGTCGTCGAGCTCGAACTGCAGCCCGGTGCGCCGGGACACCGCGTCGAGCAGTGCGATCGACGCAGCGGGGTAGTCGACCTGGGCGAGGTAGTGCGGAACGTGCACGACATAGCCCATGGCGTCGTACCCCCACTCGCCGAGGCGGTACTCCACCATCGCCTGCGCGCTGGCGGGCACGACGACCTGACCGTTCCAGAGGTTGCGCTGGTCGATCAACGCCTTGCGGTTCGCATGCTGGGTGACGACGAGCGGCCGGGTGTGGGGTACGCCCATCGGCACGGCGCCCATGCCGACCGTGAGCGAGACGTCGTACTGCTCGATGACGTACGCAACCTCGGTCGCGAACATCTCCCACCGGTAGTCCGGCTCGGGACCCGCGAGCAACAGGTACGGCGTATCCGCAGCATCGCGCAGCAGTTGTACGTCGAGTGCCGGCTGCTCGTAGTCGGTGTAGCGGTTCTCGTCGAAGACGAGCGCCGGACGGCGGGCTCGGTAGTCGTAGTACTCGTCGACGTCGAAGCTCTCGACGGTCACACCGTCGTCGCCCGCGATGTACTCGGCGGCCACCCTCGGACCGGAGCCCGCCCCGAGGAAACCGTCGAGCGCATGGAGCAGCACCGGCCGCTCCCCCTTGTCGAGGCCGGGCAGCTGCGGCGCGTTTCGGCGCGTACGTCGGTCACGGATCCATCCCATAGCAATCCCTCCAACGCACTCGGGGGTCCTGGCATTCCCCGTTCCAGTGTCCCACTGTGCGCGAGGGCATCTCAGTCGGTCCGGAAGTTGAGCCTGCTGTGCGATCGGCCGTACGCGAAGTAGACGACGAGTCCGATCGCCATCCAGATCAGGAACCGGACCCAGGTCTCACCCGGGAGGTTCAGCATCAGGTACACGCACATCAGTACGGCGAGCGCCGCGACCACCGGAGCGGCCGGGACCCGGAAGGAGCGCTCTAGGTCGGGCCGCCTCCGGCGCAGGAGGACGACCCCGACGCTGACCAGTACGAACGCGAAGAGCGTGCCGATGTTGACCAGCTCGGAAAGGGTGGACAGGTCGACGAACCCGGCGATGATGGCAATAACCGACCCCGCGATCAGCGTGATGACGTACGGCGTGCCGAAGCGCGGGTGCACCTTGGCGACTGGCTGCGGCAGCAAGCCGTCGCGCGCCATGGCGAACGCGACACGCGTCTGCCCGAGCATCAGGATCATCACGACGACGGTCAGTCCGATACAGGCACCGACGGAGATCAGATCGCCCATCCAATGCACCCCTTGATCGTCGAACGCCGTCGCGAGCGGAGCGGCATCGTCCGGGGACATGGTCCTGAAGTCCTGCATACCGGTGATGACGAGGCTGACCGCCATGTACAGGACGGTGACGATCGCGAGCGAGCCGATGATGCCGATCGGTACGTCGCGCTGTGGGTTGCGCGCCTCCTCGGCCGTCGTCGCAACGACGTCGAACCCGATGAACGCGAAGAACACGATCGCCGCACCGCTGAAGATTCCCGCGACGCCGTACACCTGAGGTTCGATGCCGAGCAGGGTCTCCACCAGCGGTACGTGCAACCAGCTCCCCGAGGCACCGGTGGCGCCGGCGGACGGCGGAATGAACGGATCGTAGTTGTCCGCCGAGATGTAGCCGATCCCGCCGACGATCACGATCGCCACCACGGCGAGCTTGATCGCGACGACGATCTGGTTGACGATGCTCGACAGCTTGATGCCGGCGATCAGAATGCCCATCACGACGAGCGCGATCACGAATCCGGACAGGTTGAACACGCCGTCGGGATTGTCGACGGTCGAAACCGACTGCAGGGAGAGAGGCAACTCGAACGGTGTGCCGTCGAGCAGCGTGTTGAGGTATCCGGAGAACCCGACAGAGAGCGCGGCCGAGCCGATGGTGAACTCGAGTACGAGGTCCCAGCCGATGACGAACGCGATGAACTCACCGAAGGTCGCGTACGAGAACGTGTACGCGCTACCGGCAACAGGCACGGTCGAAGCGAACTCCGCGTAGCACAACGCCGCCAATGCACAGGCGATGCCGGCGAACAGGAACGACAGCGCGACGGCCGGACCCGCGTTGCTCGCGGCGACCTGACCGGTCAGCACGAAGATGCCGGCGCCGATGATGACGCCGACACCGAACACCACGAGGTCGAGCGCACCGAGGTTCTTCTTCAGCCGATGCTCGGGTGCCTCGGTGTCATGGATGGACTGCTCGACGGACTTGGTCCGATTCAGCCCGCGGTTCGCATCACGCGTGGCCATCGCAGACCTCCGCCCCGTAGACAACGTTGCGTAGCCAGCGTAATCCCGCGTACGCGCGGTCAGCGCAGACGCGCCCGCGTGTCGTCGGCAACGGCCTGCGGGGTGAGCCCGACGCGCTCGAGGATCACATCGCGTTTGGCGTGATCGAGGAACTCTTGTGGCACACCATGCACCCGCACGGGCGTACTCACGTCGGCATCGCTGAGCGCTTGCTGCACCATCGAACCAACGCCGCCGGAACGTCCGTTGTCTTCGATGGTGACGACGAGCCGGTGTCGCCCGCCGAGCTCGACGATCTCGCCGGCGACCGGCTTCACCCAGCGCGGATCGACAACCGTCACACCGATGCCGTCATCGCTGAGCAGTCGTGCGGTCTCGATCGCGGTGCCCACCATCGAGCCGACCCCGACGAGCAGCACGTCTTCGTCGCCGGTGCGCAACATGACGTCTGTGGCGCCGATGCGGTCGACCGCTTCGACATCGGCGGTGACTGCGCCCTTCGGGTAACGGACCACCGTCGGCGCGTCGTCGACCGCAACCGCCTCGCCGAGCAGCTCGCGTACCCGGGCGCCGTCACGCGGCGCCGCCAGCCGCAGGGTCGGCACGATCTGCAGCAGCGAGAGGTCCCACATGCCGTTGTGGCTCGGCCCGTCGTCGCCGGTCACACCGGAGCGGTCGAGTACGAACGTCACGCCGCAACCGTGCAGGGCGACGTCGAGCAGCAACTGGTCGAAACCGCGGTTCAGGAAGGTCGCGTACAGCGCGACCACCGGATGCATGCCGCCGATGGCGAGCCCGGCGGCGCTCGTCACCGCATGCTGTTCGGCGATGCCGACGTCGAACACGCGCTCGGGGAACTTCTCGGCGAACGCATCGAGGCCGACGGGGTAGAGCATCGCCGCCGTGATCGCGACCAGCTTCGGATCGTCGTCGGCGAGCCGGACGATCTCATCGCGGAACACGGAGGTCCACGAGGCCGGAGCGGCCGCGATGGCGTCGCCGGTCTCGGGGTCGAATCCGCCCGACGGGGCCTGGTGCATCTGGTCGACCTCGTTGGCGACGGCGATGTCGTAGCCCTTGCCCTTCGTCGTCAAAACATGCACCAGGACCGGACCGCCGTAGCGTTTTGCGAGGGTCAGGGCGTTCTCCACCGCATCGCGGTCGTGGCCGTCGATCGGACCGAGGTACTTGATGCCGAGATCCTCGAACATCCCCTGCGGTGCGATGGCGTCCTTGAGACCCTTCTTGATCGCATGCAGGGTGTCGTACGCCTTCGGCCCGACGACCCGGGTGCCCTTGATGCGGTCCTTGATCGCTTCGAGCGCGGGCTCGTACTTCGGGTTCGTACGCAAAGTGGCGAGGTGGTTCGCCAGACCGCCGACGGTCGGCATGTACGAACGGCCGTTATCGTTGACCACGACGACGAGCCGGCTGTCTTCGTCGGCGGCGATGTTGTTCAGTGCCTCCCACGCCATGCCGCCCGTGAGTGCGCCGTCGCCGATCACTGCCACGACGTGGTCATCGCTGCCGGCGAGCGCTTTGGCCTTCGCCAGCCCGTCGGCGTACGAGAGGCTGGTTGAGGCGTGGGAGTTCTCGACGATGTCGTGTTCGGACTCACCCTGACAGGGGTAGCCCGAGAGGCCGCCCTCTTTGCGCAGCTGGTCGAACTCGTCGGCGCGGCCCGTGAGCATCTTGTGCACGTACGCCTGATGGCCGGTGTCGAACACGACCCGGTCGCTGGGTGAGCGAAAGACGCGGTGGATGGCCATGGTGAGCTCGACGACGCCGAGGTTCGGACCGAGGTGACCGCCGTTCGAGGCGACCGACGCGATGATCCGCTCGCGAATCTCCGCCGCCAGGGCGGTGAGCTGCTCGTCGTCGAGATCGCGCAGATCGCTCGGATCTTCGATCGTGTCGAGCATCCCCATCGGGCGCGCCTCCGTTCGGGTTGGTGCGTCGGGCACACGGCGCAGCGGACTGCGGCCCTGAACGTTCGAGTCTAACTGTCCCCGCGCCGCGCAGTGTCACCCGCGTACGACTCGTACGTCGGCCACCTCGACGCCGAGGGCAGACCCGAGATCGGATACCGGGGTGTCGAGCTCGGAAACCGGTAGATCGGGGAAGGCGGGGAGCATCTGCACCTCGACCTCGACCCGCTTGCCTTTCGTGATCGGCTTCCAGGTTGCGACGATTTGCCCTTCGCGCAGGACCGCGGGCGACATCAGGCCGTTGACTCGGGCGAAGATCCGCTCGAGATGGTCGGGATGTGCGAACCGGCCTCGGTTCTCCGGCGCGTACCCGAGGATCAACCCGTCGAACTCCGGCAGCAGCCTCGTGCCGGGATCGGGCCCCGCCAGCGGCGAATCCGCGAGGTCGAGCAGCGGGTCGCGCAGGTCGGCCGAATGGGTGACGAGCTCGTCACCGAGTCGGATGATCGCGTCGTCGACCGGCGTCAGCGTGGTGCCGAGCCACCAGGCGATGTCACGTCTCGTCGCCGGGCCGTACGCACCGAGATGGAGACGGACCAGTCGCTCCATCGCATCGCCGGCCGTCACGGCGTCGCCGCCGATCACACTGGACGCAGCCTGGTGGTAGACGTCCGTACGGCGCTCCCACGCGGTGTCGCGGGGGCGACGAACGAGCCGCGCATGACCCCAGAGCAGACTGTCGCTCATGGTGGTGCTCTCTGCGCCATTGCTCGTGCCGGCGCCATGCTCGTCGAGCCAGCCCCACATGTGGGCGACGAGCTCCTTGCGCTCGCGCCACTCTCCGCGCGCGTACCGCTCGATCTCGTCCGTGACATCGCGGGGCTCGATGCCCGAGAGCTTCAGGTGATTGGCGAGCAACCGGTCGCGCGGCTGCTCGCATACCGCTGCGAGCCAGCCGTGCTGCTCAGCGGTCGAGGTGTGCACGGTGCCGCGTAGGTTGCTCGCCTTGACGACGTCGTACGCCTCGAACGCGGCGGTGATCGTCTCGTACGTGACCCCGGGCAGCCGCGATGCCAGCGCAACGTGTGCGGCGCGCGGCACCTGAGTCTGGATCGGGCCGAGCCGGCGGTACGCCTCGACGACGGCTGTCGTGCGCCGACCGCGGATGCGCGGGAACTGTCGCCCCAGCGTCGTGCGAGCCAGGCGCTCCGGCGTCCAGCGACGTGTCACCGAACACACCCGACGTATACGTGGTGGGATGGGCGGATGGCCGACTGCGTGTTCTGCAAAGTCATCTCCGGTGAGGTCACGGCACCCATCGTGCACGAAGGCGCCGACACCGTTGCCTTCCTCGACCATCGGCCGGTGTTCAAGGGCCACACCCTGGTCGTGCCGCGCGAGCACATCGTGACCCTGCCCGAGTTGCCTTCCGCGCTGTTGACGCCGCTGTTCGAGGAGGTCCAGCGGGTCGCGGATGCGATCACGGCCGGTCTCGGCGCCCAGGGCACGTTCGTCGCCGCGAACAACGTGGTGAGCCAAAGCGTCGCGCATCTGCATGTGCACGTCGTCCCGCGTACGAAGGGCGACGGCCTACGTGGCTTCTTCTGGCCGCGGGTGAAGTACGCCGAGGGCGAGGCAGAGGAGTACGCGGCGCGACTTGCCGCTGCGCTTGTCGACGGCTGATGCTCCGGCCGTATGCCCATCGGTGGGCTGCGGCGCCCGTGGATTACCACGGGCCCATGGCAATCCGCGCCGCTACCCAGCAAGTTTGCTAGTGAGTGGCGCGGTTTGCTGTGGGCCCGTGGTATTCCGCGCCGCTACCCAGCAAGTTTGCTAGTGAGTGGCGCGGTTTGCTGCGGAGCAGCAGCGGGACGGACGCGTTGTCAGGTCCAGGCCGCAATGGTGTGCTCGGGCGGTACGACCTCCGACTCGGCGGGTGGTCCCGGAGGCGTACCGTCGCCGAACGGCCGACCGCCGAGTGCCTCCCGCCCGTGCGGTGTCAACCAGCCGGACAGGTCGGGGCCGACGGGCACGATCTGCGTCGGGTTCACGTCGGCGTGCACGATGTAGTAGTGCTGCTTGATCTGTACGAAGTCGATCGTGTCGCCGAAGCCGGGCGTCTGGAACAGGTCACGCGCGTACGCCCACAGCACGGGTAGCTCGGTGAGCTTGTGCCGGTTGCATTTGAAGTGCCCGTGGTAGACGGCGTCGAAGCGCGCGAGCGTACTGAACAGGTAGATGTCGGCGAGGGTGACCGTGTCGCCCACCAGGAAGCGACGCTCGGCAAGCCGCTCCGACAGCCAGTCGAGTCGCGCGAACAATCGACCGAACGCCTCGTCGTATGCCTCCTGCGACCCGGCGAAGCCACACCGGTAGACGCCGTTGTTGACCTCCGTGCGGTTGCGATGCGCGATCTCGTCGATCTCGTCTCGAAGCGCGGCCGGGTAGAGGTCCGGTGCGCCGTCACGGTGGAAGTCCGTCCACTCGGTGCAGAAGTCGGGTGTCATCTGCTCGAACGCGTTCGTGACGACCTCCCCCGTCGGCACGTCGACCATCGCCGGCACGGTGATGCCCCGCGGGTAGTCGGGGAACCTCTTGAAGTACGCCTGCTGCAGCCGTTCGATCCCGAGCACCGGGTCGACGCCGCCGGGATCGAGATCGAAGGTCCAGCTCCGCTTGTCGTGGGTGGGACCACACAGACCCATCGACATGGCACCTTCGAGACCCAGGAGTCGGCGTACGATCACCGCGCGGTTCGCCCACGGGCACGCCCGCGCCGCAACGAGCCGGTAGCGCCCCGCTTCGACCGGATAACCGTCGCGGCCATCCTTGGTGATGCGCGTGTCGATGTAGTTCATATCGCGCTTGAACTCCGCGCCCTTCTCCACGTACGTGCCCTGCTCGTCGACGCGCTCGGCCATCTGCATCTCCATTTCGCGGTATCCCCGGACCAACATAGACGGCGGGTGGGCAGTCCGGAGCTTCGGCGTGGGCCGAGACCGAACGTCTGAGATCGCAGCGCTCAGGAGCGCCGGTAACGTCCACGCAGATGGGTCATCGGCTCGTCACCGTCGTCGTCGCGAATCTCGATCTGCTCGATCCGTGCGTCGAGCAGTAGCGCCCATCCGGCGTGCCGTGGCTCGCCGTCGACCAGGCGTACGCCCGCCCAGGCGGCGGCGTCGGAGACGACCGGTCCCCATTCGGTCTCGTCCCACGAGGTGAGCCGGAACGGCCCTCCGGGCGCTGGACTCACACCGGCGAAAGCGTCGGCGAGCGCGCGGTGCCGCCATGACAGCAGAGAGATCGCCGCGACGCGGGTCTGTTCGAGTAGATCCCAGAAATCGGAGTCCTCGTCGACGAGCGCGAGCACGTGGGCCGGATCGCCGTCGGCGACCATCAACGACGAGACCGTCAGCCCCGCGCGGGCGTCGCTGTCGCGCGTCGCGAGCAGCGTGACCGGTGCGGGCGTACGCCCCCGAAGCCGGCGCACCGGATCACGGTCGCCCTCGGGCGGCAGGAACGGGTGGTCCGAGTGGATAGTCACCCGATCATCTTGACGCACCACGCCTGAGAATCGTCAGCGACGACGAGCGCGGCGGGCCATCTTCGCCAGATCGCCGAGACGCTCGTGCATCTCGATGCGCATGGCGATGTCGTCGAACGCGGTCCGAGTCCAGGTCGCCGCATCGCGGGTGCGCGGCACGGCCGGCCACAGTGACCCGTATCGCTCGAAGTCGGCGGCGTAGCAGCGCTCGATGCGCTCCTGAACGCCGTCGGCGAGCACCTCGGAGGTAAGCGGCAGGGGCGTCGAGTTCTCGCGAGCGAGGTCGGGCATCTCTCGGCCGTACGTGGCCAGGTGCGACCCGATATCGGCCATCAGCTCGTCCAACCGGCTCAGGTCGTACAACTCGAGCTCCGGTACGTCGACCCCGGCGAGGATCTCGGCCTGGGGACGGAAGTGGCTGTCGTCCATGAGCGCGCCGACCGCACCCGCCTCGTACGCCCGGGCGAACGTTGCGAAGTCCTCCACCACGTGTGCCGTCTCCGTCGGCACCCGCGGAAACCACGGCTCGTCCTGGTACGCCGTGACGTAGCGAGGCAGCCGGAGCAACAACTTCGACTGCCATGCCGACCACAGGCGCGCCCGCGGGTCGCGCACCACCGCGAAGGTGAGCCACCCCGAGCCGCGCGTCATCGCCCCGCGGCGGTCGGCTGAGAGCGCGTCGAGGCCAGGTGTGTGCTGCCAGAGGCGGCGTTGATGGACGAGCTGCCTGCGGCTCGCCGCGGCGTGCGGCTGCGCGGTCGCGCCGCTCAGGTCTTCTCCGGACAACTCGGCGACAAGCCACTGCAGCGTCGTGCAGGCGGCCTTCGGGACAGTCACATACGCCAGCCGGTAAGCGTCGATGACGAACGACCAGGGTCGGCGAAGGGGCGGCGCCTCGAGGTCAGACACGTCCGGCGCCTTCCGGGTCGGGGCTACTCGCCGGCCGCAACAGACCGGAGAGGTCGGCGATCCGCTCGTTCGCCGCGCGTACGAAGTCCACGGCGCCGTATCCGGCGCGATCCCAGTCCTCGTCTGCGAGCAACGGCTCATCCGGCCAGGCGTGGCCGAATGCCGCAAAGTCCGCAGCGTACGCGTCCTTGATATCGCCCGCGACCTGGTCGGTGAGCACCGTGCGACTCAGTGCGAACGGGAGTCGCGGACCGGGCTGGTAGGGCAGATTGCGCGGCCGGCCGAGGCGCTCGAGATGGTTGGCGAGATCCGCAAGCAGCCGGGCGATCTGCGATCTGTCGTACACCTGGGTATACGACAAGCCCGGCCGCGTGATCGTCTCGGTCTGCGGCCGGAAGTACGGATCGCGGGCGATCGCGCCGGCCGTTCCCGTGGCGAGCGCACGAACGAAGTCCGTGAACGGACCGATGACGTCGGCCGGTGTCCGCGGCGCATCGGGGATCCAGCGCCGCAGGTCTTCGTTCGCGAGCATCCTCGGATCACCGCGTAGTACCTTCGCCTGCCACGCGGCCCAGACTCGCTCCCGCGGATCGCGTACGACCGTGAAGACGAACCAGCCGTCGGCCTCGGAGAGTCGAGCGAGCTCGGGTATGACGCCCGATCGCGGGCGGACGATCGAACCCCAGCGACGGTTGTCCTGGACGGTCTCGCGACGGGTCGCGGCGGTTCCGGTCGATCGGACGAACGCCTCGGGTGCGAGCCCGCCGATGGCAGCGAGCAGCCATCGCAACGCCGTCGACGACGCACCGGGATTGCAGACGTACGCGACCTTGCATTCCTCGATGACGAAGTGGCGCGTGGGCACCCGGCGGGTCGGCCGGCATGCGTCGTTGAGGTCGTTGACTGCCCGAGTCAGGCTCACGAGGCGACATCATGGCAGATCACCTCGGCGTTGACTTAATTCAGGACTCGTACGAAACTGAGAGCCTCGTACCAGAAGGAGCCTCGCCGTGTCGCACGAAGAGCTCGTCGTCGGGATCGACTCCTCGACCCAGTCGACGAAAGCGATGCTCGTACGCGCCGCTGACGGCGAGGTGGTCGACACCCGTACGGCGCCGCACCCCGAGGGCACCGAGGTCGATCCCTACGCCTGGCTGGACGCTCTGCGCACGGCCGCCGGACCGTTGCTCGATCGAGCAAGTGCCGTCGCGGTCGGCGGTCAACAGCACGGCATGGTCGGCCTCGATGCCGCCGGCGAACCCGTCCGCGATGCGCTGCTGTGGAACGACACCCGATCGGCCGCCGCCGCCAACGAGCTCGTGGACGAGATCGGCGGTCCGCAGGCATGCGCCGACGCAACGGGCTCGGTGTTCGTCGCGTCGTACACGATCACCAAACTGCGCTGGCTGCGTGACCACGAACCCGATAACGCCGAGCGCGTCGCCCGGGTGCTCCTCCCCCACGACTTCCTCACCTGGCACCTCGCCGGCCGCGGCGACGATCCGACGACCGACCGCGGTGACGCATCCGGCACCGGCTACTTCTCGCCGCGCGCCGACGACTGGATCCCCGAGCTCGCGATGAACGCGCTCGGCCACGAGTTCGATCGACCGCGCATAGCGACACCGGCCGAGACCATCGGCCACGTAGGCGACACAGTCATCGCACCCGGCACGGGCGACAACATGGGCGCGGCACTCGCGCTCGACGCCAGGCCTGGCGACGTGGTCGTGTCGGTCGGCACCTCGGGAGTGGCATCGGCCGTCGTCGAGAAGCCGGTCGCCGACGGCACCGGCCTGGTCAGCGGCTTCGCCGACGCGACCGGGCGATTCCTTCCGCTCGCGTGCACGCTGAACGCCGCACGCATTCTCGAGCTCGCCGGTCGTACCCTCGGCGTCGACCAGACACGACTCTCCGACCTCGCGCTGTCGGCCGCACCGGGCGCCAACGGCCTGGCGCTGCTGCCGTATCTCGACGGCGAGCGCACCCCCAACCGTCCCGACGCGGTCGGCACCATGCACGGCCTGACCAGCCAGACGACGCCTGCCGATATCGCCAGAGCGTCAGTCGAGGCTCTCCTGTGCAGCCTCGCCGATGCGGTCGACGCGCTCGTCGATGCGACTGGTGTCGTGCCTCGACGCGTGCTGCTGGTCGGCGGCGGAGCACGCAGCGAAGCCGTGCGTACTCTGGCGCCGGCGATCCTCGGCGTACCGGTCGTCGTACCCGCCGACGCCGAGTACGTCGCACTCGGTGCCGCCCGGCAGGCCGCATGGGCACTTGCCGGTACCGCCGAGCCACCCTCCTGGAGCGTCGCCGTCGGCGAACCCACCGAAGCCGACCCGCAGCCCGAGGTACGCGCAGCGTACGCACATCTGCGGGAGCGAACCGCCGACTGGTGACGCGCCCCTGCCGTCCAGAACGCCCGACAACGAGAGGTCCGATCGTGCCGATACCCACCCCGACTCCCGCAGACAAGTTCTCCTTCGGAATCTGGACCGTCGCGTACGGCGGACGCGACCCGTTCGGCGAACCGACGCGCCCCGACCTCGACCCGGTACGCGGGCTGCACAAACTCGCCGAGATCGGCGCGTACGGCGTCAACTTCCACGACAACGACGTGATCCCCTTCGGTGTCGACGAAGCAGAGCGCGAGCGCATCATCGGGGCGTGGAAGAAGGGTCTCGCCGACACCGGTCTCGCCGTCACGACGGCGACCACGAACCTGTTCACCCACCCGGTCTTCAAGGACGGCGGGTTCACCTCCAACGACCGTGACGTACGCCGGTTCGCGATCCGTAAGGTCATGCGCAACATCGACCTCGCAGCCGAGCTCGGTGCACAGGTGTACGTCTGCTGGGGCGGTCGCGAGGGCGCAGAGTCGGGGGCCGCGAAGGACGTACGCGCGGCACTCGACCGCTATCGCGAGGCATTCAACATCCTCGGCGACTTCGTGCACGACCGCGGGTACGACCTCAGGTTCGCGATCGAGCCCAAGCCGAACGAACCACGCGGCGACATCCTGCTGCCGACCGTCGGACACGCTCTGGCCTTCGCCGACAGCCTCGACCGATCGGAGCTGTTCGGGGTCAACCCCGAGATCGGGCACGAGGAGATGGCTGGCCTCAACGCCGCACACGGGTACGCGCAGGCCCTCTGGCACGGCAAGCTCTTCCACATCGACCTGAACGGCCAGCACGGCCCGCGCTACGACCAGGATCTCCGCTTCGGCGCGGGCAATGTGCGTGGAGCGTTCTGGGTCGTCGACACGCTCGTGACCGGTGGTTTCGACGGCGCGATCCACTTCGACTACAAGACGCCGCGTACCGAGGACGACGCCGGCGTCTGGGTGTCGGCTGCAGCATGCATGACGAACTACCTGATCCTGCGCGAGAAGGTGCGTGCCTTCCGCGCAGACCCCGATGTGCAACAGGCGCTGGCCGATGCCCGCGTACCCGAGCTGTCCGTACCGACCCTCGCTGAGAACGAGAGCTGGGCCGACCTCGAGCACGACTCGTTCGATCCCGAGGAGCACGCCAAGCGCGGGATGGCCTTCGAGCGCCTCGACCAGCTCGCGCTCGAGCATCTCTACGGCGTGCGGTGATCCCTGCCGGCACCGATTCTCCTGCCGCGGCCGGTGTGCTGCGGCAGCACAACACCGCGCTCGTACTCCGCGCTCTGCGCGACGCGGGCCCGCTGAGCCGCACCGACCTGGCCCGGCGTACCGGGTTGGCCAAGGCGACCGTCGGCACGATCGGCGGGCGGCTCCTGGCGGCGGGGGCGGTCGAGGAGCAGGACAGCTTCGCTGGAGCGCGCGGACGGCCGAGCCGGCCACTCGCCTTGTCGGGCGCCCGGTACGCGGCGCTCGGCATCGAGGCCAATGTGGACTATCTCGCCGTTGTCGCGGTCGACCTCTCCGGACAGACGCTGCTGTCCGAAGAGCAGCCCGTCGAGGCCGTCACGCCCGACACCATCGTCACGGCCGCGGCGGACGCGGTGAGCCGACTTGCCGACGATCGACGCAGCGTCGTCGGCGTGACCGCCGCCGTACCCGGACTCGTCGACACCTCTCGCAACCGTGTCGAGTACGCACCGAACCTGCGATGGCGCGACGTGGAACTGACGACGCTGGTCCGCGACGCACTCGGCGGCGACGTATCGGTCGCCGTCGACAACGACGCGAACTGCGCCGCGTTCGCGGAGGCACGCCATGGCGTTGCGCAAGGCGTACCGGACGTCCTCTACCTCACGGGTACGACCGGCATCGGCGCCGGAATCGTCAGCGCGGGCGAAATCGTACGCGGCGGGGCGGGGTACGCCGGCGAGGTCGGCCATATGCGCATCGGCGACCCCCAGCAGCGTTGCGCATGCGGTAGGCACGGCTGCTGGGAGGCCGTCATCGGCCTACCCGCAATGGTGCGCGCCGTAGGCGGAGTGCGCCCGTCGGCGGCCGATCCGGTCTCCGTCGCAATCGACATCGCCGATGAGGCGGCTTCCGATCTGGGCGTACGCAACGGACTCGCCGAGCTCGGTGACTGGCTTGCGGCGGGGTCGGCGGTCCTCGCAAACGCGCTCAACCCCTCGATGATCGTGCTCGGCGGCTACTTCGTACCTCTCGGCGAATGGCTGCTCCCACGGGTACGTGCGGCCCTCGAGACAGAGGTCTTCGGATCACCGGAGTGCCGCGCCGAACTCAGTACGCTCGGCCTACGCGCAGCCGCGACCGGTGCCGCCGCACAGTCGTTGGACGCCGTCTTCGCCGGCCGCACCCCACTCCGGTGAGCTGGACCGAAGGCCCCTCAGTGTTGTTCGAGGACGGCCGCTGGGTCGTCGAGGAGCGGCTCGAACGCGAGCTCGGCGGCGCCGAGCAGTACGGAGTCGGCACCGAGGTCGGGTAGTGCGATGGTCGCCTGACTGCCAGGTGCGGCCAACGCACCCTCCTGCAGGGTCTCCAGGACGTCATCGCGCACTACGGGGAACACATCGCGCAGCACGCCACCGAGGATGACCAGCTCAGGGTTGAAGATGTTCACGACGTTCGCGAGGCCGGAGCCCAGCTGCCGCCCGACGGTGCGGAGCCGCGCGTTGGGCGTACGTACGGACGCGAGACGCGCCTCGAGACCGGCCAGGTCACCGTGCGGGAAGCGCACCGCCGACGCGATCGCATGTGCGCCGACCTCGGTCTCCCAACAGCCGCGGTTGCCGCACCGGCACACCTGGCCGCGAGGGTTGACCTTCATATGGCCGAGCTCGCCGGCGAATCCTCCGACACCCGGCATCGGGCGGCCGCCGACGATGACTCCGCCGCCGACACCGACGTCTCCGGACAGGAACACGATGTTGTCGTGTCCGATGCCGGCGCCGCGGATGTGCTCCGACATTACGCCGAGGTCCGCATCGTTGCCGGCGCGGATCTCGACCGTTGTGTCGAGACGGTCGGCGAGCTGACGGATGAACGGCACATCGGTCCAGCCGAGGTTCGGACCGAACCGCACGAGCCCGCCGTCATCACTCACCACACCGGGGATTCCGACGCCGACGCCGACCAACCGCGAGTCCACCGGAGCCTCGGCGGCGAGCTTGGTCAGGATCACCGCCAACGCGTCCGAAACGTCCTCGGGATCGCGCGACCGCGGGGTGTGACCCACGGCCCGAGCGAGGACCTGCCCGCCGAGCCCGACGCGGGCGGCCGTGATCTCGTCGACGCGCAGCTCGGTCGCCAGTACGAACGCCTCGATCGGCCCCGGGCGTACGTCCAGCGACGGGCGTCCCGCGCCGCTGCGGGCACCCGACGGAGCCTGCTGCTCCACCAGCCCGAGACCCTCGAGCTCGGCGACCAAGGCCGCGATCGTGCTGCGGTTGAGCCGCATCCGCGACGTCAGGGCGGCCCGGGAGATGTGCCCGTTGTGGTGCACATGGCCGAGCAACGTACCGAGGTTGTGCCGACGCACCGCCTCCTGGTTCGTGCCGGCCCCGGGCCTACCCTTCAACGCCATCTCAGGTTCCCGTGGAGGTGCGGCGCCGCCGCGAGATCGCATCGACGCTCGCCGCGAGCAGCAGGACGATACCGGTCACCAGGAAGTTGATGTACGCCGCCTGGTTGAGCAGGTACAGGCCGTTGGCGATGGTGGCGATCACCAGACCGCCGATGACGCCGTTGCGAATCAGCCCTCGCCCGCCGAACAGGCTGGTGCCGCCGATGACCGCGGCGCCGACCGCGTACAGCAGCACGTTGCCGCCGCCGGATCCCGGCGAGACCTTGCCGTCGTACGACGCGGTGATGATGCCGCTGATCGCGGCCATACCGGAGCAGATCATGAACGCCGAGACGCGGATCCGGTCGACGTTGATACCTGCCCGCCGGGCCGCCTCCCGATTGCCTCCGACCGCGTACACATGCCGACCGTAGCGGGTGCGGCCGAACACGAACGACAGGGCGATCAACAGTGCGACAACGACGAACACGGCGTACGGGATGCCTTGGATCGGGTCGGTCGCGAGGGTCTTCACCGCGCGGCGGTCGATGCTCAGGAACGCGGTTCCGCCGATCATGATCGCTGCGATCACTGCGACCTTGATGATGACCAGCGACAGCGGCCCGCGTTGCAGACCGAGCGCACTCTTCTTGCGATGCGTGTAGATGCTCGCGCCTGCGTACGCGGCCAGGATGACGATGACCAGGATCCAGCCGGCGACAACCGGCATGTTGTCGATGGTCAGTCCGCGGATGACGCTGTCGCGCACCGCGATCGAGCCGCCCTGGCCGATCAGCTTCAGGATCACGCCCTGCAGCCCGAGGAAGAACGCGAGTGTCACGACGAACGACGGAATGCCGAGCTTGGCGACCAGGAGGCCGATGACGAACCCGATCAGGATGCCGGTGACGATGCCGGCCACGACCGCGATCGGCCAGCCGTAGCCTTGTCGGTCGATCAACAGCGCGGTGACACCGGCCGACGTACCGCCTGCGACGCCGGCCGAAAGGTCGATGTCGCCGATCAGTAGGACGGGTACGAGACCCATCGCGAGGACGCAGATCGCCGCCGCCTGGGTCAGCAGGTTGGCGATGTTCAGCTCGGAGGTGAACGAGTCCGGCCGCAGAATGGTGAACACGACGAATAGCACCAGCAGTCCGAGCACGGCCGGTAGCGCACCCATGTCGCCGCCGCGAACGCGGTCGAGCCATTCGCGCAGCGCACCACCGAGTGTCGCGGCGCGGGTGTCACCGGCGAAGCCGCTCCGGTCATCCGTCGTCGCGGATGTTGCGTCGGGTTCGGTCGTCTTGTCGACAGTCATGGTTGGCTCCTTCATGCCGACTGCGCGGCCGTACTGGAATCGATCCCGAGATCACCAGATCGACCGGAAGTGATCAGCTCGACGACGCGGCTGTTGTTCAGTTCCGAGGCGGGTACGTCGGCCGCGACGCGACCGAGGTAGAGCGCGGTGATCCGGTCGGCGACCTCGAAGACGTCGACCATGTTGTGCGAGATCAGCACGACGCCGTGCCCGTTGTCGGCGAGGCGGCGTACGAGATCGAGCACTTGGCGCGTCTGCGCGACACCGAGAGCAGCGGTCGGCTCGTCCAGCAGTACGACCTTGCTGTTCCACAGCACGGACTTCGCGATCGCGACGGTCTGGCGCTGACCACCGGACAGGCTCGCGACGCTCTGTCGTACGGAGTTGATCGTACGTACAGACAGGGATGCGAGCGTCTCCCGAGCTTTCTGCTCCATCGCGTCGTTGTCGAGTACGAGCCCGCCCCGCCGTTGCTCGCGGCCGAGGAACATGTTGTCGACGATGTCGAGGTTGTCGCAGAGCGCCAGATCTTGGTAGACGACCTCGATACCCAACGCGGCGGCGTTCCTCGGGCCGCTGATCTCGACGTGGCGGCCGTCGAAGAAGTACTCGCCCGAGTCGATCGGGTGGATGCCCGCGACCGACTTCACCAGCGTCGACTTGCCTGCACCGTTGTCACCGACGAGCGCGGTGACCTGGCCGGCGTAGACCTTGAAGTCGACGTCGTGGAGCACTCCGACCGCGCCGAAGCTCTTGTTGATGCCGCGCAGCTCGAGCAGCGGCGTGGCCGGTTCCGGCCGTTCCGACATGGTGATTCTCCGTACGTTCGTGAGGATGGTGCGGCCCGCCGGTTACGACGGGCCGCCCACTGAGGCAATAGCAGGGCACTAAAAGTCGATCCCGGCCTGCTTGCACTCCTGCTCGAAGCCCTTGCAGAGCTCGGCCGCGTCGACGCCGCCGTCGTCGACGACCTCCTTGACGTTGTCCTTGGTGACGAGCAGCGGATCCAACAGGATCGACGGCACCTTGCGGTCACCCTCGGCGTCGTCGGACTCGGCGTTCGTCTCCGGCTCGTCGCCATTGGCCATCGCGATCGCGACGTCCGCCAGCGCGTTCGCCTCCTGTGGCGCCGACTTGTAGACCGTCATGCACTGGTCGCCGGTCAGGATGTCCTGCAGTCCCTGCACCGTCGCGTCCTGTCCGGTGACGGGCACGTCGCCTGCCGCGTCGTTCTTGTCGAGGATCGAGATCACCGAACCGGCGAGGCCGTCGTTGGCGGCGAGAACGCCGTCGATCTTGCCTTGGTTCTGGGTCCACATCTGCTCGAAGATCTTCGTCGCCTCGGTGTTGTCCCAAGCGGGCACCGCTTGCTCGGCCACGACGTTGTAGTTCGAGTTCTTGTCCAGCACATCGTGCGCGCCGTTGGAGAACAGCGTGGCGTTGCTGTCGTCGGGCGAGCCGTTGAGGTACGCGATGTTGGCCTTGGTGTCCTTGCCGAGGCACTGCTGCAGGCCCTCGCCCTGCACCTGGCCGACCTTGAAGCCGTCGTACGAGACGTAGTAGCTCGCGCTGCCGCCCAGCGTCAGCCGGTCGTAGTCGATGGTCGCGACGCCCTGCGACTCGGCCTTCTCCTGGATCGCTGCACCGGACTCGTTGTCGAGGTTGACGATGGCGAGCACGGTCACACCGTCGGAGATCATCGAGTCCGCGATGCCGGTCATCCGCGATGAGTCACCTTGGGCGTTCTCGATCACGGCATCGACGCCGGCGTCCTCGAACGCCTTCTTCAGCGCGGGTGGGTCACCGCTGACCCAGCGCGCCGACGACTCGGTGTCGGGCAGGATCACGCCGACCTTGCCGGCGGCCTCACCGCCGCCCGATCCGCCGCCGCCGTCGTCATCGCTTCCGCATGCGGTGAGAGCCATCGAGGCTCCGAGCAGACCCGCAACGGCCAATACAGGCATCCGCTTCACGCAGATCGCCTCCTACCATTCGACGCAATTGTTGTTCGGAACAACGTAACGCGGGTCACAAGTGCCGTCTAGTGGTTTGAAACAACAAACTGATATCGGTGCGAGATCGCCCGAATCACGGGCGTACGGGCATGGCGAACGTACGCATCGCATGGCGAAGCAGCCGCGCAAGGCGGACTCTTACCATGCTCACCTGGTAAAGCTCGGCAGTCGCGGGTTCAGCCTTCGCGGGCCCGGCGGCGCTCCCGCAGTTTGCGTCTCGCTGCCTTCGCCCCTTCGACCCGACCTCGCGCGTTCGCGGCGTGGATCGCGTCGTACGACAGCGCTTCGGCGTCCTCGACCAACCGGGCATACCGCAGTGCCAGGACGTCGAGCGCCGACGACGACTCTGCATGTACGCCGTGGTGGTCGGCCAGTACAACGAGGTGCTCCCAGGTGCTCGCCGCAATGGCGCGCAGCTCGCTCGGTAGGTCGAGGTCGTCCCAGGTCGCGCGTACCCGGCGTAGGTCGGGCTCGATGAACTCGTCGACCGGAGTCTTCGTCGCCGGGTCGAGGTCAGTGTCGTACGCGAGCCCGAGGTCGTCTCGCAGCGCGGCAGCAACGCCACGCCAGTCGGTCAACAGATCGGTGTAGCGCACGAACGCCCGCGGCTGACCGCGGGTCTCGCGTTCGTTGACGAGGCTCGCGCTGATCCAACGCCCGACGTTGCTGATCACGTACGCGCGCTCGTCGAGATCGACGTCGCCGCGGCTCAGGTAGTACGTGACTCGGCTTCCGACGACCTCGGCGGGATGCCGCAGCATCGACACGAACCGGATCTCGCGCCCCGCGGCTGCCGCTCGCTCCGCCCACAGCCGCTGGTGCCAGACGGTGCGGGGGTCCTTGAGGACCACCTGCCAGGCGGTCTGCTCGGCGAGCCATTCGTCGATCTCCGCTGCCGACTCCTCGGTCGTCGCCTCGCGTACCTGCTCGAGCGCGTCGAGGCGGGCGTCGAAGTCGTTGACCCGCGCTCGCCGATGGATTCGTTTGTGGAACTGCACCGACCAGCGGGACTCGAAGAACCCCTTCGGGTTCGTGCGATTCGCGCCGAGGTGCGGACCGGGCACGCTCAGTCCCAGATGGTGCAACGCACCCGACATCGTGCTCGTGCCGCTGCGACCGGTGCCGGTGATCAGGACCAGCAGCCGATCGGGCGATGTCATCGCGACCTGACCTTCGCCGCGACGGAACCGAGTACGCCACGCGCACGCGCGCGCACTCGCCCGACACCGGAGCGGTTGGGTGCGGCCGGCGCCGCCTGCGGAGACGTCGCCGCTTCGCGTACTCGCCGTCTCTCCTGGCGTACGGCGGTGTCCTTGGCCTTCTTCACCGACTGCTCCGTGGCATCGTGCGACATCGCCTTCGCGTCGCGGAGCAGGCCGGCGTACCGGGCGCCCAGCTCGTCGAGCTGCTCCGACGCATCGGCGTCGTCGCCGCCGTCGCTGTCGGCGAGCACGCCGAGGACCTGCCAAACATCCTCCGCGAGGTCGCGCAACGGACCGTCGACGTCGACGTCGTCCCAAGTGACCTGTACGCGGCGCAGATCGGGGTCGATGAACTCGTCGACCGCATGCGCCGACGTATCGTCGAGGTCGCTGTCGTAGTCGATCCCGAGGTCGCCGGCGACCTTCTTCATCGCAGTACGCCAGTCGGCGAGCAGGTCGACGTAGCGGACGAACGTGCGACGCTCACCGCGGGTCTCGCGCTCGTTGACGATGCAGGAATTCACCCAGCGGCCGAGGCTGCACATCGCGTAGTAGCGACGCCGGTCTGCGTCTGCGCCGGACGCGTAGTACTCCGTGCGGCTGCCGAGAACCTCTGCGGGATGACGCAGCATCGAGAGGTAGCGGATCGACAAACCGGCCGCGGCCGCGCAGTCGGCCCACAGCGCCTGGGACCAGACGGTGCGCGGATCCTTCACGACGACCTGGTCGTGCTCCGCCGACGCCTCGCCGAGGAACGTACGCAGGTCTTCACGTACCCGGGGCGTGATCGCCTCGCGTACCAGCTCGACGGCCTCCGGGCGCCCGTCGAAGTCGTCGATCCACGCCCGTTTGTAGAGTCGCTTGTGGAATTTCACCGCCCAGCGCGACTCGAAGAAACCCTTCGGGTTCGAGTTGTTCGCGCCGAGGTACGGACCGGGTACGTGGAGCCCGAGGTGGCTCAGAGTGCCGGAGACCGTGCTGGTGCCGCTTCGGCCCGTACCCGTGATGAGTACGAGACGACCGCGGGACTCGGCGTCGTGCGTCGGCTCAGGCATGGGTTGGAACGTACTCCTTCGAGCAGGGTCGGTATTTCTCGAACGCTACCGCGTCGCAGCGGCTACGCGGTCGGCGCGTCGCCGCGCGGCACCATGACTGCATCGACGAACCGCGCTGCGGCGTGACCGTCGTCGAGCCCGATGAAGTCACGACGGAACCGGTCGTACTCCCCCGCGTACGCCGAGCGCAGCCGGTCGGGGTCGCGCAGCTGGTCGAGCACCTCGCTCGTGGTCTGCACGTGCGGGCCGGGTGCCGTGGGCTCGAAGTCGACGACCCAGCCACGAGTCTCCTGGTAGCGCGCCAGATCGGGTACGTGGAACACCATCGGCTTACCCGTGACGGCGAAGTCGAACCGCGCCGAGGAGTAGTCGACAATCGCGGTGTCCGCGGCCAGGTAGAGGTCGGACACCTCGGGGTAGCCGGTCACGTCGATCAGACCCGCTCGAGTGCCGACACTCTCGCCGGCGCGGGCATTGAACGCGTGGCCACGAACGAGGAGCACGCCGTCCTCGCCGAGGCCGTCGGCAACGGCGTCGAGGTCGAGCAGGTCGACCAGCGCTGCCCGATGGTCGTCCGGCGACTCGTAGTCACGGAACGTCGGCGCGTACAGCACCGCATGCTGATGCGGTGCGATGCCGAGCGACCCACGCACCGCATTGCGTACCGCGTCCGCGTCGTCGGCGAGCAACGCGTCATTGCGCGGATATCCGATCTCGAGCACGTCACCGCCGTAGCCGAAGTCGCGGCGCAGCAAGGGCGTCGCGTACGGCGCCGGTGAGACGAGGTGATCCCACGCCTCGGCTCGCCGAACGTACGACTCGATCTGCGCCGCAGACAGTCCGTTGCTCTGCCAATGGGAATGCCCCATCGTCTTGAACGGGTAGCCGTGGAACGTCTGGATCAGCACCTGGCCGGCGGGCTTCTCATGGAACGTGGGTTGGAACATGTTGTCGAGGTAGTACTTCGCCGACCCCAACAGCTCGTACCACTCGCGGCTGTTGACGACGACCGGCCGCGCTCCGTCGGGTACGGGAACGGAGTGATCGCGGACCGCCCACGCGACATCGAGATCGCTACCGCGGTGACGCAGCTCGCGGAGAACACCAACGCCGTTGCACGTAGCGGTCTCGCCGAAGTACGAACGGACCAGCAACGTCTTGCGAAGACCGCCGCTCGGCAGAGCGTGCCGCAGGCGGTGCTGCCGGTAACGCCCGCGCGCATCGCCGATCGGGCGCGCGAGGTGGATCCGCAGTCGGTTCTTCGGCCCGCGGATGATCCGGCCTTCGAGGCGGTCGGTCGCGAGCGGGATCGGGACCTGGCTGCCGATCTCCTGAGAGAGCAGCAACGGCACCACCGAGACTGTGCCGTCGGCGGCCACCAGCTCGCAGGCGGCGTCATGCGCACCCATCGGAAGTGCCCGCGGCCCGAACCGCCAGGCGTCGTACTCGAGCGGCAGCTCCACCGAGAACGAGCCGTCGGCGTGCGCGATCGACGCGCTTTCGACGCGAGTCTTGCGGCCGAGCAGCCGCAACCGCATCGAGATCTGCTCGTCCGTCGCACCGTAGAGGCGACCGCTGACTCGAAGTACGTCGTCGGTGCCGACCTCCGCCGCATCGGCGAACGCCACCACCCTGCTGGCGCGTACGGCGAGCAGTCCGTTGCGGGTCTGCTCGACGGCGCGGACTCCGTCGGCGACACGTTGCAGCTTCAGCTGGCGGTCGGCGCGGTAGAGGACGGGAAGGTGCTGGCCGGAACCCATCTCTGCGCGGAGACGCCAAGAGACGTGGTCGCCCGAGTCCAGCTCGGAGACGTCGACGCCGGGGATTGCGATCTCGAACGAACGCTCCTCTGGCCCGGCTTCGCCGAGGCTGCCGGAGGCGACGCGTTGGCCGGCGTCGTCCTCGAGCTCGACGCCGGCGAGGCCGCCGATCTCTGGGCCCCGCAGCGTACCGACGAGAACAGAGTCGGACAGCGTGACGTCGACGGCCTCGAGACGGTACGGGTCGACGACGAACGAGAGCTGGGTGCCCATGCGCCAGTCCACGACGATCCGATTGCCGAACTCGTCGATCCCGGCGGGGATGATGCCCGCGGAGCTGCTGCGGATCAGCCGACGAACCGGCATCTCGATCGTGAGCTCGCCGGTGGTCGTACGAAGGCTCGCCTGCCATTCCCCACCGACCCGAAGGCAGGTCTGCGCCGCCTCGGAGAGGTCGATCGTGCAGTCGAACGCCCCGGCTGCATAGTCGATGCGGTCGTGCTCGACCGGAGCCGGATAGGCCGGATGATCGTCCCGGGTCGTCGCGAAGACCTGTTCCTCCCCGGTGCCGTCATGGCGGAGTACGAGGTCGGTGTCGATGCTGTGCTCGGCGAGATCGACCTGTCGTACGTAGCTCCAACCCCGAACCCGCGCCTTCAGGCCGTCGACCCAGTGGAACGCGTGAATCTCGTGCACCGGCGTCACATCGGCCGCTGCCACCTCGAAGAGCCAGTCGGCGAGCCTGGGATCGTCTGCGAACGGCAACCGGCAGCGCACGCCGTCGGCATGCGGGTCGGCGGCGTGGGCGTTCGGCCGCGCACCGTCGCGCTGGAAGAACTCGGCAACGTCATCGCGCCGGTTCTGTCGTGCCAGCTCGATGACGACCCTGCGGTCGGGCGCCACGGCCGCCCAAACCTCGTGCGGCGCGCCGTCGGTCAGCTCGGCAATCGCCTCCTGCAGCTCTGCCCAGTACATGTCGTCGGCGATCGACGGGCTGCGTAGGTACCAGTGGAAATGCGCGTCGAACAACGTCTGCAGCCAGGCCAGATAGACGGTCGGCGAGGCGGTCTGCGAGAACTCGCGCTGGCTGATCCGCCACGCTTCGATCCGGTCGCGCAGATCGGCGATCGTCGACGTCTGCTGGCTGATCGAGCTCCGGTCGTCACGCGAGCGGTAACGGTAGACCGACTCCTTGACCACGTCGATGGAATGGGCGCGTACGTACAGCTGGGTGACGATCGGCTGGTCCTCGTACGCCACACCCTCGCGGAACCACAGGCCGGACTCGTCCCAGAAGTCGCGGCGGTACAGCTTCGCGACGGTGTAGTTGTTGCGAACCAACGCCGGATGCTCGTCGATGGAGATGCCGCTGCGCTCCGTTGCATGCAAGGCATCGACCCAGGCCGGCTTCCAGCGCTCCAGGCTGTTGAACCTGCGCAACGATCCGACGACGATGTCGGAGCCGCTGGACTGCGCTGACGCGACGAGACGCCCGATCGCACCGGGCGGGAGCTCGTCGTCGGAGTCGAGGAAGGTCAGATAGCGCCCGTTCGCCTCGCGTACACCGGTGTTGCGGGCGGCGCCGAGCCCGCCGTTCTCCCGACGCACGAGCCGGACGCGCGAGTCACGGTCGACGTACTCGGCCGCGATGGCCGCCGAACCGTCGGGTGAACCGTCGTCGACGACGACGACCTCGAAGTCGGGGTAGTCCTGGCGGAGGACGCTGTCGAGACAGTCGTGTAGGTAGGCCTCGACGTTGTAGACCGGGACGATGATGCTGACGGTTGGCTCGACCGGCACGTCGGGTGTCGACGCCTCGTCGGCCGGCGCAGTCTCTGTCGGTGCGGCTCCGGCCGGTGGGTCCTCTGCTGGTGGGCGCTGGGTCGGCGGGTCCTGGCGGCGGCGACCGGACCACAGCTCACGAAGTCGTCTCACAGGTGTCCCGACGCCCCGAAGCGTCGCCAGGTTGTCCATTCAGCCCCGATCGATGTCTGTACGTACGCACGCAATCACTCTGTGTCACGCAAGTTGGAATTGCGGCGACTCTACCCGCGGGGCACGGCCCGTCGCGGCACGGCGTGCGACATCTCTCAGCACGAAAAGGCGTTCAGTTTTAACTACTGCAGGGCGTGCCGCGCTCCTGCACCTCGCCGCCGAGGCTCATCCGGTCGGCCTCACAGTTCGCATCGCTACCCGCGACCAGCCATGCGCCCTTCCTGCCGCTGGCAACGACGACGGTGATGCCGAGATGTTCGGGTTTGTCGATACCGACGCGCCGCTTCACCTGCCCCAGGTGACGAAACGCCGCCTCGACGTTCAGGTCGTCGAGGTCGACCTTTCCGGGCTCGAAGTCGCGATCCGAGTACAACCCGTCGTCGACGAAGCCGTCGTCGACGTACATCCAGTGCTCGATCTCGCCCGTATCACCGCGGCGCGCGACGTTCACCTTGCCGGCCTTGAAGCCGAATGCCGTCGCTTCGGTCGTACCGAACTCCTTGCGATACAGCTTGATGAAGTTCTTCACTCCGCGCACGGTGAAGGAGTACGTCGCAGGCTTCGGCTTCTTCTCGGGCGGATCCGAGGTTGGTTCCGCCGCGTTCGCGGACTCGGCCGCAACGGTCGGCTCGGCCTTTGCGGCCGGCTCCTGGTCGTCATCGCCGGTGCCCACGACGACGCCGATGGCGATCGCGGCCGCGACGGCCGCGGCCACCGCGATCGGCACGAACCGACGTCGCCGTCGGGGTGCCGGAGGGACGACGACCGGCGTCTGCAGGTCGGCGGTGAGCGCGCGCAGCTCCCCTAGCGTCGTCGCCGCAACGATCTGCTCACTGCGTTCCTCGCGCTCGGTCCGGTTGAGCTGACCGTCGCCGAACGCGGCATCGACGAGCGCGATCGCGACGTCGCGGTCGGCATCCCTGGCGCGGGTCGAGCCGCCGCCACCTGTGAACTCGCTCATTCGTCGTCCACCGCGAACGGTGCACTCTCGAGCATCCGGCCGTCCGGCGAGACCGATCTCGTACCGCGGTCACCGTAGTCGTTGGTCACCGTCACGGTGATCGTCGTCTCGGGGTCTTTCATGTACGCCTCTGGGTACGGTTCGGGCACGGTGACGGTCGTTCGCTTGCCTGGATCATCGACGCCGAGGTACTTCCGGCTCTGCACGACGTGGTACGCGAGCCGCTCGGTGTTGATCGTCGAGAGGTCGAACGGCTCGAACCCAACCGCGTTCGGTGCTGCCGTCGACGACGACTTCTCGAAACCCGTTGCGGGATACCACTCCCAGTCCTGCAAGAGGTCGTCCCGGTCGCGCGAGAGCTCCCGCGAGAACGACACGCTCCCGTCGTCGTGGAACGTCGCGTCGTAGATCTTCGTACCACCAAATCGATTGCGGTACGCATCGACGAAATCGTCGAAGTACTTGCGGGTGAACGGTCTGGCAGTCGAGTCGGGCCGCGGTTCCTCCGCCTGGCCGATCTCGTCCCGCTCGGCCTTCGACTGGACCTCAACCGGCTTCGAGACGGAGGTCTTCTCACTCGGGCCGCCGGTACTGGCCGCCGAGATGATGCCGATGCCACCGAGCAGAGCGGCTCCGGCGAGGACGGCGCCGGCGATCACTGCTCCGCGTCGCCTCGGCCTTGCCGGCGTCGTCGCCGGCGGCTCATCGGACTGCAGGTCTCCCACGAGCGCATCGAGATCGCCGAGGGTGCGGGCGGACAGCGCCTGCGAGACACGAAGATCGCGATCCTCGTCGCTCAGCTGCCCGTCGACGAACGCCTCGTCGAGTCTGGCCACGATGCGGTCACGGTCGGCGTCGCGCGCACGAGTGGACGGTTCGCGGGTGGACACGAGCCGATGATATGTGCAGCGTGCATCGGTCACCCGATGAGGCTGCGTACGATCAGAACGCTCGCGCTCGTTGCACACACCGCCAGCATCGCGATCCGCACCTGCCGCGCCGGTACGTACCGGCGCACGAACAGCGCGGCGAAGAAGCCGACCAGCACGAACGGCACCAGCACCAGAGCAACGTGCGCATCCCGCTCGGCCAAGGCTCCGGAAACGTCGAGCCCGATGATCGAGAAGCCAGTGCCGAGCCACATGTAGACGCCGAGCGTCGCGCGGACCTCACCGGGATCGCGGTGCTGATAGACCAGGGCCAGCGGGGGTCCACCGATCGACGTCGCGGTCCCGGTGCCACCCGAGACGAAGCCCGCCGAGATCAGGCTCTTCCTAGTAACCCGCAGCTCGATGGTTCGCAGGCTCAACGCCACCGCGACCAGAGCCATCACGCCGACGGCCACCCCGATCAGCCGATCCGAGGCGAAGGCCACAACCGCGACACCGCCGACCGTGCCGACGATGCGCGCGGGCACGGCCCAGCTCAACCCGGCCCAGTCGATGTCGGGCCAGTCCCGCGACAGGGTGAGCGTCGGCATCACCAGCGCCGTCCACAGTGGTACGCCCGGAAGCAGCGACGGTTCGATCAGCCCGGCGATCGGTGCCAGCACGAGCCCGACGCCGAGTCCGACGACGCCCTGAACCGTCGCGCCGAGAAACAGCGCGACGGCTAGGGCGACGAAGTCGAGTGTCGCGATCCCCTCGATCAAGCGAGCAGGCTGCGGCGTACGTACTGAGACATGCTTCGACCACGCTTCCCCTCGAAACTCTTCATGAGCTCACCAAACCCTGGTCGAGGCTACCTTCCGCGCGGGACATGCCGTATCGCTGCGTTGACGAAAGCACCTCGGCGTGGGTTCATGCTGTCCCGACGGTCGGCCGCGGAGGCAGAAGTTGGGCTGCTAGCGAATGAGCGGTGGCCGCCAGCGTCTCGACGTCCATCCCGGTGCGGCCCATGAACGTCAGGCCTTGCTGCGTGGCCAGTAGCGCCCGGGCGACGCTGACGGGGTCGACGGAGGCGCTCAGGTCACCCTCGACTTGAGCCCGCCGCACGCCGTCGGTCAGCACCGCTGTGATCCCCTCGTACGCTCGCCGCGCCTCCGCGGCAACGATGGGATCGGCGGAAGCAAGTTCGGTGGTGCTGTTGGCGAGCAGACAGCCGCGCCGGGCGACCCGGCCCGTGGGATCGCCCACCGGCATCATCACGAAGGATCGCAGCGCATCGACCGCGCGTGGAGCCGAGTCGATCGACCCACGCACCGCGTCGTCGAGCGACCCCACGTACCGGCGCAGCACCCGGAGGAAGAGCTCGTGTTTGTCCCCGAAGGCGGCGTAGAGACTGCCCTTGCCCAGGCCGCTGACTCGCATGAGGTCGTGGAGCGAGGTCGCCGCGTAGCCCGCGTCCCAGAACTGGTCGCGGACTGCACACAACACCGCGTCCTCGTCGAACTGCCGTGGCCTTGCCATCCGCCCAGCGTACGCGTTATTGACCGTTCGGTCCACTATGCGTATGGTGGACCGAGCGGTCAATAACTGCTGCGCACGCCAGTGCGACCGTCGCCACCCCGCCACTCGGGCGGGTTCACCCACTCACTGCAGAGGACGACTACTCATGGGTCAACTCACCGACAAGACAGCCCTGGTCACCGGCGCGAGCACGGGCATCGGACTCGCCACGGCCGAGCGCTTCATCGCCGAGGGCGCGCGCGTCTACCTCACCGGACGCCGAAAGCAGGTGCTCGACGCCGCGGCCCAGGAGCTGGGCGACCAGGCGATCGCGATCCGAAACGACGTCTCCGACCTGGATGACCTCGACAGGTTGTTCGACCGGATCGCCACAGACGGGAATCGGCTCGACATCCTCTTCGCGAACGCCGGCGGTGGCGAAGCGAACCAGCCCCTCGACTCGCTCACGCCCGAGGCCTTCGACCACACCTTCGGGATCAACCTGCGCGGCACCGTCTTCACGGTCCAGAAGGCGCTCCCGCTGCTGAACGACGGCGGGAGCATCGTGCTCACCGGTTCCAGCTCAGCGCACCGCGGCACCACCGGCTTCGGTGTCTACTCCGCCACCAAGGCGGCCATCAGGCAGTTCGGCCGAGTCTGGGCCGCCGAGCTCGCGCCCCGCCGCCTGCGCGTCAACACGATGGTGCCCGGCCCCACCGACACCCCGGGACTCCGCGGCCTCGCCGAGAACCCGGAGCAAGCGGACGCGTTCCTCGACGAGCTGGCGCGCAGCACACCCCTGCGGCGCGCCGCCGATCCGGCCGAGATCGCCAACGCCGTGCTCTTCCTGGCATCGGATCAGTCCAACTTCATCACAGGCGGCGAGCTGTTCGTGGACGGCGGCGAGGTCCAGGTGTATCCCTGACGGGACGGAGTCGACGGCGATCCGCTCGGACTGCGTCCCCCGGAGCCATTCGTACTCGAGCCGACCGCCTCAATGACCGGCAAGTTGGCGAAGCACGTACTGCATGATGCCGCCGTTGCGGTAGTAGCCGGCCTCACCCGGGGTGTCGATGCGCACGATCGCGTCGAACTCGATCGCGTCTCCCGAGTCGGGCGTCGCGGTCACGTGCACGGTCTCGGGGATGCCGTCGTTCAGGGCGGTGACGCCGGAGAAGTCGAACGTCTCCTCGCCGGTGAGGCCGAGCGACTCCGCGGTCTGACCGTCGGGGTACTGCAGCGGCAGCACGCCCATGCCGATGAGGTTCGAGCGGTGGATGCGCTCGTACGACTCGGCGATCACGACGCGCACGCCGAGCAGCGCCGTGCCCTTGGCCGCCCAGTCTCGCGACGAGCCGGAGCCGTACTCCTTGCCGGCGAGCACCACGAGCGGGACGCCGTCGTCCGCGTACTTCTGCGCGGCGTCGTACACCGGGGTGACCTCACCGTCGCCGTTGAGCTGCCTGGTGAAGCCGCCCTCGGTGCCCGGCGCGAGCTGGTTGCGCAGGCGGATGTTCGCGAACGTGCCGCGGATCATCACCTCGTGGTTGCCGCGCCGTGAGCCGTAGGAGTTGAACGACCGCTGCTCGACCCCGTGCTCGGTGAGGTACCGACCTGCTGGGCTGTCCTTCTTGATCGCACCTGCGGGCGAGATGTGGTCGGTGGTCACGGAGTCGCCGAGTTTGAGCAGCACCCGCGCCCCGTTGACGTCGGTCACGGCCTCGGGCTCGCGCGAGATGCCGTCGAAGTACGGCGCCTTGCGTACATACGTCGAGTCGCCGGCCCAGTCGAACGTGTTGCCCTCGGGTGTCGGCAGCGAGGTCCAGCGCTCGTCACCGGCGAACACATCGGAGTATCCGTCGGTGAACATCTCCGAGCCGATCGCGCCTGCGACGACGTCCTCGATCTCGGCCGCGGACGGCCAGATGTCCTTCATGTAGACATCGTTGCCGTCGTGGTCCTGGCCCAGCGGGTCGTTGAACAGATCGAGGTCCATCGAGCCCGCCAGCGCGTACGCGACGACCAGCGGCGGCGACGCGAGGTAGTTCATCTTCACGTCGGGGTTGATCCGGCCCTCGAAGTTGCGGTTGCCCGACAGCACCGAGGTGACCGCGAGATCACCGTCGTTGACGGCCTTGCTGACCTCGGGGATCAGCGGGCCGGAGTTGCCGATGCAGGTCGTGCAGCCGTAGCCGACCAGGTTGAAGCCGAGCTTGTCGAGGTACGGCGTGAGACCGGCGCGCTCGTAGTAGTCCATGACGACCTTCGAACCCGGCGCGAGCGAGGTCTTCACCCAGGGCTTGCGGTTGAGGCCCTTCTCGACGGCGTTCTTCGCGAGCAGCGCCGCGCCGATCATCACCGACGGGTTGGAGGTGTTGGTGCACGACGTGATCGCTGCGATGGTCACCGCTCCGTGGTCGACCTCGAACTTCGTACCGTCGGCAAGGGTCACCAGCTGCGGGTTGCTCGCGCGGCCGTTGTCCTTCGCGGCACACGACAGGTAGTCGACCGCGGGCGTCTGACCGTGCGCGTCTTCATGCGCGGCGGGCGAATCCGACGCCGGGAACGACTCCAGCAGGGCCTCGTCGTACGCGCCGATGTTCGGCTCGGCGTCATGCTCGACGTAGTTGCGCAGCGCGCCGCGGAAGGCCTGTTTGCCGTCCGACAGCGAGATGCGGTCCTGCGGCCGCTTCGGTCCGGCGATCGACGGCACGACACTCGCCAGGTCGAGCTCGAGGTACTCGGAGTAGCGCGGCTCGTGATCGGGATCGTGCCACAGACCCTGTTCCTTGGCGTACGCCTCGACCAGCGCGATCTGCTCGTCGGTGCGACCGGTGAGCTTGAGGTACCGCGTGGTCTCTGCGTCGATCGGGAACACCGCGATCGTCGAGCCGTACTCGGGGCTCATGTTGCCGATCGTCGCGCGGTTCGCCAGCGGGACGGCCGCCACGCCGGAACCGTAGAACTCGACGAACTTGCCGACCACGCCGTGCTCGCGCAGCATCTCGGTGATGGTGAGCACGAGGTCGGTCGCGGTCGCGCCTTCGGGCAG
This sequence comes from Nocardioidaceae bacterium SCSIO 66511, assembly GCA_023100825.1. Taxonomy (NCBI): domain Bacteria; kingdom Bacillati; phylum Actinomycetota; class Actinomycetes; order Propionibacteriales; family Nocardioidaceae; species Nocardioidaceae bacterium SCSIO 66511. The sequence continues at coordinate 2,181,765 of CP095846.1, read as the reverse complement.
CTCGCCGGACAGCTTGAAGCCCACGACCCGCGGGATCAGCATGCTCACCGGCTGGCCGAGCATCGCCGCCTCAGCCTCGATGCCGCCGACGCCCCAGCCGACGACGCCGAGGCCGTTGACCATCGTGGTGTGCGAGTCGGTGCCGACGCAGGTGTCGGGGTACGCGACCGTCTCGCCGTCGATCTCGCGGGTGAAGACCGTACGCGCGAGGTGCTCGATGTTGACCTGGTGCACGATGCCGGTGCCGGGCGGTACGACCTTGAAGTCGTCGAATGCGCTCTGGCCCCAGCGCAGGAACTGGTAGCGCTCCTTGTTGCGCTCGTACTCGATCTCGACGTTGCGCTCGAACGCCTCGGGCGTACCGAAGACGTCGGCGATCACGGAGTGGTCGATGACCAACTCGGTCGGGGCAAGCGGGTTGATCTTGGTGGCGTCACCGCCGAGGTCGGACATCGCCTCGCGCATCGTGGCCAGATCGACGACGCACGGGACTCCGGTGAAGTCCTGCATGATCACCCGCGCCGGGGTGTACTGGATCTCCTTGCTCGGGTCGGCGTTCTGATCCCAGGCCGCCAGCGCGCGGATGTCGTCTGCGGTGATGTTGGCGCCGTCCTCGGTGCGCAGGAGGTTCTCCAGCAGCACCTTCAGGCTGTACGGGAGCGAGGCGACGTCGACACCCTCGCCCTGAACCGCGTCGAGGCGGTACATCTGGTACGAGGCGTCCCCGACCTGCAGGGAGTCCTTGGCGTTGAAGCTGTCTGCGCTGCTCACTCGTCTCTCCTTGTTCGCATACCTGCGCGGGCGCGGCGGTCGAGCCGCACGCCCTTCCATCCTCGCGCGCGTACCGATCGGCCGCGAGTTCAGGTTCGGCTAACTTGCTGGGGGTCGTTTGCTGGGGTCTTGGCGCGTTTTGTATCTATCACGCATAGCTCCAATAGGTTTGTAGCTATGCGTGATAGATACAAAGACACGCGAGCGAAGTATCTCGACATCAAGATACATGAGATCGAGCGAGTTTTCGACCCCGCCCACCCCGCTGAGCCGCACGTATCAGCCCCGATCTGCGCGAATCTGGGGCTGATACGTGCGGGCCAGCGGCGGGTGGTGCCGCGGTCAGTCGAGATCGTCGGCGGTACGCCGGGCGGCCGCGCGCAACGCGTGCACATCCGGGCCTGCGGCGAGCACGGCGCGAGCCGTTGCCGGCAGTACGTTCGCGTACACCTCGCCGAACAGCCGGCGCAGGTCGGCGGGCGTACCGCCCTGTGCGCCGAGCCCCGGCACCAGCAGCGGGCCGTTGATGGCGACGTCCTCCGACAGCTCACCGATCGTGGCGCCGACGACTGCACCGTACGATCCGAGCGGTTCCGCCCGGCCGTTGCGCATTGCGAGCTGAGCAAGCACAGACCCCGCCACTGTGCCGCCCTCGACCCGCGCATGCTGCACCTCGGGGCCTTCGGGGTTGGAGGTCAGCGCGAGCACGAAGACCCCCCGGTCGTAACGGTCGGCCGCATCGAGGAACGGCGCGAGTGAACCGAACCCGAGGTACGGGCTGACGGTCACCGCATCGCAGGAGATCGGCGAGTCCGGATGCAGGTACGCATCGGCGTACGCCGCGGCTGTCGATCCGATGTCGCCTCGCTTGACGTCGAGCAGAACGAGCGCACCCGCCGCGCGCGCCTCGCGTACGACGCGCTCGAGCACGGCGATCCCCGCGGCGCCATGTCGCTCGAAGAACGCAGACTGGGGTTTGAGCACCGCGACCTCACCCGCGAGCGCCTCGACCGCGGTCAGCGCGAACGTCTCGAGTCCGGCCGGGTCGTCGGCCAAACCCCAGTCGGCAAGCAAGGCCGCATGCGGGTCGATGCCGACGCACAAGCGTCCACGCTTCTCGATGGCGCCATACAGCCTGGATCCGAACGACTCACCCATGCGCTACTCCCCTTACCTTCTCCGGTGACGGGATGCCCCGGCTGTCGAGCTCGGCCTCGAGCTCACGGGCGACCCGCATCGGCGCGGACGGATCGTTGAAGATCACCGTGCCCACCTGCACCGCCGTCGCACCGGCGGCAATGAACTCCAGGGCGTCGGCGCCCGTACGAATGCCTCCGACGCCGATGATCGGCAGCTCCGGCATCGCGGCGTACACCTGGTAGACCGCGCGTACGGCGACCGGCCGGACCGCCGGGCCGCTGAGCCCGCCGGTCACACCGCCGAGGGTCGGCCGCAACGTATCGGGGTCGATCGCCATACCGAGCAACGTGTTGATCATCGTCACGCCGTCGGCGCCCGCATCGGCCACCGACCGCGCAACATCGACGATGCTCGTCACATCCGGAGTGAGCTTTGCGAACATCGGCAGACCTTGCGGTACGTGCGGGCGTACTGCCTCGATCACCCGTGCCGCCTGTAGCGGATCGCATGCGAAGACGAGCCCGCGGTTCTCGACGTTGGGGCACGAGATGTTGACCTCGAGCGCTGCAACACCCGGGCTGTTGACGACCCGTCGGGTGAGCTCGACGAACTCATCGACCGTCGACCCGGCGATCGAGACGACCGGCCGCGCACCCTGCTGTACGAGCCAAGGCAGGTCGCGAGCGAGGAAGGCGTCGATGCCCGGGCCCTGGAGCCCGATCGAGTTGAGCATCCCCGACGGGGTCTCGACCATCCGCGGTGTCGGGCGCCCCGACCGCGGGAATCGCATGATCGACTTCGTCACGATCGCACCCAGCTCGGTGACGTCGAAGAACTGCGCGAGCTCCTGGCCCGCCGCGGCGCAACCGGACGCCGTCATCACCGGGTTCGGCAGCCGCAGGCCGGCCACGTCGGTCGTCAGGTCAGCCATCTGCGATCACCTCACGCAACCCCACCGTGGGCGTGACGTTCGAGTGCGAAACGCCGGCGTGTCGCCGCGCGAACGTCCGGCTCAGCGCGGTCACCGCGGCGCTCCCAACGTGCCGTGCGGGATCGTACCCACGTCGTCCCACAACACCCGCTCACCGCGGAACACCGGACCCTCAACACACGAGCGCACCATCCGGATCACCCCGTCGTCGCCGCGCACCGGGAGTACGCAGGTCATGCACACGCCGACGCCGCAGGCCATCGACTCCTCGACCGCACACTGACTGTGTGCACCGTGCTCCTCGGCCACCTGGGCGACCGCGCGCAACATCGGCATCGGCCCGCACGCGTACACCACATCGGAGCCGGTCCGCTCGATCAGCTCCGGGAGTACGTCCGTCACCCGCCCGCGGTGGCCCATCGAACCGTCCTCTGTCGTCGTACGCACCGACGACGCCGCGCGGCTGGCCTCGAGGACGCCGAACAGCCGTGTCTCCGTCGCCGCGCCGATCAGCATGTGCACCGAGCAGCCGCGTTCGCGCAGCCTTTCGGCCAGGCTGAACATCGGTGCCATGCCGTACCCGCCGCCGACCAGCGTGCATGCCACTGGCTCCTTCGGCAGCGCAAAGGGACGGCCGAGCGGACCGACAACGTCGATCGGGTCCTTCGGCGCCAACCGAGTCATCCAGCGAGTGCCCTTGCCATGCTCGGCGAACACGATCTCGACCGTACCGCCGCGGGTGTTCGGTTGAGCGCGGTAGATCGAGAACGCCCGCCGAAGCAGCATCGCCGACTGCTCGCCGCCGACCGACAGCGCCACGAAGTTGCCTGGGCGCATCCGCTCTGCAACACCCGGCGCGGTCATCGTCAGATGCAGGTAGTCGCCGACGGGCTTCATCGACACGACCTGTCCGTTGACCTGGACGGCTCCGGCCGCCGACGTCGTCGCACCCGTCATGCTCGCGCCTTCTTCACGATCTGTGCCCAGTCCTGCAGGGAACGTACCGGCATGCCCTCACCGAGCAGCGCCTCAACGCCCTGCACGGCTGCGGCGAGGCCCTGCACCGTGGTCACGCACGGGACGTTCTCGGTCACGGCGGCGGTACGAATCTCGTAGCCGTCGACGCGCGGGCTGCCACCGGTCGTCACACCGTGCGGGGTGTTGATGATGAGCCCGATCTCGCCCGAGTGGATCCGCTCGACGATGGTCGGTCCGTCGTCGCCGTCACCGCGCTCACTGAGCTTTCGTACGACCGTCGCGTCGACTCCATTGCGATCGAGCACCTCGGCGGTGCCGCTGGTCGCAAGGATCTCGAAGCCCAGATCGGCCAGCCGCTTGACCGGGAAGATCATATGCCGCTTATCGGGGTTGGCGACCGAGACGAACACCTTGCCGCGTACGGGCAGGCCGTCTTGCGCGGCCGCCTGCGCCTTCGCGAACGCCGTGCCGAAGCCCGCGTCGATGCCCATCACCTCGCCGGTCGAGCGCATCTCTGGGCCCAGCACGGTGTCGACTGCCTTGCCTTCGAGGGTGCGGAAGCGGTTGAACGGCATCACCGCCTCCTTGACGGCCACCGGCCCATGGCGCACGACCTCGCCGCCGTCGCTTCGCGGGAGCACCTCGTCACGGCGCAGGCTCGCGATCGACTCGCCCAGCATCACCCGCGCCGCCGCCTTCGCGAGTGCGACGTCGGTCGCCTTCGAGACGAACGGCACCGTCCGGGAGGCCCGCGGGTTGGCCTCGAGCACGTAGAGCACATCGGACGCCAGCGCGTACTGGACGTTCAGCAGCCCGCGTACGCCCACTCCCCTGGCGATCGCCTCCGTCGACGCCCGGATGCGCTCGATGTCGGACGCGCCGAGTGTGATCGGCGGCAGCGCACACGAGGAGTCCCCGGAATGTACGCCAGCCTCCTCGATGTGCTCCATCACGCCGCCGAGGAACAGCTCCTCGCCGTCGTACAACGCGTCGACGTCGATCTCGACCGCATCATCGAGGAAGCGGTCGACCAACACCGGATGCTCCGGAGAGATCTGCGTCGCCCGGGTGATGTAGTCCTCGAGTGCCGCGTCGTCGTAGACGATCTCCATGCCACGCCCGCCGAGCACGTACGACGGGCGTACGAGCACCGGGTAGCCGATCTCGTCGGCGATCCGCTTGGCCGATGCGTACGTCGTGGCAGTGCCGTGCTTGGGCGCAGGCAGCTCGGCTTCGGCGAGCACCCGCCCAAACGCGCCCCGGTCCTCCGCGAGGTCGATGGCACCCGGCGGCGTGCCCACGATGGGTACGCCCTCGGCTTCCAGCCCGGCCGCGAGCCCGAGCGGAGTCTGCCCGCCGAGCTGGACGATCACGCCCGCGATCGGCCCGGCCTGCTGCTCTGCGCCGACTACCTCGAGCACGTCTTCGAGAGTCAGCGGCTCGAAGTAGAGCCGATCGGAGGTGTCGTAGTCGGTCGACACCGTCTCCGGGTTGCAGTTGACCATGATCGTCTCGTACCCGGCCTCGGCGAGCGCAAGCGATGCGTGCACACACGAGTAGTCGAACTCGATGCCCTGGCCGATCCGGTTCGGCCCGCTGCCGAGGATCAACACGGCCGGACGCTCACGCGGCTCGACCTCGGTCTCCTCGTCGTAGCTGGAGTAGTGGTACGGCGTGCGCGCCGCGAACTCTGCCGCACATGTGTCGACCGTCTTGTAGACCGGTCGAATGCCGAGCGCATGGCGTACGCCGCGTACGACGTCTTCGCGCATTCCGCGTAGCCCGCCGATCTGAGCGTCGGACAGGCCGTGACGCTTCGCAAGGCGCAGTACCTCCGGAGACAGCGCCGGAGCCTCGCGTACCTCCGTCGCCACCTCGTCGATCAGGAACAACTGGTCGACGAACCACGGGTCGATCGATGTCGCTGCATGGACCTCCTGCGGCGTGGCGCCGGCGCGGATCGCATCCATCACCGCGCGCAGCCGGCCGTCGTGGGGCACCTGCGCGGTCTCGAGCAGAGCGGCCTTGTCGCCGGGTTCGCCGACCCACGAGAACGGTGCCTCCGGGCGTTCAAGCGAGCGCAGCGCCTTGTTCAGCGCCTCGGTGAAGTTGCGGCCGATCGCCATCGCCTCGCCGACCGACTTCATATGCGTCGTCAGCCGGGCATCGGCCGCCGGGAACTTCTCGAACGCGAACCGGGGCGCCTTCACCACCACGTAGTCCAGCGTCGGCTCGAAGCTCGCCGGCGTCTCCTGGGTGATGTCGTTCGGAATCTCGTCGAGGGTGTAACCGACCGCCACCTTCGCAGCGATCTTGGCGATCGGGAACCCGGTCGCCTTCGACGCGAGCGCACTCGACCGCGACACCCGCGGGTTCATCTCGATCACCACGATGCGTCCGTTGTCGGGATGCACCGCGAACTGGATGTTGCAGCCGCCCGTGTCGACGCCGACCTCGCGGATCACCCCGATCGAGATGTCGCGCAGCCGTTGATACTCGCGGTCGGTCAGCGTCATCGCAGGGGCGACCGTTATCGAGTCACCGGTGTGTACGCCCATCGGATCGAGGTTCTCGATCGAGCACACGATGACGACGTTGTCGGCACCGTCGCGCATGACCTCGAGCTCGTACTCCTTCCAGCCGAGGATCGACTCCTCGAGGAGCACCTCCGTCGTCGGACTCGCCAGCAGACCGGCGCCGGCTATCCGGCGTAGATCGTGCTCGTCGTATGCGAGGCCGGAGCCGCTACCACCCATCGTGAAGGACGGGCGTACGACCACCGGGTAGTTCAGGTCGTCGACCGCGGCGAAGCATTCGTCGAGGGTGTGGCAGATCGCCGAGCGGGCGACCTCGGCCTCCCACTCCGCCGGCAACGACTCCACAACCGCCTTGAACGACTCGCGGTTCTCACCCTTCTCGATCGCCGGGATCGACGCACCGATCAGCTCCACGCCGTACTTCTCGAGGATGCCGTCGGCGTCGAGAGTCATCGCCGCATTGAGCGCGGTCTGGCCGCCGAGCGTCGCCAGCAACGCATCAGGACGCTCATGCGCGATGACCTTCTCCACGAACTCAGGCGTAATCGGCTCGACGTACGTCGCGTCGGCGACCTCGGGGTCGGTCATGATCGTCGCCGGGTTGGAGTTGACCAGGACGACGCGCAAACCCTCCTCGCGCAGCACGCGGCAGGCCTGCGTACCCGAGTAGTCGAACTCGGCTGCCTGACCGATCACGATCGGTCCGCTCCCGATGACCAGCACCGACGAGATATCTGTACGCCGCGGCATCAGGCGCCCCTCGTTTCGTCCATGAGTTGGGTGAACCGGTCGAACAGGTACGCCGAGTCATGCGGCCCGGCGGCCGACTCGGGGTGGTACTGCACGCTGAACGCCGGTGCATCGGTCAGCGCCAGACCCTCGACGACACCGTCGTTCAGCGACACATGCGTGACCTCGGCCGTGCCGAACTCGGTACGCACCGGCGCATCGGTGGGCATGTCGACCGCGAAACCGTGGTTCTGCGAGGTGATCTCGACCCGGCCGGTCGTCTTGTCGAGCACCGGCTGGTTGATGCCCCGGTGTCCGTACTTGAGCTTGTAGGTGCCGAACCCGAGGGCGCGACCGAACAGCTGGTTGCCGAAGCAGATGCCGAAGTACGGGATGCGTCGGGCCAGGACCTCCCGCAGCAGCGACACCGCGTCGGTGGTCGCCTCCGGATCGCCGGGGCCGTTCGACATGAACACGCCGTCCGGCTCGACCGCAAGCACGTCATCGATCGACGCGGTCGACGGGAGTACGTGCACCTCGACGCCGCGCTCGGCGAGCAGCCGCGGCGTCATGCCCTTGATACCCAGGTCGATGGCGGCGACGGTGTAGCGCTTCTCACCGACCGCGGGCACCACGTACACCTCGTCTGTGGTCACCTCGCCGGCCAGGTCGGCGCCGGACATCGCGGGCGCCTCGCGTACGCGGGCCAGCAGGTCGTCGACCGTGCCCGACGCCGACGAGATGCCGACGCGCATCGCCCCACGCTCGCGCAGATGTCGGGTCAGGGCCCTGGTGTCGATGCCCGAGATGCCAACCACACCGTCGCGTTCGAGCCGAGAGCCGAGGTCGTCGTCCGCCCGCCAGCTGCTGCGCACCCGCGCGGGGTCGCGTACGACGTAGCCAGCAACCCAGATCCGAGCCGACTCGTCGTCCTCGTCGTTGACGCCGGTGTTGCCGATGTGCGGCGCTGTCATGACGACGACCTGTCGACGGTAGGACGGATCGGTCAGCGTCTCCTGGTATCCGGTCATCCCGGTCGCGAAGACCGCCTCGCCGATCGTCTCGCCGATCGCGCCGTACGCCTCTCCCTGGAAGACGCGGCCGTCTTCCAGGACGAGTACCGCCGTCACTTGGCGCCCTCCGCGCTGGTTGCCTGTTCGCCGCTCATACCGCTGCCCTCTCCTGCTCATGTGTTCGTACGCCGCGCAGGAACGTGGCGACGACCGTGCCGGGCAGCTCGAGGCCGGCGTACGGGTTGTTGCGCGACTGCGATGCGCTGTCGGACGGATCGACCACACGCGTGGTGCTCGGGTCGTAGAGCGTGAGGTTCGCCGGCTCGCCGACCACGATGCCACGCCCGTGTTCGCCGCCGACGCGGCCGATGTGTGCGGGTGCGGTCGACATCCGATCGGCGACCTGGGCCCAGGTGAGCAGTCCGGTGTCGACCATCGTGTGCTGCACCACCGACAGGGCGGTCTCGAGCCCGAGCATGCCGAACGCCGCCGCGCTCCACTCGCACTCCTTGTCTTCCATCGGATGCGGTGCATGGTCGGTGCCGACACAGTCGATGGTGCCGTCGGCCAGCCCCTCGCGTACGGCGGCAACGTCGTCGGCCGTACGCAGCGGAGGGTTGACCTTGTAGATCGGGTCGTACGTACGCGCCAGCTCGTCGGTGAGCAGCAGATGGTGCGGTGTCACCTCGGCGGTGACGTTCCAGCCCTTCTCCTTCGCCGAGCGGACCAGTTCGACGGAGCCTCGGGTCGAGAGGTGGCACACGTGCAGCCGGGAGCCGACGTGAGCGGCGAGCAGCGAGTCGCGAGCGATGATCGCCTCCTCGGCGACCGCAGGCCAGCCGGCCATACCGAGCTGCCCGGACACATCGCCCTCGTTCATCTGCGCGCCGCCGGTCAACCGCGGCTCCTGCGCATGTTGGGCGACGACGCCGTCGAACGCCTTCACGTACTCCAGCGCGCGGCGCATGAGCAGCGCATCGCTCACGCATTTGCCGTCATCGGAGAACACGCGTACCGCGGCCGCGGACTCCGCCATCGCGCCGAGCTCGGCAAGACGCTCGCCCTCCAGGCCGATGGTGACCGCGCCGACGGGTTGCACGTCGCAATGGCCGGCCGTGCGGCCCAAGCGCCACACTTGCTCCACCACGCCTGCGGTGTCGGCGACCGGATCGGTATTGGCCATGGCGAACACACAGGTGTAGCCACCGCGGGCAGCCGCGCGCGTACCCGACTCGACGGTCTCGGCGTCTTCCCGGCCGGGCTCGCGGAGATGCGTGTGGATGTCGACGAGACCGGGCAGAGCGATCAGATCCTGCGCTTCGACGACCGTGGCGTCGCCTTCGTCGAGGCTCGAACCGATCTCGACGAACACACCGTCTCTGATACGTACGTCGGCGTTGTCGCCGCCGAGGAGCCGGACTCCACGGATCAAGGTCTCAGTCATCGGCGCCGGCCTCCCCGGTTCGTTCTTCGCTGTGTGCTCGATCGCGCTCACCGCTCAGTAGCAGGTACAAGACGGCCATCCGGATCGCGACGCCGTTGGTCACCTGCTCGACGATCACCGAACGGTCGGAGTCCGCGACGTCGGCGGTGATCTCCATACCGCGGTTCATCGGACCGGGGTGCATGACAATGGCGTGCTCGGGTAGCCGCGCCATGCGGCGCGAGTCGAGGCCGTACCGCCGGCTGTACTCCCGTGCGCTCGGGAAGAAGGCGGCGTTCATCCGCTCCCGCTGAACCCGCAGCATCATCACGCCGTCGGCCTTCTCCAGCGCATCGTCGAGGTCGTACGACGTCTCGACGGGCCAGCTGTCGACGCCGACGGGCAGCAGCGTCGGTGGCGCAACCAAGGTGACGTTGGCACCGAGTGTGTCGAGCAGCAACGCGTTGGAGCGTGCGACCCGCGAGTGCAGAACGTCGCCGACGATGGTGACGTTCTTGCCGTCGAGCGCGCCGAGGTGCTGACGCATCGTGAACGCATCGAGGAGCGCCTGGGTCGGATGCTCATGGGTTCCGTCGCCCGCGTTGACGATGGCACCGTTGATCCACTCGGCGTTCGCGAGCCGGTGCGGTGCGCCGGAGCCGTGGTGGCGTACGACGACGGCATCGGCGCCCATCGCCTGCAGGGTGAGCGCGGTGTCTTTGAGACTCTCGCCTTTGGACACGCTCGAACCTTTGGCCGAGAAGTTGATGACATCGGCCGACAGCCGTTTCGCGGCCGCCTCGAAGGAGATTCGCGTACGGGTGGAGTCCTCGAAGAAGAGATTCACGACCGTACGCCCGCGCAGGGTGGGTAGCTTCTTGATCGGCCGACTCGCGACCGACAGCATCTCCTGCGCGGTGTCGAGCACGGCAGTCGCGTCGTCGCGACTGAGGTCGCCGGCGCTGAGTAGATGGCGGATCATGCGTCGGCCCCCGGCGTTGTGGTCGCAATCACGACCGCGTCCTCACCGTCACTCTCCGCAAGGTGTACGCGGACGTTCTCGGCCAACGAGGTCGGGAGGTTCTTGCCCACGAAGTCTGCCCGGATCGGCAGCTCGCGGTGGCCGCGGTCGACGAGGACCGCGAGTTGGACTGCCTTGGGTCGGCCGAGGTCGTTCAGTGCATCGAGGGCCGACCGGATCGTACGACCGCTGAACAGCACGTCGTCGACGAGGACGACGACCGCGTCGTCGATGCCGCGGGCGGGTATGTCGGTGTGCTCGAGTGCCCGCGCCGGACGCATTCGCAGGTCGTCGCGATACATCGTGATGTCGAGCGAGCCGTACGGCATCTCGATGCCCTCGACCTCATGTATCCGGCCGGCGATGCGGGCGGCCAGCGGTACGCCGCGGCGTGGGATGCCGAGGATGACGAGATCGGACGCATCGCGGTTGCGTTCGAGGATCTCGTGGGTGATGCGCGTCAGTGCGCGGGAGATATCTCGGTCGTCGAGGACCGTGCGCGCCGTCGGCGCAGCCGTATCAGGGGTGCGTGATGACACCGTCTGACCTCCTTGCCCGCCTCACGGGACGGTCGTTAAAGGATGTCTGTCCTCGCCAACGTATCTCACCGGGTGGGTCTATGATGCATCGGGTCAACACTGGCGCGCCGCGACAGATGCCCATCATCTGATCACTGTGCGTAGTTCGACGAGATCGGCGCACGGCCCGGTTTCGTTCTTTCCCACACCTCGTGAGCTACGCACGGGTACGCTGGAAGGCGAGTAACCTTCAGAATGTAACTCTAAGTGACAGTCTCGGGACGAAAGTTGAGCAATTCATGGAATACGCCAAGGCGCTAGGGAGTCGACTGCGCGCAATCCGTCAGCAGCAAGGTCTCTCGCTTCAAGGCGTTGAGCAAAAGTCAGGCGGCCGCTGGAAAGCGGTGGTCATCGGCTCGTACGAACGCGGTGACCGCGCCGTGACCGTACAGCGCCTTTCCGAACTCGCCGATTTCTACGGTGTTCCAATCGAGCACTTTCTCCCCGAAGTCGATGAAAACCAGCACGGCTCCCCCGACGGTGCCTCGCGGCTGGTCATCGATCTGGAGCGGCTCAAGGAGATCCGCGCCGTCGAGGGCGCACCGCTCGCCCGGTACATCTCGACCATCCAGTCGCAGCGCGGCGACTACAACGGCCGCGTACTCTCCATCCGCGAGGACGACCTGCGCAACCTGTCGATCATCTACGACGAGGATCCCGATGACCTCGCCCGCAAGTTCACCGACTGGGGCGTTGTGCGGCCGTCGGAGTAACAATATTCGCTTCAAACTGAAAGCGGGGCTTCCGGACAATTCCGGAAGCCCCGCTTTTCGTCAACTGCGCTACTTGACGAATCCCTCGTCCCTGAGCCAGTCCAGTGCGACGTCAGCCGGATCCTCGCCGTCGACGTCTACTCGCCCATTGAGCTCTTGCATCGTCTCGTTGGTCAGTTTCGGATTGATCTGGGCGAAGATCTCTTCGATCTCCGGATGCTTCCGCAGCAGTTCACCATTGACAACTTCGGTCATGTTGTACAACGGGAAGAAACTCTTGTCGTCCTCGAGCACGGTCAGATCCAGGGCTTGGATTCGACCATCGGTGGTGAACACCTCGCCGAAGTTGCAGGTTCCCTCGGCCGTTGCTTGATAGATCTGGCCGACGCCGTAGTTGTTCGATGACACATCGGACTCCTTGAGTCCGTAGTGCTCGAGCATCGGCACGAATCCATCGTCGCGGCTCGCGAACTCGGAATCGACGCAGAATGTCAGATCCTCCTTCGGCAGGTCCGCCATCTCCGACAACGTCGATATTCCTAGTTTTTCGGCGGCATCCGGCCCCATTGCGAATGCGTACGTGTTGTTCATCGGTGCCGGAGGAAGCCAGATGAGATCGTTCTTCTGCTTGTCCTCATCGGCGACCGCCTGCCACTGCTTCTTCTCGTCAGGGATCGGCTTCGGGTGTCCGAGGTAGGTGATCCAACCGGTACCGGTGTACTCGGGCGTGATGTCGAACTCCCCGGACAACAACGCTTTCCGTACTGTCGCGCTGCCAGCCGTGTTGCTCCGGTTCGTCACGTCGGCACCGGCAGTCGACAGCACCGTCGAGATCAAGTTGCCGAACACGATCTGCTCGGTGAAGTCCTTCGCACCCACGGTGATGGGTACTCCATCGAGTGAGTCGTAGTGCTTGACACTGCCGGGGTCGGCGGTCTCCACGCCGCTCGTTGCGGGCTCCAGGCCACAGGCTGCGAGAAGCGGCGCACAACACAGCACGACGGCGGCCAAACTGCTGCGGACTCGTGAGCGCGTCACGTCATACTCCCTTCGGCGCGGCGACCATCTCGATCAGGTGTGCCAGCCAGTCGACAAACAGAGCGAGAGCGCAGATCAGGAGCGCCCCGCAGATCAGCACGGTGTCCTGTTGGCGCTTGATGCCGATATCGATCGGCTCACCGAGACCGCCCGCGCCGATCAGCGCCACCAGAGAGGCCGCGCCGATCATGAGAACCAGCGCCGTACGCATACCCGCAACGATCACCGGTAGCGCGAGCGGAATCTCCACTCTGAGGAGGGTTGCGATGCCGGACATACCCATGCCACGGCTGGACTCGACCACGCGTGAATCCACTCCGTTGAGGCCGGCGACCGTGTTCGCGATGATCGGCAAGACTCCGTAAACCGTAAGGGAGAGGATCGCGGCCTCAAACGACTTGGAGGTGCCGAGGATCATCCAGGCGATCACGATCAGCCCGATGACCGGAGTCGCCTGACCGAACCCCGCTACCGCGAGAATCGGATCTCGGTAGCGTCGCATCGGTCCGCGAGTCAACAGGATGCCGACTGGGATGGCGATGACGCACACGAGCACGGTCGCGACGAAGCTGATCCAGATGTGCTCGCCAAGGAGGTCCAGCAGGTGGGGAACCTCCAGTGACCGCTTCTCCTGCCCGGAGATGTCGCCTACTTCGGTGTAGATGAGCACCCCGGCAACCAGTCCGACAGCGAGCACCGGTTGCACGAACCAACGGGCGATCCCGGGTTTGTCGACGTCGACCGCAGCCGCGTGTTGCTGCTCCCCCTCCATATCGATCTGCTGCGTCGCACTCATCACGCCTCCGCGGATGCCGTGGACTCCGACGACCCGCCGCTGGTCGTCTGGATCGTGCTCATTGCTTCCATGATCGTCTCGACCCGGACAACTCCCTGATAGCGGTTGCGGCTCCCGGTCACCACAACGACTCCGTGGCTCGAGGTCAGCATGACGTCGAGGGCGTCGTTCAGCGTAGAAGCGCCGGATACGACGTCGAGGTCTCGGTCCCGCGCCACACGTGCGATCCCCCCGCCCGCGTCGAGGTCGCGCAACGACACCCACCGTTGCGGTCGCTCGCGATCGTCCAACACGAGGACGTGTTCCCGGCCGATCTCTCGAGCACGGTCCGCGGCGGATTTCGGATCGTCACCCTGGTGAGCCGTCGCTGCGTCGTGCAACTCGACGTCGCGGACCCGGGTCAGGGTCAGCTGCTTGAGCGCAGCGCCGTGTCCAATGAAGCTCTCGACGAACTCCGACGCCGGATTGGTCAGGATCTGGTCGGGAGTGTCGTACTGGACGATCTCCGACCCGACATCCAGGATCGCGATCCGATCGCCGAGCTTCACAGCCTCGTCGAAGTCGTGGGTGACGAAGACAATCGTCTTTCGCAGCTCTTCTTGCAGACTGAGCAACTCATCCTGGAGCCGCTGCCGCGTGATCGGGTCGACCGCACCGAACGGCTCATCCATGAGCAGCACCGGCGGATCAGCCGCGAGTGCGCGTGCAACACCTACACGCTGCTGCTGACCACCGGACAACTCACGCGGGTAGCGGTCGCGATACTGGTCTGGGTCCAGCGAGACGAGCTCGAGCATCTCGTCGACGCGCGCACGTACCGTCGCGGAGTCCCACTTCAGCAGTTTAGGGACGAGCCCGATGTTGTCTCCCACCGTGTAATGGGGAAACAGCCCAGCGCCTTGGATCACGTAGCCGATCCGGCGGCGCAGTTCGTCCGGGTCCTTGTTCGTGACATCCTCGTCGCCGATCAGGATCCGTCCGTCGGTGGGCTCGATCAACCGGTTGATCATCTTCATCGTGGTCGTTTTGCCGCAGCCGGACGGGCCGACCAGCATCACGATCTCACCGGCGGGGATCTCTATCGTCACATCGTCGACAGCAGCTGCGTCCTGGCCCCGGTAGCGCTTGGTGACGTTCTCCAGTCGAATCCGCTCGCCGTGTGTCTCGGCGGCGCTGTCGGGCTCGTCGGCATGGGCGACTGCGGTTTGTTCAGACACGAATACCCCTCGAGGTTGTCAGCCGTGCAATGAGACCGAGCACGAGATCAAGGACGATGGCAAGGATGATGATCGCAACTGTCGCGTCGACGACCTGTTCGGTGGCGTTTGCGCCGCCGAGTCGTGACAGCCCGGTGAAGATGTATCCACCGAGCCCAGGACCGCCGACATAGGCAGCAATTGCCGCTACGCCCATCATCATCTGGGCAGAGACGCGGACCCCCGTCATGATGACCGGCCAGGCCATAGGGAGCTGTAGACGCAGCAACGCGGTCAACGGCGACATGCCCATGCCGCGCGCAGATTCGATGAGGCCCGGATCGACACCGTGCAGGCCGACGACCGCATTGCGCAGAATCGGAAGCGTCCCGTAGAACACCAGAACGATCACCGACGGGGTGACCCCGACGCCGATAATGCCGATCATCAGGCCGAACAGCGCAAACGAAGGGAGCGTGAGTCCCATGGCGCTGGACGCATTGACGAAGCCGGTCCACATCCGGGAGCGGTACGCCAAGACCGCGATCACCAGCGCGATAACCAGACCTAATAGCAGCGACTGAACGACATAACTCACATGCTGGTAGCAGGCGAAGACGAAATCAGAACCTTCATCCCGCGCAAAATCCCAGTAGCTGCCCATCGGCTCCCTCGTCGTCGGAGGTCCGGCCGGAGCCTCAACGGGCCCGAACCGCGTGCGTACCGCAACTTACCGAAGATTGCGCGATTGTGCGCTCGCCAGGCCGAGTGTGGCGCGATCGTTACCCGTTTGGAGTTCGGTGCGCAGTCGTTCGTACGCGCGCCGAACACCAACGACTACGCGCCGAACTCTGGGAGACCTAGGCCGGAAGGGTGGGCTTCACCTTCACCAGCTGCGCGAGCAGACCGTTGACGAAGCCGGGTGACTCGTCGGTGGAGAGGTCCTTGGCGAGTGCGACGGCCTCGCTGACCGCGACGCCATCGGGTACGTCGTCGGCGTAGAGGATCTCGTACGCGCCGATGCGCAGCAGGTTGCGGTCGACGGCGGGCATCCGCGCGAGCGTCCAGCCGACGGCGTGCTCGGCGATCAGCCCGTCAAGGCGTTCCTGATGCTCGGCGACGCCCTCGACGAGCGTGACGGTGTACGGGTTGACCGGCGGCTCGCCCTCGGCGATCCGCTCGGCGAGTGTCGAGCCGAGCGAGACACTGCGCAGCTCGCACTCGTACAAGATGTCGAGTGCGCGCTTTCGGGCCTTCGTACGAGCAGCCATCGAGTATGCCCAGTGCCTTAACTACTGACGCGGCCGAGGTAGCTGCCGTCGCGGGTGTCGATCTTGACCCGCTCGCCCTGGCTGATGAACAGCGGCACCTGGGTCTCGTATCCGGTCTCGAGCCGGGCCGGCTTCGTTCCGCCGCTCGAGCGGTCGCCCTGCAGGCCGGGCTCGGTGTACTCGATGGTCAGCTCGACCGACGCGGGCAGGTCGATGAACAGCGGCTGGCCGTCATGCACCGAGACGACCGCCTCCTGGTTGTCCAGCAGGAAGTTCGCGGCCTCGCCGACGGTGTCGGCCGGGATGTTCAGCTGCTCGTACGTCTCGGTGTCCATGAACACGTACGCGTCGCCGTCGTGGTACAGGAACTGCATATCCCGCTTGTCGACGCTCGCCGTGTCGACCTTGACGTCGGCGTTGAAGGTCTTGTCGACTATCTTGCCCGACAGCACGTTCTTCAGCTTGGTACGCACAACGGCGCCGCCCTTGCCGGGCTTGTGATGCTGGAACCACAGAACCGCCCAGAGCTGCCCGTCGAGGTTCAGCACCATGCCGTTCTTGAGGTCGTTCGTCGTTGCCATTCAGCCGATCTCCTGCAGTTCCTTGGTCATGGTCGTCAGGATGGTGGGCGCACCGTCCTCGACGACGAGGGTGTCTTCGATGCGCACTCCCCCGCGGCCGGGCAGGTAGATGCCGGGCTCCATCGTGATGGGGGTGCGAGCAAGAAGTGTACCGGCGTTGGTCTTGCGGATGAACGGGTCCTCGTGAATCACCAGCCCGACGCCGTGGCCGATACCCGTCGTGAAGCGATCCAGGTAGCCGGCTTCGTCGAGCACCTCACGCGGGAGAGCGTCGGCGTCGGCGATCGGATTGCCCGCCACCAGGGTGTCGACGCCCTTCTGCTGCGCGGCGCGTACGGCGGCGTGAATCTCGCGCTGCCAGTCTGCTGCGGCACCGATGGTGACCGTACGCGTGCAGTCGGCGTGGTAGCCGTCGTAGCGCGCACCGAAGTCGATCTTGAGCAGATCGCCGCGCTCGACGACGCGGCCGGTCGGGCTGTGGTGCGGAATCGCGGAGTTCGGCCCGGATGCGACGATCGTGTCGAAGCCGACCGCCTCCGCGCCGTGTTCGAACATCCGCCATTCGAGGTCGCGCGCGATCTCGGTCTCGGTACGCCCGGCAAGCGGGCCGGCGAGCAGGCCTTCGAGCGCACGAGTCGAGATCGCACAGGCTTCGGTGAGCGCTGCGATCTCGGTGGCGTCCTTGACCACCCGGAGGCCTTCGACGACGCGACGCAGCGACGCCACTCCGAGCCCGTGGTCGGTGACGAGCTGCGTCAACACCTCGAAGTCGTCGACGGACAGCGCATGCGTCTCGGCGCCGAGCTGCGCACCGGACTCGAGTTTCGCGTGTGCGAGCAGGGTCCCGGCGAGGTCGCGGTCGGTGTAGCGATCGACATCGGGACACTCGGCCGCCGCCTGATCGGTGTAGCGGCCGTCGGAGACGAAGGCCGTACGACCGTCCGCATGCACCAGAACTGCGCCGTTGGACCCCGTGAAGCCGGTCAGGTAGCGGACGTTGACGAGATCGGTGACCAGCGCGGCAGCGAGCTCGCGCTCCTGCAGGGTCGTGGCGAGCCGGGCACGGCGACTCTCGTGTTGGGCAGGCATCGTCACCTCGAAATCTCGGCGTACGCCGCGGTGAGCAGCGCAGGATCGGGTCCGGAAAGGATGGCGGGCTCCGCGAGGCCGTCGAGTACGACGAACCGAAGCACGTCACCTCTTGCCTTCTTGTCGAGCCGCATCGCATCGTACAGTTCGGGCCAGACCCCGGGGCGGTACGCCGTCGGGAGCCCGACCAGCTGCAACAGGTTGCGGTGCCGGTCGACGAGCGAGCGGTCTATCCGTCCGCTCAAGCCGGCGAGCTGGGCGACGAAGCACATACCGATCGCGACGGCGGCGCCGTGCCGGAACGTGTACTCCTCGACGCGCTCGACCGCGTGACCGAGGGTGTGTCCGTAGTTCAGCATCTCGCGGCCGACAGCGTCACCGTCGACCGACTCGCGCAGGTCGCCCGCGACGACCTCGGCCTTGACCCGCACTGCGCGTTCGATCAGCTCGGCGAGCATCGGGCTCTGCACGTCGAGTGCAGCGGCTGGATCGTCCTCAACCAGATCGAGGATCGTCGGGTCGGCGATGAACCCGCATTTGATCACCTCGGCCAGGCCGCTACGCAGCTCGTTGTCCGGGAGCGAGGCGAGTACGGCGGTGTCGCAGAGCACGCCGCGGGGCTCGTAGAACGCACCGACGAGGTTCTTGCCCTGCTCGGTGTTGATGCCCGTCTTTCCGCCGACTGCCGCGTCGACCATGCCGAGCAGCGAGGTCGGCACGGCGATGTAGGGAACGCCACGCAGCCAGCTCGCGGCCACGAACCCCGCGAGATCGGTGGTCGACCCGCCGCCGATGCCGACGACGACATCGCTGCGGGTGAAGCCGGTCTCGCCGAGCACGCGCCAGCAGAACGCCGCGACCTCGGCCGTCTTCGCCGACTCGGCATCGGGCACCTCGATGCAGTGCGCCTCACGGGTGTCGGTCATCAGGCGCTTGCGAATCGACTCGGCCGGGCCGGCGAGCGGAGTCGGGTGGATGATCGCCACGCGCTGCGCGGCGTCACCGACCAGCCCGGGGAGGTCTTCGAGCGCTCCTGCGCCGATCGACACGTCGTACGGCCGCTCCGTCTCCACTCGCAACCGCACCGGACGCGTCATGTCGAACTTCCTCCTGTCTCCAGCCAGGCGACGATGTCGTCGGCGACCTGGCGCGGCGTCAGCGCATCGGTCGACGTGACGTGAGTCGCCACCTCGGCGTAGATCGGGCGCCGCTGGTCCATCAAAGTCTTCAACTGTGAGCGTACGTTGCCGAGCAACAACGGTCGGGCGGTGTTGAGACCGACCCTCCTCGCCGCCTCAGACAGGCTGACGTCGAGGAACACGACGCGGTGTCCGACAAGCGCCTGCCGCGTCGCCTCGTGCAGCACCGCTCCACCGCCGAGCGAGAGGATCCCGGGGTGCTCGGACAGCGCCGTACGTACTGCCGCGGCTTCCGCCTCGCGGAAGTACGCCTCCCCGTTGTCGATGAACATGTCGGCGATCGTCGTACCATGCGTACGCTCAACGTCTTCGTCGGAGTCGCGCACCTCGAGGTCGAGCAATGCGGCGAGCTCGCGCGCAACGGTCGACTTGCCGGCACCCGGCGGGCCGACGAGCACGACCCGCGGCCGGACCGGACCACTCACCGGAACCTCAGCGCGGCGAGATAGCCCTCCACGTTACGGCTGGTCTCGCCGACCGAGTCGCCGCCGAACTTCTCCAGCAGCGCATCGGCTATGACGAGCGAGGCCATGGCCTCGGCGACGATGCCCGCCGCCGGTACGGCAGCCACGTCGGAGCGCTGATGATGTGCTTTGGTCTCCTCGCCGGTCGCGACATCGACGGTACGAAGGGCACGCGGCACGGTCGCGATGGGCTTCATCGCCGCACGTACGCGCAGGGTCTCCCCCGTGCTCATGCCTCCCTCGATGCCGCCGGAGCGACCGGACGAACGGTGGATGCCGCCGTCGGTCGCGACGATCTCGTCGTGTGCCTGCGAACCGCGCGTACGTGCGAGCTCGAAGCCGTCGCCGACCTCGACGCCCTTGATCGCCTGGATGCCCATCAGGGCTCCGGCAAGTCTCGCGTCGAGCTTTCGGTCCCAGTGCACATGGCTGCCGAGCCCGGGCGGCAGCCCGTCGACGACGACCTCGACGACTCCGCCGAGCGTGTCGCCGTCCTTGTGTGCGCGGTCGACCTCCTCGACCATCGCGGCGCTCGCGTCGGGGTCGAGACAACGCACCGGATCGGCGTCGAGGCGTTCGACGTCATCGATGGTCGGCAGCTTGCCCGCGGGCGCGCGTACGGTGCCGAACTCGATCACGTGACTGACGACCGTCGCTCCACTCGTCTGGCGCAGCAGGTGGGAGGCGACCGTGCCGAGAGCCACTCGCGCAGCAGTCTCGCGCGCGCTGGCCCGCTCGAGCACCGGTCTGGCCTCGTCGAAGTCGTACTTCTGCATGCCGACCAGGTCGGCGTGACCGGGTCGCGGCCGGGTCAGGGGTGCACCGCGGGCGGTGCTCGCCAGCTCTTCCGGGTCGACCGGGTCGGCAGCCATGACGGTCTGCCACTTCGGCCATTCGGAGTTGCCGATGCGCAGGGCGACCGGGCCGCCGAGCGTACGGCCGTGTCGGATGCCCCCGACGACCTCGAGCTCATCGGCTTCGAACTTCATCCGTGCGCCCCGCCCGTACCCGAGCCGTCTCCTGGCGAGCGCGGCGGTGATATCGGCGCTCGTCACCTCGACACCTGCAGGAACGCCCTCGAGCACGGCGACCAAGGCGGGGCCGTGTGACTCGCCCGCCGTCAACCAACGCAGCATGCTGCCAGTCTTTCACGCACGGTCGTACGCGAGCGGGTCAGGCACCCAGCCACGAGGTGATCGACGGCGCGCACACGACACCGACCCACGCTCCCGCGAACATGAACGGACCGAACGGATAACCCTTGCGGTCGACGACCTTCGCCAGCGCGAGCCCGCCGCCGATCAGCGCGCCCAGAATGAAAGCGGCGTACATCCCGACGATCAGCTCGCTCCACCCGAGCCAGCCGAGCGCCATCGCGAGCACACCAGACAGCCGCACATCGCCGTACCCGATGCCGCGACGGTAGACGAACCACATGCCGGTGAACACCGCGTACGTGGCGACCCAGGCGATCAGCGAACGACGAGCGGCGTCGTAGTCACCTGTGGCGACGGCCGCGACGATCAGCAGCACGCCGACGATCGCGTACGACGGCGCCACGATGCGAAACGGGAGCAGACGCACTCGCCAGTCGACGTACGAGAGCACAACACCTGCGACGCTCAGGAAGCACCAGGCCGGCAGCGACGGGTCCGGCCCCAGCGCGAACCCGATCGAACCCGCGACGACAGCCGCGGCGACCGCGAGTCGCAGGCCGAGGCGTGGGCTGACGGCGAGCTCCGCGTACGGCACCTCGATCTCGACCGGATCCGGCAGCCGGGCGACGACGCGCGGCGACCACCACGCGCCGAGAGCGGCGATGGCGGCCATGGCAAGCGCGGCGAGGAGATGGTCGGTCGTCACGCTCAGGGAGGATAGTCGCTCAGCGGATCGAGTACGGCGACCGGAACACTCCCTGTGGATCATGCTTGTTGGCGATGCGCCGCAGCTTCTTCCAGTGCTTGCCGTAGTAGCGGCGTACAGGCTTGCCCGGCTCGAGGTAGTTGACGTAGCCGCCGATCGAACGCGCTGCGACCGCGCGGTGCCCGTGCTTGATCCAGGTACGCCCGCTCTTGACCGCCTTCGGCGTCGGGTTCGGCAGCGCCACGTACCACTGCAGCGAGGCGACCGCATTGCGCCACGGGAATGCCGATGAGCTCACCTTCGGTTTGCCCGCCCGCCCGTCGAGCGGATCCAGAATCGCCGAGGCACCGCCGCCGTGCCGGGCACGCTGGCGTACGACACCCACCAGGTCGCGCAACGCGGGGCGCTTCATCGGTGCGCCGATGACGTCGGTGCCCGCGACGAACGACTGGCGCTGGTGGCCGGTCGGGCCGGCGAGCAGATGCATCGCCTCGCGGTGGGACTTCGTCGAGTACGACTGGTTCGAGGGGTCGCGGCCGATCGCGCGGATCAGCGCCCGCGCCTCGTGATGCCCGTCGCCGGTAAGCGAGAGGCCGACGATGCGCGCGGCGATGCTGCCGTTGTTCGCGTCCAGGTGGACGTTCGCCCAGGAGGTGCGCGGCATGTGCCGTAGGCGCTGTTGCCAGCCGCGGACGACGGCGACGGCGTCCTTGCCCGACCAGCTCAGGAAGAAGAACCCGACCCGGTGTGCCTTGAAAGTCTTCATGGTCAGGTGTGTGACGATCGCGAAGTTGCCACCACCACCGCCGCGCAGCGCCCAGAACAGGTCGGCATTGGTGTGAGCGTTGGCGTGGCGGATCTTGCCGTCGGCCGTGACGATCTGCATGTCGACCACGGCGTCCTGTGTCAGCCCGTACATACGGCTCTCGGCGCCGATCCCTCCGCCGAGGACGAGCCCCGCTGCACCGACCGTCGGGCACGTGCCTGTCGGAACGGTACGCCCGTGTCGGTCGAGGCGGTCGTGGAGGCGGCCGAGTTCAGTGCCGGGGCCGATCACGACGCGTTTCGAGCCGGACTTGTACGCGATGCCGTCGATGGTGCCGGTGTCGATCACCATGCCCTTGTCGAACATCGAAGCGCCGACGTACGAATGCCCGCCGGACTTCGGCCGCAGCCGTACATCGAACTTGCGCGCGAAGCGCAGCGCCTCACTGACGTCGTGTGCGTTCGCGGCACGCACGATCCCGCGCGGGTGATCACCGTCGAAGCGCGGGTCGAACAGCCGAGTCGCCTTGCGGTAACCCTTCTCGCCGCGGCGCAGCAACCCGCCCTTCAGGCCGCGTTCGAGGGCCCGCCAGTCGGCCGGCGTCGGACCGCTGCGGCCGGCCGCGATCGGCGCGGGCGCGGACGTACGCGCCGCAGCCGAGCTCGTCAGCGCGGACGCTCCGGCACTCGTTGTAGCCAATGCTCCTGCGATCGTCCCCCGCAGGACTGTCCTTCGATCGAGTTCGCTCATTCCCCCAGCATGCCTCGCATCGGCAATTGCCGGGGCGGTTTCGGGATCCGTGTTGACCCGTGCACATCGATCAGCTCGGTGGGGTCGCGCCGGTCAACGCGTCGGGTGGACGCTCAGACGGCGGAGATGGCGGCCTCGCGTAGGGCGGCGGCGTCGACGGTCGCGCCGGTCATCAGCGCGACCTGCAAGGCTGCCTGGTGCGCGAGCAGGTCGAGACCGGAGACCACCGGTCGGCCTGCCTCTCGGGCAGCCGAGGCGAGCGCAGTCGGCCAGGGGTCGTAGATGACGTCGAACACCGCGCCCGACCGCTCGCACCAGGTACGCGCGTACGTCCCGACGGCTGCCGACGGGACAGTCGAGACGAGCAGGTCTGCGCCGGGTACGGGCTCGTCGAGTCGACCGATGGCCACCTCGACGCCCCAACCGCGCACCAGGCGGGCGAGCTCATCGGCCCGCGCGGGTTCGCGTACGAGCAGGCTCACCGACTCCAACCCGGCCGACTGCAATGCCGCGAGGGCGGATGCCGCGGTCGCGCCGGCGCCGACGACCGTCGCCGTGCGAACCTCCCGCACGCCTCGCTCTTCGAGCGCCGAGACCATGCCCGGGATGTCGGTGTTGTCACCGAGGCGACGACCGCCGTCGAGGACGATCGTGTTCAGCGCCGACACCGAGCGCACGGCATCCGAGACCTCGTCGACGAGGTCGACCGCCACCCGTTTGAGCGGCATCGTGAGCGACAACCCCCGCCAGGAGCCGTCCAACCCGTCAAGAAACTCTGCGAGCTCCGCCTCGGTGACCTCGATCGCGTCGTACGTCCAGTCGAGCCCGAGCTCGGCGTACGCACGCCGATGCATCACCGGCGACAGAGAGTGCGCGATCGGGCTTCCCAGCACCGCGCAGCTGCGGCGTGCCGGGTCAGTCAGCATGCGTCGGAGTCATCGCAGTACTCCTGCAGCTTGTCGACGTTCTTGTTGTGCTCTTCCAACGAGGTCGCGAACAGCGTCTCACCGGTGTCGAAGTTGACCGTGACGAAGTACGTCCAGTCGCCCTTCGCCGGCTTGAGTGCGGCCTTGATCGCCTCGGCGCCCGGCGAATCGATCGGCCCCGGCGGCAAGCCGGTGTTCTTGTACGTGTTGTACGGCGAGTCGATATCGCGTTCCTCGTCGGTCGTGAACGCGTCGCCGCTGCGCTCTGCGACGTAGTGCACGGTCGAGTCGAGCTGTAGCGGCATGCCTTCGTCGAGACGGTTGTAGATGACCCGTGCGACCTTTGCGCGGTCCTGGTCGCGGCTGGCCTCGCGCTCGATCAGGCTCGCCACGATGAGCGCGTCGCGTGCGCTCACGCCGAGGTCGGCGGCTTTGGGTTCGAGTCCGAGCTTGCGGTGTTCGGTCTTCGCGCGTTCGACCATCGACCGGAGAATCCCAGCAGCGCTCGGCTTCTCCGGCAGATCGTACGACCCCGGATAGAAGAATCCCTCCGGATCGCCGTCGGCGTAGCCGGGCAGCCCGAGCGCGTTCGTCCGCTTCAGGGCCTTCTCGACGTCGGCCTTCTCGAGGTCCGTACCGTCGACGATCGTGTCCACGACCTGGTCGGAGCGCAGTCCTTCGGGGATGACGAGCGCGCCCTGCGTACGGAAGTCGGAGTCGAGCAGCCGACCGAGCGCCGCCTCGGCCGACATCTCGTGGGCGAGCTTGTAGTAGCCCGGCTGGATCGACCGGGCCTCCGGATTGGCCGCGGCGGCCTCGAGGTAGGCATCGACACTCGCGATGACGCCCTCCTCCTTGAGCTCGCGGCCGATCTCGGCCCCCGCAGCGCCCTGTGCGACGTGTACGACCACCTTGCCGGTGCCGTTGCCGTTGTAGTCCTCCGGCGGCCCGAACTGGTCGTCGAGGAACGACGACGCCTTCTGGACACCCCAATAGCCGAGTACGCCGAGGATGGCGATGATCACGAGTACGACGATGCAGCCGATGCCCCCACGACGCTTCTGCTTCTTTGCGCGGCGGTGGCCCGCCGGGCGAGGCGACTCGGTCGGCAGGGTCGTCGTGTCATCCGGGCGCACCTCGTCGTCACGGGTGTCGGCGGGCGTACCCCAGTCGGTCTCCGGGCGCTCGTGGTCGCTCACGCGGCCTCCACGATCTCGCCCGGGGCAGTGCCGCTCGTACGTTCGGTGTCGAGCGCCGACTGCAGGATCACGACCGCTGCCGCCTGGTCGATCACGGCGCGTTTGCTCTTGCCCCGTTTGCCCTGCGTACGAAGGGTTTGCTCTGCGGTCACCGTGGACAGCCGCTCGTCGACGAGACGTACGGGTGTCGGCGCGACGGCAACGGCCAGCTGAGACGCATAGGCACGTACCTTACGCGCCGCAGGACCGAGACCTCCGGACATCGACCTCGGCAAGCCGACCACCATCTCGATCGCCTCGTGCTCGACGGCAAGCGCGACGAGTCTGGCCAGCGCGGTGCCGCCCGCGGGCACGGTTTCGACCGGCGTCGCCAGCAACCCGGACGGATCGCTCACCGCAACGCCGATCCTGGCGTCACCGACGTCGACGCCGAGCCGCACACCGATACGCATCAGACGCTGGTAGCCCGCTGCGCGACGCGTTGCTCGAGTGCATCGAGCGCAGCGCCGGCGCGCGACGCGTCGACTCCCCCACCTTGCGCGATATCGTCCTTGCCGCCCCCGCTGCCCCCGAGGATCTCGGCTGCGACCTTGACCAGTTCGTTCGCCGAGAAGCCGCCTTCTCGCGCGCGATCGTTGACCGCGACAACGCACGACGGCTTGCCGTTCGCCGAGCCGACCACCGCGACGACGGCTGGCCGCTCATTGCCGAGCCGGCCGCGTACGTCGAGCACCAGCTTGCGTACATCGCCGGCCGTCGCGCCGTCCGGCGCGCGGTGACCGACGTACGAGACGCCGGCGAGGTCCTTGGACGCCGCGGCCAGCTCTGGCGCCGCTGAGAGCAGCTGGCCGACCTTGAGCCGCTCCAGCTCCTTCTCGGCAGCACGCAGCCGCTCGACCATGTCTTCGACCCGGCTCGCGAGGTCCTCTCGCGGCGTCTTCAACATTTCGGAGAGCTGATGCACCAGATCGCGCTCCTTCGCCAGATAGCCGAAGCCTTCGCGGCCGGTGACCATCTCGACCCGTCGGCTGCCGGCGCTGACCGAACCCTCCGAGGTGAGCACCATGGTGCCGATCTGCGAGGTGCTCTCGACGTGCGTACCACCGCACAGCTCACGCGACCACGGGCCGTCGATCTCGACGACGCGTACGACGTCGGGATAGCGCTCCCCGAACAGCGCGAGCGCGCCCATCTCCTTCGCCTTCGCGAGCGGCATCGTCGACGCCGTCACGGGGATGTCCTGGCGCAGCGCGTCGTTTGCCGTCGACTCCAGCAGCTGTAGCTCCTCGTCGGTGAGCGAGGAGTTCCAGCCGAAGTCGAGACGCAGGAAACCCGGCCGGTTGTACGAACCGCGCTGCAACGCGGTCGGGCCGAGATGCTGGCGCAACGCGGCGTGGATCACGTGCGTCGCCGAATGCGCCTGGCACGCACCGAGCCGCCACTGCTCGTCGACGGTCGCCTCGACGGTCGACGACGGACGCAACGCACCTTCGAGTACGCGTACCTGATGTGCGACGACGCCGTTGATCGGACGCTGCACGTCGATCACCTCGGCGCGGCCGCCGTCCCAAACGATCGTGCCGCCGTCGGCGCTCTGACCGCCGGACTCGGCGTAGAACGGGGTGCGGCTCAGCACGACCTCCGCGACCTGCCCCTCCGTGGCCTCGGGAAGCTCGCCCGCGTCGCCGATCAGCAGGTTCACCCGCGACTCGGTGCGCAGCTCGTCGTACGCGACCCACTCGGTCTCGCCGAAGCGCTCCAATGCGCCGCGGTAGACGGTGGTGTCGGCGTGCTGGCCCTTCTTCGCGGCGGCATCGGCCTTCGCCCGCCGGCGCTGCTCGGCCATCAGGCCGCGGAAGCCTTCCTCGTCGACCGAAAGGCCCTGCTCGGAGGCCATCTCGAGCGTGAGGTCGATCGGGAACCCGTAGGTGTCGTGCAGCTGAAACGCCTCATCGCCAGAGAGGCTCGTGTTGCCCGTCTGCTTCGCGTTGGCAGCTGCGGCGTCGAAGATCTGCGTGCCCTTGACGAGCGTCTGCGCGAAAGCGTCCTCCTCGGCGTAGGCGATCTTCGCGATGCGGTCGAAGTCGGCCTCCAGCTCGGGGTAGGCGTTCTTCATCGCATTCATGCTGACCGGCAACAGCTCCGGCATCGTCGGCCCCTCGACACCGAGCAGGCGCATCGAGCGCACCGCGCGGCGGATCAGCCGGCGCAGCACGTAGCCGCGACCCTCGTTGCCCGGGGTCACGCCGTCGCTCATCAGCATCAGCGCGCTGCGTACGTGGTCTGCGACGATGCGGAACCGGACGTTGTCCTCTTGATGCCAGCCGTACGTACGCCGACTCAGCTCGGACGCGCGCTCGATGACCGGGAAGACCTCGTCGATCTCGTACAGGTTGTCGACGCCCTGCAGGATCGACGCGACTCGTTCGAGACCCATGCCCGTGTCGATGTTCTTGTTCGGCAGCTCACCGATGATCTTGAACCCGGGCTCCTTGTGACCGCGGTCGCCGTCGAACTGCATGAAGACGAGGTTCCAGATCTCCACGAACCGGTCCTCGTCGACAACGGGACCACCGTCTTGACCGTACTGCGGCCCGCGGTCGTAGAAGATCTCGCTGCACGGGCCGCATGGGCCGGCGATACCCATCGACCAGAAGTTGTCCTCGATGCCGCGGCGCTGGATGCGCTCCTCGGGGAGGAAGCGGCGCCACAGCTCGGTCGCCTCGTCGTCGTTGGGCAGGTCGGGGTCGTCGTTGGAGAACGTCGTCGCCCAGAGTCGGTTCGGGTCGAGTCCGAGGCCGCCGGCCTCGATCGGATCGGTGAGCAGCTTCCAGGCGTACTCGA
Source organism: Nocardioidaceae bacterium SCSIO 66511 (assembly GCA_023100825.1). Lineage (NCBI taxonomy): Bacteria > Bacillati > Actinomycetota > Actinomycetes > Propionibacteriales > Nocardioidaceae > Nocardioidaceae bacterium SCSIO 66511. The sequence goes on along the minus strand of CP095846.1, from coordinate 2,153,949 downwards.
TCGCGCCGGCCTTGAAGTAGTCACCGAAGCTGAAGTTGCCGTTCATCTGGAAGAACGTGACGTGCCGCGACGTCTTGCCGACCTCTTCGATGTCGAGGGTCCGGATGCACTTCTGCACGCTCACCGCGCGCTGCCACGGCGGTGTCTGCTGGCCGCTGAGGTACGGCACGAACTGGACCATGCCGGCGTTGATGAACAGCAGGTTCGGATCGTCGAACGGCAGCGGGGCGGAGGGCACCACGGTGTGGCCGAGCCGCTCGAAGTGCTCGAGGTAGCGGCGCTTGATCTCCGCTGTCTTCATCGGGTGCTGCCTCTCTGTTCGATCATCTGCGGGGTGCGCTGCGGCGGCAGCCCGAGCTCTTCGGCGATCTGCGCCTCGCGCTCGGCCATACCGGCGCGTACCTCGTCACCGAAGGCCTGGAAACCCAGACCGACCGCTGCTGCTTGGTCCGCGAGACCGGCCGGGGTGAGCCGGTACGCGAGCCGACGCGCCTTGATGCTGGTGTAGACACCCGCACCCGCGCCGACCAGAAACCATAGCGTCCTACCCTTCATGATCCTCCGTCGTGATCGACGTTCAACCCACTTTTTGCCGGAGTGCCGAGCCACGACTGCAGATCGCGCGGCGGGATGCTTGCCGTACGCGCGGCCCGTCGACCCGCCCGGAGGCGGATCTTGCGGCGTCGGCGGTACTCGCGGCGGATGAGGCCGCGGAGCCGGTCGCGGCTCTCGGGACGCAGCGCGTACCGCAGGCCGTGGCCGAGCACCGCACCGCGGATCATCGGTTTGCCCATCGTCGCCTCGACGACCTGCCTGGTCGAGGGTACGACGACCACGCGACCGTCGCGGGTGACGATCTGCGGCTCGTCGGAGGGCTGCTGCTCGCCGAGCGGAACGGGTGTGGCGACGGGCAGGTCGGTCGAGGGTCGGATCGGTGTGACGGTCACCGCCGCCGACGTCGATGCAGTCGCGACCTCGCCCGGGGCGCCGGTCGACTGGCCCGCTACAGGGATCGTGGACGGCCCGGACGATGCAGAAGCATCGGCAGCGTCGGCAATGCGGCGGACGTCGGCGCGCATCCGGCGCAGCGCGACAGCGAGCAACGCGGTTGCGCCGAGCGCGAGGACCGCGACGACCACCGCCAACAGCGCTATCCACTGCTCCGTCGACATGGGCCGACCCTACCGTCGTACGCCGTGGTGGCGTAGCCCTCCCCCGCCAACGCTGAGACGTGAGAAGTTTCGCGCTGACCCGCGAGTTCTGCACAGTAGAAGTCACGGGTCAGCGGTGAAGAATCAGCGGGTCAGCGCGAAACTTCTCACGTCTCAGCGGTCGTCGCCGCGGAGAATGGCGCGGATCTTCGCGAGCCGCTCGGTGTACGCCGCCTCAGCCCCGTGGTCGGTCGGCGTGTAGTACTCCGCACCGTGTACGTCGTCTGGTGCGTACTGCTGCGCTGCGATGCCCCGCGGCGCGTCGTGCGCGTACTTGTAGTCGTGCCCGTGTCCGAGCTTCTTCGCACCCGCGTAGTGCGCATCGCGCAACGCCGGTGGTACGGCGCCCGTCTTGCCGGCGCGTACGTCGTCACCGGCGGCACCGATCGCTCGTACGACGGCGTTCGACTTGGGCGCGAGCGAGAGCGCGATAACGGCGTGCGCAAGCGTGATGCGCGCCTCGGGGAACCCGATCAGCGCAACGGCCTGTGCGGCCGCGACGGCCGTCGGCAGCGCGGTCGGGTCTGCCATGCCGATGTCCTCGCTGGCGAGGATCATCAGTCGCCGCGCGATGAAGCGCGGGTCCTCGCCCGCCTCTGCCATCCGGGCGAGGTAATGCAGTGCTGCGTCGACATCGGAGCCACGGATCGACTTGATGAACGCGCTCGTCACGTCGTAGTGCTGGTCGCCCTGCCGGTCGTACCGCACGGCCGCCCGGTCGACGGCCACGGCTGCCGCGTCGACGTCGACGGTCGTCGAGCCCTGCGCTGCGGCGGCACCGGCCGCCGCCTCGAGGTACGTGAGCGCCCTGCGGCCGTCACCGCCCGCCAGGCGTACGAGGTGGGCGCGTGCTTCGTCGGTCAGCTCGACAGCGCCGTCGAGGCCGGCCGAATCGGCGAGTGCGCGGTCGATCATCACACCGACGTCGTCCTCGCTCAGCGACTCCAGCGTCAACAGCAGCGAGCGCGACAACAGCGGCGAGATCACGCTGAAGTTCGGGTTCTCGGTGGTCGCGGCGACCAGGGACACCCAGCGGTTCTCGACACCGGGAAGCAACGCGTCCTGCTGTGCCTTGCTGAACCGGTGCACCTCGTCGACGAACAGAACCGTCTCGCGGCCGCCGCGAGCCAACCGCCGCTTCGCGCCGTCGATCGCCTCGCGTACGTCCTTGACTCCGCCCGACACCGCGGAGATCTCCACGAACCGGCGATCGGTGTGTGCACTGATCAGCGATGCGATCGTCGTCTTTCCCGTACCCGGCGGACCCCACAGGATCACCGACATCGGCTGGTCGTCGTCGATCATCCGGCGAAGCGGCGAGCCCGCGCCGAGCAACTGCTGCTGGCCGATCAGGTCGTCGAGCGTACGTGGGCGCATGCGGACGGCCAGCGGGGCCGACGCATGGTCGGCGGCGCTGAGACTCCCGCGACCCTCCGGCGCCAGCTCCGGCGCCTCGGGGATGTCGAACAACCCGTCGGAATTCACGCGTGCGAGCGTACCCGCCGGTCCGATCGTCGCGGACTGTCGGCGCCATGTGATCCGATGATTCGATGACCTGGCAGACGCACCCCGTGACGCCCGATCGCTTCGACGACTTCGCCGACGTCGTCAACCCGCGTAGGCGATCGACGCACTGCTGGTGTGTTCCTCATCGGCTGCGCGC